>JBNKZR010000314.1:0-9221 GCA_050301735.1 Polyangiaceae bacterium | reverse complement strand
GCACGCGCGTGGTTGAGCTCCGTCTCAGCTTTGGCCAACGCCAGCTCGGCATCATCCGCCGCCGCTTCCTTCTCGATGGCGGTCAGCCAGTCTGACGCCGTGGCTGCCCATTCGAGCGCAGCCTCACCGTGGACGCGGGCGACTTCGGGTCGAGCTCCGTCAGCGCGGGCCTCGTTGACGAGCTGGCGCGCCTTCTTGACCACCTCCGTAATGTCCGCCTTGCCCGCTCGTTGCTCGACCTGGGCGAGTAGTTCATCGGCGCGTGTGGCCGGGTCGTCGCCGGCTGCCGTCGCCAGGGGAGTGGCACTGAGGAAGCTCCCGCCGAAGGCCAGGGCTGCCCCGGCGGCAAGTGCCAGCGTGGTCAGACGAGCACGGGTCAGGGCCTCAGGAAGGCGTGCGACGAGGCTTCTAGCGGTGTTCACTTCCCCTTGAAGCCACGATACGCCGCAGAGGTCAAGCGTCCGAGAGTCTCCAAGCGTCACGTCGGTCAGACCCGCGAAGACCGTGCTGGGTTGGGCGCGGTCCGGGAATCAGCAAGTCGGCGCTGGCGTTTTGCCCTGGGAACTGTCCGCGGAGCATGACAAGTAGGGATTCGTGTCAGCACTGGGGATTGCGGTCGTTGCGGGTGGTCCTTCCCGCGAGGCCGCCGTCAGTGACAAGTCTGCCGAAGGCGTTTCGGCGGCTCTCTCGAAGGCGGGCTTCGTCCCGCGAGTCTTCGAGCTGAACGGAGACCTGGCAGCGCAGCTGCTGGCAGCCAAGCCGGCGGTGGTGTTTCCCGTCGCTCACGGGCCCATAGGCGAGGATGGTTGTTTGCAGGGATTGCTGGAGGTGTTCGGACTGCCCTGGTTCCGACGTGCGTGCTTTGGCCATGGCGGCCCACAAGCCGACGGCAAAGACGCTCTTTCGTGCAGCGGGCCTGCCTGTCGCAGACGAGTATTGGGGTCAGCGCGACGACGACTTGGGCGTCGCGCTGACTCAGATCCGCGAGCATCTCGGCGCGGCGGTCGTCGTCAAGCCGGCTGCCGGAGGTTCCGCCATTGGTGTGAGTCGGCTCGAGGCTGGCACGAGCGACGCGGAGCTGAGAGACGCGCTCGAGTTGGCGCTGTCGGGTGATCCGGGCGCGTTGGTGGAGCGCTACGTGGTCGGTGCTGAGGTGACCTGTGGCGTGTTGGACGTCGGCGGTGGGGCGCGTGCCTTGCCTCCGACGCTCGTGCGTAGCACCGCTTCGAGTTGGTATGACTTCCGCGCCCGCTACCAGCCCGGCGGCAGCGAGCACGAGTGTCCGGCGCGGTTGCCCGCGGGCGTCTACGAGCAAGTCCAGCGCTCACCGGGCCGTTGGTTGTCGCGATCTGTCTCGAGTGGATTTCGTGCTTGCCGAGGACGAGATGGCCGTGCTTGAGGTAAACACCCTGCCGGGGATGACGAGCACCAGCAACTACCCGGAAGCCGCTGGCGTCGACGGTATCGACTTCAGCGAGCTCTGCCGTCGGTTGGTCGAGAGCGCTCTGGCCCGTCCGATACGACGCCAACCAGCGGTGGTCCCAATTCCGGAAGCTTGAGCGGCGGGCGCCGCAAGACGCACCCCACAAGTCTCGGCAAACGTGATAGGGCGCGGCCATGTCTGAGACGATACTGGTCGTTGGTGGTGGCGGTCGCGAGCATGCGTTGGCGGACCGATTGGCGCGCTGTGAGCGCGTCGCGCGCGTCGTGGTTTGCCCCGGCAACGCGGGCATTGCGGGAGCCGGGCTCGAGGCTCGTTCTGGCGATGCGCTGGCCATGGCCAGCGAACTGCGCCCCGACCTGGTGGTGATCGGCCCGGAGGCGCCTTTGTGTGAAGGTCTGGCAGACCAGCTCCGAGAGGCCGGCTTCCTGACGTATGGTCCCAGTCGGGCGGCGGCCGAGCTGGAGGCATCCAAAGCGTTCATGAAGGACTTTGCCGTGCGTCACGGCATCCGCACCGCGCGCCACGTCGAGGTTTCGGAGCTGGGTCAGCTGAGCGCGGCGCTGGAGGGGTTCGAGACGCCGCCAGTGATCAAGGCGACGGGTCTGTGCGCAGGGAAGGGCGTGACGGTGGCCGAGAGCTTCGAAGAAGCCGAGCAGGTCGCACGGAGCATGCTTTCAGGCGAAGCTTTCGGCGACGCCGGCAGGAAGGTCGTGATCGAGGAGCGGCTCGTTGGGCAGGAGCTCTCGGTGCATGCGATCTGTGACGGGGAGCGGGCCTTCGTGCTGCCAGCGATTCAAGACCACAAGAGGATCGGGGAAGGCGATACCGGTCCCAACACCGGCGGTATGGGCACCTACGGTCCGACGAGTCTGGTTGACCAGGAGCTGGCCCTGCGGATCGAAGAGGAGATCGTGCGTCCGATCGTCGACGGCATGCGCAAAGACGGTCGACCTTTCGTCGGCACGCTGTTCGCCGGGTTAATGGTGTCTCCAGCGGGTGAGCCGGCCCTGATCGAGGTCAACGTGCGCTTCGGCGATCCGGAAACCCAAGTGCTCGTCAATCTGATCGACGGCGACTTTGCCGGACTGCTCGCCTCTGCTGCCCGGGGTGAGCTCCAGCCAGACCTCATCGAGCTCCGACGGGAGTACGGCATGTGTGTCGTGATGTCGGTCGAGGGTTACCCTCAGAGCCCACGCAAGGGAGACGTCATCTCCGGATTGGCGGAGGCTGAGGCCACCCCAGGCGTGAAGATATACCACGCGGGAACCCGACGAGTGCACGACGCCGTGCTGACGGCCGGAGGGCGAGTCTTGGGGGTGACGGCGACCGCACCGACCCTGGAGCAGGCCAAGGAGCGAGCGTACGCAGCTTGTCGACGGATCCACTTCAACGGCGCGTACTACCGCCGAGACATCGGGCATCGTCAGCTGGGCACGGGCGGCGCGTGATCGCGAATCGCTTCGAGCACGGTCTGTCTCTGAACGACCTGACTCGTGCCGTCGAGGCGCTCCGCCAGGGCCGTGTGGTGGCCGCGGCAACGGAATCGTTTTTTGCTCTCATGGTAGATGCGCACGCGCCGAAGGCGCTCGACGCTCTGTTCGCGCTCAAAGGGCGTGCGCCAACCAAGGGGGTCGGCTTGATGGTGCCCGACGAAGCGGCGTGGCTCGCGCTGGTGGGCTCCGTGCCTGCATCAGCGCTGCGTTTTGCTCGCGCATTTTGGCCGGGTCCGCTCACGCTGGTTCTACCAGCTGCGACCGAGCTCGACCCGCGTGTGCAGGCGAGCGGCAGCGTCGCGGTGCGAGTGCCGGGCCCTTCTCCGGCAGCTGCAATCGTTGCGGCTTTTGGTGGACCGGTGACGGCAACGAGCGCCAACCTGGCCGGTGAGCCGCCATGCGCCGTGGCCGGAGAGCTGCGCCACGCACTCGCGGCGGATGCCGCCGATGTACTCGTGGTGGGCCCGAACGCTCCGGGCGGTCCGGTCTCAACCTTGGTGCGGGTTCGGGGGGACGAGTTCGATGTACTGCGACCGGGGGCGGTGTCCGACGCCCGGCTGCGTCGAGCCGTTGCGGACTCGCCCTGAACGGATCGCAGGGGGCGAGGACACGTTCAGTGAGCGTCTCAGCTTGACCTAATCGCGACAAACCACTACCCGAACCCCCCGGGCATCCGGATTGCAGCCCGTGGAGAAGGAACAGCTATGGCGCGTGTAATGAACTTCAACCCAGGACCAGCAACGCTCCCGCTCTCGGCGCTCGAAGAAGCGCAGAAGTCACTGCTCGACATCGACGGCAGTGGCATGAGCGTCATGGAGCACAGCCACCGCGGCAAGACATATGCTGCGGTGCACGACGAGGCGATCGCCCTGGTCACGGAGTTGCTCGGAGTTCCCGACACTCACACCGTTCTGCTGTTGCAGGGTGGGGCGAGCCAGCAATTCGCCATGGTGCCGATGAACTTTCTGAGCGCTGGCAAGAGCGCGGACTACGTGGTTACCGGTTCGTGGTCGAAGAAGGCTGCCAAGGAGGCCAAGACGGTTGGACAGGTGAAGATCGCCTGGGACGTGCCGGATGGGAAGTACGTCGACATCCCGGGACAAGCCGATCTGTCACTCGATCCCGATGCTGCCTACGTGCACATCACCAGCAACAACACCATCGCGGGTAGTCAGTGGCATCAGTTTCCGGACACCGGCAGCGTGCGGCTCGTAGCCGACATGTCGAGTGACATCATGTGGCGCCCGATCGACGTCTCGAAGTTCGGGTTGATCTACGCCGGAGCGCAGAAGAACATCGGTCCCAGCGGCATCACCCTCGTCATTGCCGACAAGGAATGGATCGCCGGTGGCCGCGAAGACATTCCCACGATCTTCAAGTATCAAACGCACGTGGAAGCGAACTCGCTCTACAACACGCCGCCGACCTTCCCCATCTACATGTTGCGGAACGTGATGAAGGTGGTCAAAGCTGCAGGAGGGCTTTCTGCGATGGAGAAGCAGAACCGCACCAAGGCGGAGCTGCTGTATGAAGCGATCGATGGCAGCGACGGCTTCTACCGTTGCCCCGTCAAGCCGGGGGCTCGTAGCGTGATGAACGTCGTGTTCAACTTGGAGACCGCTGAGAAGGAAGCCGACTTCATCGCCAAGGCGGCTGCGAAAGGGCTCGTCGGTCTCAAGGGACACCGCTCGGTGGGCGGTGTCCGTGCTTCCATCTACAACGCAGCGCCTCTGGCATGGGTCGAGGCTCTGGTCAGCTTCATGAAAGAGTACAAGTGATGGCTAAGGTTCTGGTAAGTGACACATTGAGTGATGACGGCTTGGCGGTTCTCCAGCAGGCCGAAGGCATCGAGTGCGAATACAAGCCCGGGCTCAGCGAAGATGAGCTAGCAGAGGCCATCAAGGGCGTGGACGGCCTGGTCATCCGCAGCGGCTCGAAGGTGACAGCCAAAGTGCTGGCTGCCGCGGACAAGCTCAAGGTAGTGGGGCGTGCTGGCATTGGCGTCGACAACGTCGACGTCAAGGAAGCATCCCGCAAGGGCGTGATCGTGATGAACACCCCGACGGGCAATGCGACCACGACTGCCGAGCATGCGCTCGCTTTGCTGTTCAGCATCGCCCGCAAGATCCCGTTTGCCGCCGCAGCCATGAAAGAGGGCAAATGGGAGAAGAAGGCTGCAAGCGGCCGCGAGCTCTCTGGCAAGACGTTGGGCGTGATTGGACTGGGCAACATCGGTCGTATCGTTGCTGACCGTGCTCAAGGCCTGCAAATGAAGGTGGTGGGCTTCGACCCCGTGATGTCGAAAGAGCGCGCGGCAGAGCTCGGGATCGAGCTGGTTAGCTTGGACGAGCTGTTCGGGCGCGCGGACGCGATCACCGTGCATACGCCGCTGACGCCCGAGACGAAGGGCTTGGTCAACGACGCTGCCATCGACAAGATGAAGAAGGGTGTTCTTCTGGTGAACGCCGCTCGCGGCGGGATCTTCGAAGACGACGCGCTGCTTCGTGGTCTGGAATCTGGCAAAGTCGGTGGCGTGGCCGTCGACGTGTTCGTGGAGGAGCCTCCTGGTTTGACGGAGCTCATCAAGCACCCGATGGTCGTGGCCACCCCGCACTTGGGTGCCTCCACCAAGGAAGCTCAGTTGCGCGTCGCGCTGGAAATCGCGGAGCAGGTGGTTGCCTACTTGAGCTCGGGCGAGATATCGAACTCTGTCAACGTGCCCGCTGTGCCGGGCGAGATGGCAGCAGTGCTCGAACCTTACCTGAAGTTGGGCAACGGGCTCGGTCAGTTCTTGGGCCAAGTGGAGACGCTGAGCCCGCGTTCCATCGACGTGGTTTTCAGTGGCGAGGTGGCCTCGCTGCGAGTTGCTCCCATCGTGAATGCGACCTTGGCAGGTGTGCTCGATCACTTCCTCGACAACGAGGTCAACCCGGTCAACGCGCCTCTGGTTGCCTCAGACCGCGGCATCGAGGTGCGCCACGAGGTTACCAACGAGAAGAGTCGCTTCTCGACGTTGGTGACCATTAAGGTCACTGGGGCCAACGGTGAGTGCGCTACCGTCAGCGGTACCCTGGCGGCGGATGGAAGTCCGCGGCTCGTGCAATGGAACGACTTCAAGATGGACGCCCAATTCATGGGCAACATCCTGGTCATCCGCAACGACGACAAGCCCGGTGTGATCGGTGCTGTCGGCACCGAGCTCGGTACCGCCGGGATCAACGTGGAGCGTATGCAGGTAGGTTTGTCCGATGCTGGCAACGATGCTGCGTCGCTGTGGGCGTTGAGCACGCCGCTCAGTGCAGAGCTGTTGGAGAAGATCCGAAGCACTCACGACGTCAAGAAGGCGTTCGCTGTCTCGGTGAGCTGAGAAAGGCCGCTTGTCGAGTCAGAAGCGCGCGTGAAAGAGAAAGGGTCGGAACGAAGTTTCCGACCCTTTCTCTTTCCATAGCGCACTGGCTGGGGCCCGTTTTGAAGTGTTTCATCCCGCTCCAGGTACGCCCCACCACTTTGACCGGGGTGGGCGAGAGGCGTATGTTGGAGCACGGGGATGAAGTTCAGGCTCATCTATCAGGGCAACGACGTGCGGCTCGGGCTGGGGGACCACCTCGTCGGGCGCAGTCCTGACTGCAGCCTGTGCTTGGACGACCCGCTGGTTTCTCGTCACCACGGGCTGTTGCAGGTGGGGGAAGAGGTCGTGACGATTCAGGACTTGGGGAGCCGCAACGGAATCGCGGTCAACGGCACCCGCGTGCGCGGCTCGCAAGCCTTGCTGCCAGGCGATCAGTTGACGGTGGGTGGCACCGAACTGGTTTTGGTGACGGGTACGAACCCTCGTGCCAACTCCACGACAGCGCGGGAGCAAACAACGGATGCCAAGGAGATGTTGGCTCTGTTGGGTCGGCTAGCGACCAAGGCGCTGGCGTTGGGTAACGCTGTCGAAGCCGAGCGAATTCTTCGCCATCATCTGGAAAACCTCCTCAGTCGCGTGCTCCAGGGTCAGCGTCCCGATGACGAGCTTCTCGAGCAGGCCATCGGGTACGCGAGCCAACTCGCCTGCGAGACCGACGGAGGGCGCTGGCTCAGCTATGTCTTCGAGTTGTGCATCGCTGCTGAGACGCACGCCCCCGAGCAGGCGGTAGAGCAGCTCTACGCGAACGCGAGAAGAATGCAGTCGCGGCAACTGCGTGCTCTTGGTGACTACATCGCCCTTCATCGCGCCCATCAGGCGAGCATGACTCCTCACCAGCGCTTCGTGCTCAGCCGTGCGGAAGGTCTGCTGCGCTCGTTGCTGGTCTGAAGTCCGAGAGAAAGTCGCACCTTCCTCGACTCCCGTCGTCGACGGGGCTATCTTCTTGAGAAGTGTGTTGACGCGGAGTTCCATTGTCTCAAACGGCCACAGCTGAGCCGCAGCGTTGCTGGATGCGTATCGGCGGACACGACGTCGAAGTGCGCATAGGGCGGACGCTCCTCGGCCGTCACGACAGTTGTCAGGTGGTGCTCGACGATCCGCTTGCGTCGCGTCGGCACGCTGCGGTGCAGTTCGATGGGCAGACCGCGGTCGTTCAGGACTTGGGCAGCGTCAATGGGGTGCTCGTCAATGGCGAACGCATTCGGCAGTCGTCCGTTCTGAACAACGGCGACGAGCTGCGCCTCGGAAACCAAGTGATACACATCTATCTGGGGCCTGCGGCGGAGGACAATCGGCGTCGCTGGGGTGCAGAGACACTCTCCGCACAGCACACGGCCCGGCTGATGAACATGGAGGTCGAGGAAGCGACGGCTGTCCGCGACGGAGAAGCCCTCGACACGCTGACGATACTTGCCGATAAGATGCTCGCCGTGGGGCGTGGTGCCGACGCCGAGAAGATCGTCAGGACGGCGCTCTTGGACGTGCAGAAGCGAGTCAGCCTGGGCACGGACGTGGATGCGGATACCCTCGAGATGGCGGCGATGCTCGCCGTGCGCCTGGCGGAGGCCACTCGGCAGGGCAAGTGGGTGGACTACGCCTTCAGCCTCTACCAGATGACCTCCGGGTTGCTGCCAGCGACGGTCATCGACCGACTCTACAGCGCGGTCCGGGTCGCCAACGGAGTCAGCATCAACGTGGTGCGTCAATACGTCAGCGACGTGCGCCGGCGCCAGAACACGCTGGGCCCCGCGGAGCGGTTCTTGGTGCGTCGTCTCGAGGGGTTGGAACAGCTCGCAGCCCTGAGCTGAGCGTCGAGCGCCGTCGGCTCATTCGTCGGGCGGGCTGAGACTAGCGGCTCGTCGGATGGCTTCCCGCAGCTCCGGGTCGTCGATTCTGTCGAGCCTTGCGGTCAGCTCTGCGGATAGGGGATGTGGCTTGGGTCGCGTCACGGCGGGTCTGGTCGAGGGAACGCTCACTTCGCCGACGGAGAAGCGGATGTTTTGCACATGAATGCCGCGCTGCAACAAGCCCTCCTTGACCATCGGGGCCAGCAGCGAGAGCTCCTGGGCCCACAAAGACGACTGGACCCGCAGCAGCAGTGTGCCCCGTTCCAGGGATAGCGGCTTGGAGCGGGCGGCAACGCGATCACCCACGATGTCACGCCAAAGCCACCAGCTGAGGTGGCCGGGACGCTGCAGGCGGGCGCTCTTCGCCAGCACGTCTCCGACCGTGGTGGGGTCCCTGCGTCGGGTCATCGCTCAGACGTGTCATGGCCGGCACGCCAAGTCCAGCTTTGGCACGCTGGTGCCATTGCGCGGCCCTCTCCAAAGGTTCCGCTACTCCAGGCTGAGCAGTTCTCGCGCCGTCTGGATCACTTGTGGGGCCTGAATTGGCTTGGTAATGTACGCGTTCGCTCCGAGCTGCAGCGCTCGCTGGCGATCCTCCTGCGACCCCTCAGTCGT
Source organism: Polyangiaceae bacterium (assembly GCA_050301735.1). Classification (GTDB taxonomy): domain Bacteria; phylum Myxococcota_A; class Polyangia; order Polyangiales; family Polyangiaceae; genus SZUA-265. The sequence continues at coordinate 413 of JBNKZR010000314.1, read as the reverse complement.
AATGATGACGATCGGCGTGTCCTTGTGAACAGGATCGCTCCGGACGCGCTTGACGAGCTTGAGCCCGTCCATGATCGGCATGTTGATGTCCGTCAAGATGATGTCGAAAGTCGATGAGGCCAGCTTGCGCAGGCCATCCACGCCGTCATCCGCTTCGGTCACGTGCAGGTTCTTCTGTCTCCCGAGCGCGAACACGACGAGCTGTCGCATCATCGGGGAGTCTTCAACCACCAGGCAGGAGTACTGTTGCGTCATCGATCCTCGAAGGGTACGTCGATCATTCAGCGCTGTTGTAGCGAACCAAAGGCTTCGGAGTGGGGTAGTACTCGCCCAGCTTTGGCGTACAGGCCAGAGGCCATGAGTGCCGCCGCTGCGTGTAGACCTAGCAGCTTGAAAAGCTCGAAGTCCACAGT
>JBNKZR010000313.1:0-9248 GCA_050301735.1 Polyangiaceae bacterium | reverse complement strand
CGAGGAGTACCCTTCCAAGGTCGGGTCCGTGCCGGAGCGCGCGGTCAGCAGAATGACGGGAGTGTTGCGCAGCTGGCGGTCGCTCTTGATGGCACGACACAGCTCCGTGCCACTCATCTTGGGCATCATCACGTCGGTCAGCACCAAGTCGGGGCGCTCGTGCTGGACGCGCTCCAGACCTTGTTCACCATTGGTGGCGCAGATGACCTCGAACTCGGGGCCCAGGGAGGCAACGATGAAGTCGCGCAGGTCCTTTTCGTCTTCGACGACCAGGATGCACGCCTTGCGTCCGCGGGCGAGGCGGATCTTGTCCTCGTCTTCCATCGGCACCGGCGCTGCAGCGTCGGCGGGAGCGAGTGGCGGCTCGGAGTGAGGTCGGTCCTCTGCGCGTCGTCCAGGATGACGGTCCGCGCGCACACGGCGGCGTTCGAGGACCTCGTCCTTGAAGTGCTGGGAGCCCAATCGCAGAAAGAGCGTGAAAGTGGCGCCATGCCCGAGTTTGCTAGACACCGTCAGCTCCCCGCCGTGTAGCTCGGCGAGGCTCTTGGCGAGTGGTAGCCCGATACCGGCACCGCCCTTGACCCGTTGTTCACTGCCCTCGACCTGGTAGAAGCGATCGAAGATGCGGTCCGAGTCTTCCGGCGCGATGCCGGGGCCGGTGTCGGTCACGGAGACGTGCACGCCTGCCTGATCGCTCCACAGGCGTACGTGCACGCTGCCACCCGCCGGGGTGAACTTGATCGCGTTGCCGAGCAAGTTGGTCAGGATGATCTCGAGGCGGTGGGGATCGCCAAACACGACGGTGTTCTGGCCCACTTCGCTGACGAGCTCGATGTCGTGGGCTTCGGCGGCTGGTCTGGCGGACTCGGCAACGCGCTCGACGAGATCCGTCAGATCCACGCGGGCGACGTTGAGGCGCAGGCCTCGGGCATCCAAGCGCGCCAGATCCAGCAAGTCGTCGATCAAGCGCAGCAGGCGCTGCGCGTTACGCCGCACGATGGTCAGCGACTTCTTCGTCGCGGGGGGCAGCTCGCGGGACAGCATGTCGTCCACCGGGCTGAGGATCAGTGTCAGCGGCGTTCGCAGCTCGTGTGAGATGTTCGCGAAGAACTCGTTCTTGAGGCGGTCGTTTTCCTGCAGGCGCTCCAGGGCGGTGGCGAGCTCGTCGGAAAGGTCGGCCAGCTCTTCGCGCGCCTGATGTTCGCGTTGCGCCCCTCGATAGCGGATCACGGCCGAGGCCACGGCGATGGCGGCGGTGTCGATCAAGAAGATCAGGTTGTTGAAGAAGGCCTGATTGCTGAGCTCCCCCGAAAGCCACGGTGGCAGCGCTGGCAACAACCACATCGCCACGATCGTGCCCGAGACCAGCAGCGACTGCTTCCAGTGCCAGGTGTACAGCACCGCGACGGCCAAGATGCAGAGGTTCAGCCCTGCGTAGTAAGGCGAGGCCGGACCCTCGAGGCGCAGGATCATCACCTCGATGGCGAGGGCGCAGAGCAACGGCGAGCCCGCGCCGAGGGCCACTGGGTGCCGCCGCAACGGCCTTTGGTACGTCAGAAAGACGCCCACCAGCGCCAGCGCACTGACGATCCCTCGCAGCACCAGGAACTCCAGCGCTCGCTCTGGCGCACCCACCCAGTCGAGCAGCGACGTGGCGGGCACCAGGATGGCGGCCAGCACGTAAGCCAGCCGTGCGCCGGCCAGGTTGACCCGACGCAGGTACTGTTGGAACGACTCGACGCCCGCTTCGGGCTGACTGTCGCGGCTACTTCCAGGTATTGAGGAAGATGTTGAGCCCAAGCGGTTCCGAATCCACCTCGATGCGGCTTGGGCGAGGCTCCAAGGCCTCTGCAAATGCGCGGAGCTCCTGCTCATTTCGGTGGATAAGGTACCAGTCCAGACAGTATTCCATGAAGTATCTGGATGGATTTGGTTCGGAGTAGTTCCCGATCACCAATTGCCCGCCCGGCGCCAGGGCCGCGTGCAAGGCCGCCAGCAAGGCGGAGAAGCTCCGGGTGTCGAGATAATCGAACAATCCGGCGCTGTAGATCAGATCCCGCTCGCCGAGGGCATCCTTGAGTTGCCGTGTGGCCAGCAGCCGCCGGACCGACTCGCGGATGAAATCGATGCGCACCCCTGTCTTCTGGACGTAAGGGGCCAAGGTGCGCTCGCAGAAAGTCAGCACGCGCTCCTCTTGGTCGATCAGGGCGATGTCCAGGTACTGACCCAGCTCCGGCCGCCGCTCGAGCAGGTGGGAGATTTCTTGTGCTGGTCCGCAGCCGATGCTCGCCACTCGCACCTTGCGGCCGTCGCCGATCGCCGCTTCCAGCTTCTCCGACAAGTAGCTCAAGCGGTTGACCACCGCCCGAGCCGCTGGCTCTTGGCCAGCGTACAGGTTGAGCACGGCGGCGAACAGCGAGGAGCCCTCGACGTGGTCGCGGTAGAGCATGTTCATCATTTCGTAGTCGCCCGCGTAGCCCAGCGGCTTGAGCGAAGCGCGCTTGAAGATCGGCGACTGCTGCATCAAGGGAAGCAGTTGCGCTTGGTAGTAGGTGCGGTGCGCTTGGTGTTGATCTTCCGAAAACACACGGGCGAACTCGCCGAGCTCGCGCGAGGCGCGATTGAGTCGCTCGATCACGCGCGGTGCCGTCTCTTGTCGGTAGGCCCACAGCGCCTGCTCACGGCTGAATCGATCGAGGTTCTCCAACATCGATTCCTCGCGCTCGAGGAAGTCTTTCATGCGTTCCAGGTAGGCTCTCAAGTCCGCGACCCAAGCTTTGAAGCGTGGGGAGACACCCGCATCGATGGCGCCCACGGCTGCTTCGAGTCGTTCGGCGAAGCCATGTCGTGTCCCGAGCCGGTAGACTTCGGCCAGATCGATGCCCTGGGATTGAACCTCCACTCCCAGCACGAGCTCGTCGCCGCGTTCGGAAACGCGCCTCACGTTGGCGCTGCCGCGATAGATGAACCCTGCTGGGCAGAAGACTTCCAGTTTGTCCAACCGGTCGCCGATCAAGGCGACGGTCGTCTCACTGGTGGCGCGCGGAAAGACCAACGCCATTCCGGAGAGAGATAGGTCTTCTACCGCGCAGGTGAGGTTCCCCAGTGAGGCGTGGTGGGCGCGGGCTTCGAGGTGACCGAGTTGAAGTTCTTCGGTTTTGATGCGCCGAGCGCGCAGCTTGCGCGCACGACTGATCGGTCCCGGCTCACCGCTGCTTCGGTTCTTGTCTTGTAGTCCACTGACGGGGCCGACCGTCGTATGCGCGCGTTCGTGGGCGGTTGCGCTGAGCTTTTCCATATTTTAGTTCAAAGTTGGATTCAGCAGTGGCTGATCTCAAACCCGCGGAACGTAACAGCTACGTAGGTTCAGACCCAGCGCCAAACAAAGGACCACCAGCGCGGGATGTGGTCGCTACAAAACGGATCTCGCATGAGGGGATCGGTCGTTTTTAGACCGCTATTTCGGTGTGCGCGAGGCTTCCGTGTACTGTTCGGCGCCAGCTCATTCAGGCTAGCTGGATCAGGCCAATGCCTATGTTTCGGCGACGCAACACTGAGAAGTCGAGCGGCTAGCGGGTGGCTGCCAATGCTCGCTCGAGTTCCAGCGCGAGCTGTCGATAGGCAGGGGCCCGACGTCTGGCTGGGTTCAGTGCCTCTAGGATCGTCCAGGCCTGGGAATACGCTTGGCGCGCCTCGTGATTGCGCTTCAGCCGGCGCAGAACGTCGCCCTTCCACTTCAGCTGCGCACATGGCTGAGGCAGAGCGCGGATCAACTCGTCCAGGCGCAAGAGGGCGGCATCGGTGTTGCCCCGGCCCAGCTCCAATTGCACGGCGCGTTCGACCAACGTAGCCAGTGCGCCGAGCTTCTTCTGGCCCGCGTCGAGCACCGCCAGGGCACGCTCGGCTCCACCGGCTCGTTCGGCGACCCGTGCGTACTCGAGGTAATCGTCAGGTCCTCCTAGGCCCGTCGCGAGCGCCGCGTCGTAAGCCAGCGATGCGTCCTGGTCACGCTTCTGCGCGCTGAGCGATCTGGCCAGCAGCAGCTGCCCGCGATACCGCCCGCCTCTGTCATCGCTCGTCAGCAGGCCGAGGAAGCGACGGGCGGAAGCCTCCGCCGATTGAGCTCGTTGCGACTGCAGCAGCGCCAGCGCCAGGAAGTAGTGAGCCGGGGCGAGCTTTCCGTCGAGAGTGAGCGCCTGCTCGAAGTCGCGCACCGCGTCCTCCACGTGGGAGGCTTCGAGGTAGAGGCGGCCGCGACGAACGTGGAGCATCGCATCCTCGGGGGTGGCCTTCAGACGCGCAGTGATCGCCGATATCTGATCGTGCACCGCGCCGTGCCCCAGCGCCGAGGGCGCCGTCCACATCAACGCACTGCACAGCGCGAGCATGGCGCCCTGGCGTCTGCCCAGTATGGGCTCCTTCAAACTCCCACGTGGCCCGTTCACGCTCCCATACTGTTCGCCTCCAGCATAGAAGTCCAGCTTCTCCCGAGCGGTCGAAGCAAGGCGCAAATTTGTACGTTCGTGTATCGGGTCTGTGCTGATAAAGTCACTCACACGGCACAGTTCACCGAGCTGATGTCGGCATACTGCGGGCGGCTGCTGGTCGGTTGTCGGTGGCGTCGAAGTGGTGTTGTATGTCAGGCGTACGATTGGGTGAAGCGTTGGGGGACTCGGGGGTCCCCGCGGGAGCAAGAGTATGAGCAAATGGATCAGCGCCAAGCGCTTTCGTGGGGTGGTGGGTGCGGTCGTCGTTCTGAGCACAGCGTTCGTGCTCACCGCCATTGCGGCGACGGCCAACGTGACGCGCGGACCGTATCTCCAGCTCGGCACTGCCAGCAGCATGATCGTGCGCTGGCGAACGGACACGAGCACGGATAGCGTCGTGCGCTACGGCGCGTCGCCGGCGAGCCTGACTCAGGTAGCGAGCGTCTCGGGTTCACGCACGGAGCACGAGGTGACGCTGACGGCATTGTCGCCCGCCACCCGCTACTACTACTCCGTGGGCTCCAGCACGGAGACGCTGACGGGCGGCGACGCGGCGACGTACTTCGAGACGAGCCCGCCCCTAGGTACCTCGGCGCCGACACGCGTGTGGGTGATCGGAGATTCGGGCACGGCGGACGCCAACGCCGCGGCCGTCTACGACGCGTACACAAGCGCCACAGGCGGCGCGTACACGGATCTGTGGCTCATGCTCGGCGACAATGCGTACAACTCGGGTACGGACTCGGAGTACCAAGCGGCAGTCTTCGACATCTACCCGGAGCTGCTGCGCACGACGCCGCTGTGGCCCACGCTCGGTAACCACGACGCCGCCACGGCGGACTCGGGCACGCAAAGCGGCCCCTACTACGACATCTTCACGCTGCCCGCCAACGGCCAAGGAGGGGGCGTCGCCTCGGGCACGGAAGCCTACTACTCCTTCGACCACGCCAACGTACACTTCGTGGTGCTCGATTCACAGGACAGCAATCGTGCCGTCGGCGGAGCCATGCTCTCTTGGTTGGAGACGGATTTGCAGTCGACCAATCAAACCTGGCTGGTCGCGTTCTGGCACCATCCGCCGTACTCGAAGGGCTCTCACGACTCTGACACCGAGGCGCGCTTGATCGACATGCGTCAAAATGCGCTGCCGATCCTGGAGAACTACGGAGTGGACTTGGTGCTCGCGGGTCACAGCCACAGCTACGAGCGCTCGTATCTGATCGACGGCCACTACGGCAGCTCCAGCACCTTCTCCAGCGCGTACTTGAAGAACGGTGGGGATGGGCGCCCTGCTGGCAACGGCGCGTACCAGAAACCCGCCGGGCTGAGCTCCCACGAAGGGGCGGTCTACGCGGTGGCTGGCAGCTCTGGCAAGACCAGCGGCGGCGCCTTGAACCACCCCGCGATGTTCGTCTCCTTGAACCAACTCGGCTCGATGGTGCTCGACTTCGACGGGGATGAGCTGGACGTCGAGTTCTTGAACGGCTCGGGCTCGATCGCCGACAGCTTCTCGATCCAGAAGGCCAGCGCGTGTGTCATCACCGAAGATCCGGAGCTGAGCTGTGGTGATGCCGAAGACAACGACTGCGACGGCCTGGTGGACAGCGACGACCCCGATTGCTGCCCCGACGCTGACGGCGACGGGTACACGAGTGACGTCTGTGGCGGGGCCGACTGCAACGATGCTGACGGCAACGTCAGTCCCTCGGGCACGGAGAGCTGTGACGACGGCGTCGACAACGACTGCAATGGGCTTTCGGATTGCGAAGAGCCGAGCTGTGCCATGGAGGTCGTCTGTGGCGGCGTCGGTGAGCCCCGCACGGTGACGATCACCGATCTGCAGGATGCGTACGTGCGCGAGGACATCCCCGGCGGCAACTACGGCAGCGAAACGGCGCTGGAGATCGACACCGCCAGCATTCGCAAGCACGCCTTCGTCAAGCCGAACGACCTGGCCGACATCGGCGCCGGGGCGCAAGTGGTCTCGGCCTATCTGGTGCTCACGCAGTTCGACCCTGGCAACGACGTCGAGCTGCGTCGTGTGGCCGCCGACTGGGACGAAAGCAGCATCACCTTCGACACTCAGCCCGCGACGTCCGGCACCCTGACGACCTTTGCCGGGGGCAGCACGGGCGAAGTCGTCATCGACGTCACCTCTCTGGTGCAAGATTGGGTGGGCGGCGATCCGCTCTACGGCGTGCAGCTCTATCCCACGGGCAGCAACGGTGCGGATTATCGCAGCTCGGAGTACGGCACCGCCGCCGAGCGCCCGCGCTTCGTGATCGAGGTTTACGACACGGTCTGCGCCGACGACGATGCCGACGGCTACAGTGCCGAGGCCTGCGGCGGTTCGGACTGCAACGACGCCAATAGTGGCATCAACCCTGGCGCTGCGGAGTCGTGTGTCGATGGTGCGGACAACGACTGCGACGGTGACGTGGATTGCGCGGATGCCGAGTGCGGCGGCGACCCTGCGTGTCTGGTGTGCACGGTGACCGAGTCTCCGGAAGCGAGCTGCTCCGACGGCGTGGATAACGACTGCGATGAAGCCACGGACTGCGCGGACGTCGATTGTAGTACGGATCCGGCGTGCTGTCCCGATGCGGACGGGGACGGCTTCAGCGACGCTGCTTGCGGTGGCAGCGACTGCAACGACGGCGACGCCACGGTCTACCCTGGCGCCTGGGAAGTGTGCGACGACGGGCAGGACAACGACTGCAACGCCGACATCGACTGCTTCGACGCGCTGTGCGTCGAAGATCCGGCGTGCGTCGTCGGGGGCCAACGCACCGTCGTCATCACGGACGTGGACGACACCTTCGTGCGCAGCAACCGCGCCAACTTCAACTACGGCAATGCGCGCTCGCTTCAAGTCGACACGACCCGACCACGCGAGCGCGCCTTCGTGCAGCCCAACACGTTGGCGGACATCGCGCCCGGAGCGGAGGTCGTCTCGGCGTATCTGGTGCTTCAGCAATACGATACGGGCAGCTCGGTGGAGATCCGCCCCGTCGTGGGAACGTGGACGGAAGGGAGTGTGACCTACAACTCCCAGCCGGCGACTGGCGCGACGCTCACGACCGCCTCGGCGAGCACGAACGGCGAGGTGTGGATCGAGATCACGAGTCTGGCGCAGGATTGGGTCGACGGCAGCATCGGTCTGAACGGCGTGCAGCTCTACCCCACCGGGGGCAACGGCGTGAACTACCGGAGCAGTGAGTACGGCTCGAGCTCGGAGCGTCCGCGTTTCGAGATCGAAGTCATCGAGTGAGGCAGGAGTTCGCGTGGAGGTGCGGCGCCGCTGAGGTACGGGAGGATCTCGGCCGCGCCGCACGGGCGACAGACAAAATGCAAAAAGCCCCCGTGTGAGCGGGGGCTTTGCGAGTCCATTCGACCGAAGCTGGGGTTCAGTTGGCGGGTGCCTCACCGTTGTCGTCGTTGGCCGACTCGGGATCGACGTCTTCAATCTCTTCGGCGCTCTCGACGACCGCGGAGCGCCGGGCGGCGAGCCCGAGGCGGATCAGGTAGTCGCGGCGTTGGATCACGGCGCGGGCTTGTTCACGCCAATCCTTGAGCCAGACGTGGAAGTCGTAGGCCGCCTGGCGGTAGGCCTCGGTATCCTTCGGGCTTGGTTGTGCCACGACCTCTTCGGGGGCTTCGGCGGTTTGTGAGATGGCGTCGCGGAGCTTGGCTTCGATCGCGTCGTTGACGATGTTGCGTCGTTCGAGCAATGCCATGGCTTCACGGTCTTGCTCGCGGCTGCTTTCGCGTTCCGGATCCGTGCCGTCTTTCAGGGCGCGATAGCGGTCGAGGAAGGTCTGGGTGCTGCCGACGGCGTGGCCGCCACTTTCGCCCTTGAGCCCGGAGGTCAGATATTGATTCTGCTCCGGGAACGGCGCTTCCAGTGCCGCCTTGCTGCGTGAGATGGCGGGCGCGTCGTAGGCATCGAGCTGGGCCAGGGCGATTTCTGCGGGACGCAGTGGCGAGCTCGGCGTCACCTTGATGGCTTGCATGTCGGCCTTCTGTCCCATCAACGCACGGGCCAGCGACCAGCCGCGCTCGTGGTCTTCGGGGGAGTAACCTGCTCCGCTTACCAACAGGGTGTAGATCTCGGGTGAGAGGCTCAGGGTGCGAAGGAAGCGCACGCCGCGATCGAGGTCGCGTTCGATCGTGCGCTCGGAGATTGTCTTGATCATGTTCATGGGTCGTACCTTTCGGAGTTTTGGGGGTTGGGTCGATGGGCACGTCCGCTCGGCAGAGCCTCGCTCACCGCGGCATTTTGCTTCGGCAATCGGCGCTCCGTTGGCGAACCCCAACCACTCGTTCTCCGCCAATCCCCAGTTGCGAAAAAAAGAGCCTGGCGTCGAAAATGGCGGCACGGGGCCCGTTCCGCGGTGCCACGCCGCACGGTGCTCCCAGGGCGACGCGCGGATGCGGTGACGTCGTTTCACGCGTCGATGCCCGCCGTGTGGCGAGCTGGTGGCGGGTGCCCACGGCCATGTCGCACCCTCTCGTGACGAGCAGGCACCCTATCGCGACGGTTGAGCACGCAGTGCGACGCTGCCGGCAGGGAAAACAGAGCGCGCGGCAGCCTGCGCCAGGGCTTCGGCACCCCGCCGAGGGCTTCGGCAGGCCATCGGAGAGCTTCGGCACCCCGCCAGATGGCTTCGGCACCCCGCCAGATGGCTTCGGCAGCCTCCTAGGAAGCTACGGCAGCCGACCCGGTGGCTCCGGCAGCCGGCCAAGTCGCTTCGGCAGGGC
>JBNKZR010000312.1:0-9263 GCA_050301735.1 Polyangiaceae bacterium | reverse complement strand
TCAGCGATTCGCCCGGACGGTACACACCGCGATCGGTAAACACCAACCCGCGCCAGTGGCTCTTTTGCGCCTGATCGACCCAAGCAATCGGACGCACCGAGCTCGCAGGCTCGACACGCTGGAACGTCCAGTCCTCTCCCAGCCGTGCGACGAGTACCATGCTCGAGTCGGCGTTGCCCTTCTTGTCCACGCTCGGCAACTCGCTGGCGCCAAAGTCGACCAAACCTGCGGCGTCTGCCTGGTGTTTGGCCAACACACGACCGTTCTTGTCGTACAGCAACACCTCGGCGCCGCTGGCGGGGTGACCCGTCGAGAGGTGGGTCACCCAGGCCACGCTGCCAAACCGGCTGATACGCGCACTGATCCCGAGATCGGTGATCGTCAGCAGACGCGACTCTGGGTAGCTCGCGCCCAGGGCCTGCGCTTGAAGCATGCTCACCCCGAGCTTGCCGGCCCCCCCCAGCGTGGCGTCCAAGTCCATCCAGTGCACGGCGCGGGTCGACGCCGCCACCCGAGGCGTGATCCAAGTAAACGCCGGCTCCGCCTGGCTCGGGCCCTGCCCGCCGCGTTGGCGGCCGAGCCAGTACACCGTCGACAGTTCGTTGTTGGCCCAGCTGCGCACACCGTAGCTAGCCAAGTTGATGGAGCCAATCGGCACCCGGTGCTCGAGCGGTCCTCGAGCCCCGTCGCGCCCTGCGAGCGCTTCGAAGACTTGTCCGGTCACGCCGACTTCCAGCGCGTAGTGCAGCTTCGGGCGACGCGGCTGATTGGGCGCGGGCGCCGGACCGCCGGAGGCCAGCGGTTGCGAAGGTTTGGCCTCGTTCGGATCCGGCACCACGAACGGCTCCTCAACCGCCACGTCGAACCGCACTTCTTCGCCCAACGTCTGCCCGAACACGTCGCGCAGCCCGGCATCCAACGTTACCCTGAAGCGATCCCCATATTCCGGGTCGAGGCGGAGCGGGTGATTGGTGGTGGGCAGGTTGGACTGCTTGGCTTTGGAGTTCGGTCGGGCATCGCGGTACTGTCCGCTGAAATGCACGTGACGACGGAGCTCGTCGGGCGTGACGGGAGTGGAGAGCACCAACGTGACGTCGCGGTGCGCCTCGCATCGCCCGAGGTCAGGCCGGGGACACAACACCTGATCCAAGCGCAGCGGGCCGTGGGTGTGGGCCGTCCACGTGATCGGATCGCGCGTGGGCAAGGGCCCCTCCTGGCTGTTCAGGCCGGGACTGATCGTCAATGACAGGTCGCTGTCGGCTGGCAGCGGTTGCTCCGGCACGAGCGTGAGCCAGTGTCGCCCACTCGTGGCTTCGCGCCTCTCCTCGGCAGTCACCCGAAACGCGATTTCATCGGCGCCGGGGCGGTCTGGGAACACTCGTATCAGGCGCGCGTGCCGCTCCAACATTTCTGGCGCGACCTGCTGCGAAAAGCACAAGCGAATGGGATCGGTGGGCTTGGCTTGTCGGAATCGATCACTTGGCACGGACGTGACCAACCGCGGCAGCTCGGTGTTGAACTCGAAACGGTAGTCTTCTGCCAACGTCGCGCCGTCCAGCGCACGCAGGCCCTTCTTCGCGACCACCTCGAAGCGCGTCGCCAGCGGCAGCGGCTGTTCGGGTTCGAACAACACCCCGTGCGTTCCCACCCAGCGAAAACGCCCTGGTACGGCGCTTCCGGCAGGCACAGCGCTTCCGGCAAGCACGGCTCCGCCTCCACTAGCGCTGAGCAACTGCAGCTCCTTCGGCGCGGCTGTCGGCTCAGCTTGATCCATCTCGCGCAGCGGGCGGTTGAACACCAGCGTTACCCCGGGTTCAGTTTGGGCGCTGAGATCGCCGTGCGGTCCGGCTGCTACGACCGCTAGCGGCCCCAACCCGGCGCCGCTCGCGCCCGCCGGTTCCAACTCCAAGCGGGCCGTATGCCCGGGGACGCGCGGCACCGAAGAGCCGAGACAGCTGCTGACGGCCAGTGCCACCAACAGAGAGACATGCGGAATACGTCGTGTCATGCAACTGGCCTGTTCGCTACTCCCCTGCCGAACTCCCAGATCGGCGTCGGGTGAGGCGGCGACAAACTAGCCGAGTCCCGAGTCCCTGTCAGCCCGAGTCTGACGCCTGAGCATCAGCTGGCGACAAGCGGACGGCTGCGTCCTGCGTCGCTGACATGGCCCGCATGCTGCACCCCGCGGCCCCTGATGCAAACCCACGAACCACCGGGCCTTTCAGGTAGATCCCCTCACCCTGTCAAGAAGTGCGCTTGAACAGGGACTAGGTGGTGTAGCTCAACCGCTGCTTGGTCCTCGACCATCGCAAATCCCGCTTCGCGGCGTCAGTCGGGTCCGCTTGCCCCTGAGGTTTCCCGCGGTAGTCTGGGAGCGTGGCCGCCGCCAATACGTTGCCTCTCTCTTGCTGCATTGCGCTGGTCCTTGGCGCTTGCGACGGCAAGGGTGGGAACGAGGGAGCCACCGCTCCGGGGACGGACTCACTTGCTGCTTCTGCGCCCGGCGCAGCGGAGCCCGCCATTGATGCCGTCAGCACAACGGACGCGTCGCAGCTCCAGAATCCTAGTACCGATGGTGGTCAAGAGGGATGCGTCCCGAGTGTTCCCGGCTTTGGCGATCCTAACGAGCCGCCCTGGTACATCCCTCAGGTGGAGAGTAGCGCTGCGAACCCGCCTGATCTGTGTGGACCGTGCGGTCGACTGCCGCCACACCGCGTTAGCGGCGAACAGTACATCCACGCTCTTGGCTTTGGGAGCAGTGGCGAAGCTGGCGCCATTGGGGTCCGTGGCGATTTCTTGTACTGGGCCCAGGGTCTGAGCTTCTTTCGCGGACGCACCGATGGCGAGGGGCGACCCGAGTTGATAGGGCAGCAGTCCAGTGGGATCGGGTCTGGCATCGTTGTCGATGACAGCCACATCTATTGGCTGGATGGGACGATGCTGCGGGCGACCGATCTGGACAGTCTGGAAAGCCGGGCAGAAGATATCGACTTGGCCGCCTACTACGGCGCGTTCGATCACGAAGGTGACCACATTTATGTCGCCACACGTGGCTGCGAACTGATCCGACAAGTTTCCAAGTCGACCCTGTCGACTGTGCGCGACTTCAACATCGAACTTCCTGACGAGGGCCCTGGGGGGGGCGCCACTGCGCTCGCGATTGACGACACCAATATCTACTGCGGCAATCAGAACGAGACGTATGTGCAACCAAAGGCAGGCGGCGACCCGATTGTCCTCGGTGAGCCGGCGATCCGAATTGCTGCGTTCGTCGTCACCCCAGAGCGCGTGTACTGGCGGACGCAAGAGGTCGGCAACGCGTACGCCAACCTGGGTTACATCGACAAAGAGACGAAGCAGGCGGTTCTGGTAGGACAAACACCGGGGCACGGAGGCGGGCGACCTACTTACGATCCTTCGAGGAAGCGGCTTTTCTGGAACAGCTTGGCGAAGGTAATCAGCTTTGATCTCGAGGAGCAGAAGTTCGGTGTACACGCTTGGTTCCGAAGCACTCTTGGGGGGACCGCGGATGGTGACTACGTCTATTTTGGCGAGCGCGTCTATGGTGAGCCGTGCGATCCGGTGACCATCGTCGGAGCAATCACGCGCTTTCCGAAGGACTCACCCACCGAGCCCTGGCCGTGGATTGCCGACGAATGAGCGATGATGCAGAGCTGCCCTTCGCCGTCTTCGGAAGCAACATGTGCTCACGCAACGACCCTGATCGGTCTGGGTGTCCGGGTCACCCCGTGACGCGGAGCATCACACACGGTACGGCGCACTGCGTCAGGTAAACGCATCACATATTTTGTTCTCGAGTTAACACGCACAACGCTGAGCTTGTTCTTTTTTGCTTCGGTTGCACTGGCGGAAGGATGAGCGTCAACGTCTTCGACGTCGTTGCGGCGCAGCAGTACAAGCGAACTGAGCTTCCTGTTCAAAGGGCGTGCAATGAACGACCTACGCTTCGCGACGACACTGACGATTTGTACGACGCTCGTTGCGTGCGGTGCGGCTCCTGACGGGGAGGCCGCCACGGGGCAGCCGCCTGGCAGCGGTACGGCAGCCGGGCCCATCCCCGCCGGACCGCGTGGCTCGCCCCCGTCCGTTGCCGGCCCTGCTGGTGCCGCGGATGAGGGCACGGGAGGTGAGTCGCCAATGGACGCCGCGCCAGGAGACGCGACGCCGGACTCGACGGAGGGTCAAGGAACCACCGCTTCGACTTGTGTTCCTGGTGTCCCGGCGACATCGCAGATCCCACGCCTCCTCAACCGGCAGTACGACGCCGTCGTCCGCGATCTGCTCGGTATCACAAGTCTGTCGAGCACTGCCAATCCGCCGTCGGACAGCCTGTATGCCAACTTCGATGGCCCCATCAACATCGACGTCTGGCGGCTGTATCAGGACGTCGCGGCGCAGATCGCGGCGGATGTGTTGGCAGGCCCGAACCGATCCCGCTTCATCGGCTGCGACCCAGCCGCGGAGGGCTGCCTGCTCGAAACGATCCGTACCTTCGGGCGCAAGGCGTTCCGCCGCCCCCTGACCGAGGCCGAGGTGGAGCGCTTCGAGCGGCTTGGGCAAACGACTCCCGCCGGTACGCCCGAACAGGTCGCGGAGACCACGCTGCACGCCTTCCTCGTCTCCCCGTCGTTCTTGCAACTCACGGAGCTGACCACAGCTCCGGAAGGTAGCGCCATTCGGTTATCGAGCCACGAAGTCGCTGCCAGACTTTCCTTTTTGATTTGGGGGTCCATCCCAGATGACACTCTGAACGCGGCCGCAGACGATGATCAGCTCCTGACCAAGGACCAGATCCTGGAGCAAGCGGAGCGAATGATCGCGGTGCGTGAGAAGACCGCTCCGCTCGTAGCCGCCTTTCATCGCGCGTACCTCGACATGGACAACGAGGACTCGCACTGGTGGAAAGTCTCCCACGACACGACAGTATTTCCTCACTACTCCGATGCCGCCGTGTCTGCCCTTCAGGAGGAGCTCGATCGTTTCTTCGAGGATTTGGCCTTCGACGGAGGATCGTTCCAGGACCTGTTCTTGAGCAACGTCGGCTACGTGAACGAGGACACGGCTTCGATCTACGGGCTCGAGCCGGCAGCTCATGACGAAGAACTGGTCAGGGTGGAGCTCGATCCGGAGCGGCGGCCCGGCTTCTTGACGCGGGCCGGCTTCTTGAGCTCTTTCTCTCGATTCGACGCCACGAGCCCCATCCTGCGAGGTGCGTACATCACGGTGAACATCATCGGGGTGAACCCGGGCGCGCCCAACGCGGACTTCTTCCTGACCCCTGCCCCTGAGGGCACATACTACACGGAGCGCGAGTACGTCGACGCGCTGACGAGTCAGGCGGCTTGCGCGGGCTGCCATGTGGGCATCATCAATCCGCCGGGATACGTGCTCGAGAACTTCGATGCCGTCGGCAAGTGGCAGACGGTCGATCCTCGCAGTGGCGGTGATGCGGTCACGGGGGCGATTGACTCGACAGCCACAGTCAATTTCGGCGGCGGAAACGTCAAGACGATCAGCAGCGTTCGCGAGCTCATGGAGGAGATCAGCAAGTCCGCCTTGGCGAAGCGTGTCTACGCCGAAAGGGTGGTCTCCTTCACCACGGGTCGCCTGCCGAACCCCAACGATGACTGTGTTGTCGATATCATCGACGCGAAGCTCACGGAGGATGGCTACGGCATTCTCGATCTGCTCGCGGATCTGACTCAGGCCGATTCCTTCCGCCTGCGAGTCCGGGAAGACTGAGGAGTCACACGATGATGAAGCACCTGCAGCGACGCAAATTCCTCGGAGGCTTGGGCGGAGCCTGCGTGGCAGCACCGTTCCTCAGCTCCGTGGCGGAACGGGCCTCGAAGGCGCAAGGAGTTGTCGCAGCCACTCCGAAGCGACTGATCGTGATGTTCACTCATTTCGGTTGCTTGACGACCAAGTTCTTCCCGGAGAGCTCCCACGGCCCGCTCAGCGCGGCCGACATCGAACCGACGACACTCAGAGGGCTCGCCCCATACGTCGACAAGCTCCTGCTGCCTCGTGGCATCCGCGGGATGAACGAATGGACATCCGGATTGGAGCGCGGCCAAGGCAATGATCCGCACACCCAGGTCGTGGGCTCGTTCTTCACCTGCCAGCCGGTCACTCCCAACAGCGACAACCCCTTCAACTTCGACGCAGCAACGAAGGCCCAAGCCATGCCCATCGGGCCGTCGTTGGATCACGTGATAGCACAACAGCTCAGTCCAAGCGGGATCCCGCTGTTCATGCGCATCGGAGACGTGGGCGTTCGCCCCTCTTCGGCGATCTCCTATTCGGCCGCTGAAGAGCCCTTCCCAGGTCTCGGCGAACCAACGCAGATTTACAGCAGTCTCACGGGCCTTTTCATGGACGGAGCTGCGATGAGTCCGGATGACTATCTGGCTGTCAAAGGCCAGAGCATCATCGACCTCGTCAAAGACGATCTCGAAACGCTCGAGCGTTTCGACATGAGCCAGGCGGACAAGCTCAAGCTCGCGGCCTGGAAGGAACTCCTCCACGAGACGGGCAGCGTGATGGCCTCCGCTCAGTGTAATGAGGAGCTGGCCGCGGCCCTGGGTGCGGACATCGACGGCGGTGCAATGGGTAACGGCGACGCCGTCACGACGAAGATCACCGACACGCTCGATGCAGCGGATATCTACTCAAACCTTGCCGTGTTGGCGGCGGCTTGCGACACCAACACGGTGATCTTCCTCAAGTACCCTGGCAACTACGTCTACAGCGGTCTGGGAATAACGCTCGAGAGTCACTCCGCATCACATCGCCTCAACAACGCGAACATGTCGGGCACTTGCGTGGAAGGCGTGCTGGACATACTCACCACGATTGACGAGTACTATGCCAGCAAGTTCTCCCACCTCGTCGGGCAGCTCGATAGCATCAACGAGGGCGATGGCACGCTGCTCGACAATTCCGCCGCGATTTGGTTCAACGAAATGTCGGACGGCAACGCCCACAACCTCAACAACCTTCCCATCGTTCAAGTCGGCAGCCTCGGGGGCTACTTCAAGACGGGTCAGTCCGTGAACGTCTGGGACGGGTCGGCCTCACTGCAGCGAGGCAACAGCGAGGCACAGTGCAACGGCAACGGCAACAACCAGGTGGATGGCGCCAGCCAAAGCACCGGAACGCCAGCAGAGCTCGCCAGTGCACCGATCAACAAATACTTCGTCACTTTGATGAACGCCCTCGGCGTGAAAGCTGGCGCGGAAGGTTTCCCCGAGGTGGGCGGCACGGCCGACGTGACTCACTACGGCAGATACGATCGCACCGAAGATTTCGTGGGCGGAGATGCGAACCCTCCCAACATTTCCGATCCGGGGCCGTTCGACGAGCTGAAGGCAAATACTTAGTCAGCACGGCACTGATCGCCAGGTCTTCACCTCCGACGCCCTCACCGTGCTTCACGAGGGAACGAGCGGCATCCTCCGCGACATCGACCGAACCCGCGGACGTGGCTGTCGGATTTGCCCGCAGCTGTGCGTTGTTCGACGATGGCCGAGTCAAGTGCTGGGGTGAGGGAGCTTGCAATCTGCTACGCTACCGAGCCTCGATGTCGATGGCGATCAGCTCCGGGCATTGCTCCGCAGCGGCGGTGCAGGCGTCCCAATCCGTCGTCGCCTCGACCCAGAGGGATGCCGAGTCGACGTTCGACGCGCAGTTGCAGACGTAATTGTCGCCGTCGGGTACACAGCCCACGCCCATTTCGCCGAGAACTGAGACGGTCGCGCCGTTCACCATCGCGTCCTGGCCGCAGGTGATGGTCGCACCGCATTTTCCCTGATCGGCAGTCTGCGAGGTGACCGCGCAGCGGAGCTCCCTCGCGGACCGGGCCCTCCCGACCAGCGCGACAGGACGTGCCGGAGAAACCCATCGGCATTGGTGCGGACGACCCAGCATCTCCGGTTGACGCAACCGGCAGCGATGCAACCGGCGACCCCATGGGTGCAGACTCGGGTGCAGAAGGCGGCACCGACGCAGCGGATGGCGACTCAGTATCGACAGGCGGTTCTTCGAGCGATAGCCCGACGGACGGTGAGCGAGGGGAAGCGGACGACGAGAGATTGAGCGAAGACGAATCCAGCGGCTGCGGTTGCCGAGTTGCCCCGACCCAGACACCGACCGGTCTTCTGGCCCTCTATCCCAGGCAGGCGCGGGCTGGCTACTCGCGCCACAGTGCCATGCGGATGAAGTACGCAGTGGAGTCGGTGCAGACGAAGGCGCCAGTCTGGATCTGGAATGCCGAGTTGACGAAGCGGTAGCCGTTCAGCTCCAGGCTTTCGCCCTGGAGCGCCGCGCCTGCCTCGCTACCCAGCGATGCCTCGATCTCGTAGTAGCCAAAGTCGAGGGCGCATTCCTCGGATAGCGAACACAACTCGACGCCAGTTTCGAGCTCGAGTTCGGCGGGCACTTCGAGCTCCTCGAGCGTGTAGGATTGCCCCAGCCACACGAGCAGGTTCTCGTCCTCATCGCGCAGCTCGACGTGTGCATCGATCGCACCGCCAAAGTCGAGCTGCGAGGCGTGCAGCAGATGTACGGTGTCCCCCATAGCGAACGGTGGGTCGAAGTCGGGGATGCGCAACACCAGCCACGCGTCGTTGGTGTCGGCTTCGAGGTGCAACCAGTACAGCTCATCGACCAGATTGACGTCGGCTTCGTCTTGATAGATCTCACCGAAACGCAGCGTGTCTTCGTATCCGAAGGGGCATCCCTGTGGATCCCCATCGCTCAGAAGGGCATCAGATGGGGGCAATCCAGCTCCGGCAGCCGTCACGATCCCGGTAAGGTCCAGCGACCTGGACGAAGGCTCTTCGCCGAGTACGTTCGGAGCAGCTGCCAAACACCCGCCCATGCTGACTCGCTCGGCGTCACACCGCTCTGCAGGCAGCTCGGGGGGCAGTCCGGTGGGTTCGAAGCGACGTTTCACGGGCTCGAGACAGCGAAAAGACAAGCGCGCCAGTCCGAGATCCGTGGGCGAGCGCTTCCACCAAGCTTCGTCCGCCGGCCCCATCAACACGATCGGATTGATTGTTGCCCCGTAGGTGAGCGTCGCGGCTTCCCCGCTCGGAGCGTCGAATTCGACCACTGTGTTGCCGTCCACGCTGCGCTCGCGCCTGCGTGCGATGCCGCCCTCGGACTCGATCGCCGGGCTCTGGCCCAACCAGATCCGAGCCATCACCAACCTGGAAAAGTCCCTCGCCGAGGATCGGCCG
>JBNKZR010000311.1:0-9272 GCA_050301735.1 Polyangiaceae bacterium | reverse complement strand
CCTCGACCTGGCCGGTGTGGAGCGCCCCGACGGCACGCGTACCCCCGACCTGACGATTGAAGACTTGGCGGACGAAGCCGGTCTGCACCGCGACGACGCTCCCATCGTGCTGGAGATGATCCAGAACTTCGACCCGCTCGGAGTTGCTTCGCGCAGCTTGCAAGAGTGCCTGATCGTCCAGGCCAAGGCCATCGGCTTCGACGACATCGAGATGGAGATCCTGCAGCGGCACATGCAGAATCTCGAACGCCGCAACTACCAGGCCATTGCCAAAGACCTGAAGATCCCGGTCGAGGAAGTCTACGAAGCGGCCAAAGAGATCCAGAAGCTGGAGAGTCGCCCGGCCCGGAACTTCACCGACCAGGACGAACGCAGTATCGGTATCACGCCCGACGTCTTCGTGATCAAAGACGGCGACGAATTCGTGGTGATGGACAACGACCGTGGCATGCAGCGCCTGCACATCAACGAAGCGTTGACTCAGAAGCTGCTGAAGGACCCTTCCGCCAAAGACTTCGTGGGCGAGAAGCTCAAGAACGCCCAATGGCTGATCCGCGCCATCGAGCAGCGTCGCAAGACGATCATTCGCGTCACCGAGTGCATCGTCGAGAAGCAGCGAGAGTTCTTCGAGAAGGGCGTCGAGCACCTCAAGCCGATGATCCTGCGCGACGTGGCCGAAGCGGTGAACATGCACGAGTCGACCATCTCGCGCGTGACGACCAACAAATACGTGCACACGCCGCGCGGCCTGTTCGAACTGAAGTACTTCTTCAATTCGAGCATCCGCCGAGTCGCCAACGAAGACATCGCGAGCGAAAGCGTCAAACAAGCCATCCGCAAGATCGTCGATGGCGAAGACAAGAAGAATCCCTTCAGCGACCAAGCCATCGTGAAGCTTCTCGAGGACAGCTCGGGAATAAAGATCGCACGGCGCACGGTTGCGAAATACCGAGAGATGCTGGGCATCCTGTCTTCCTCCAAGCGAAAGAAGCACTTCTGAGAGGTCGTTTTCGCGGGAGTGTCGACTGGGCCCGGATCCTCGGCCTCGGGTCGCCATCGGCGACGCCCCACGCAGCATTCACAAGGAGTCACGAATGAACATCAACATCACCTTCCGCCACCTCGAAGCGACCGACGCCATCAAGGCCCACGTCAACGACAAAGTGGCCAAGCTTCAGCGTTTCTTGAAGCAGCCGATGACCGTGAAGGTGACCCTCTCGCTGGAAAAGCTCGAGCACCAAGTCGAGATCCGTGTTTCCAGCGGAAGCGAACACCACGAAGCTCACGAAACCTCGTCGGACATGTACGTGTCGATCGACCGTGCCGTGGACAAGCTCGAACGTCAGATCAGCTCCACCAAGGGCGCAGCGGAAGCCAAGCGTCGACGCGGCGGAGAGACCTTGCGTGGCGGTATCCCGGTCGACGAGTCCGGCGAATGAACACGGCGTTTCGGCCGCAACCCAAGCGGCCGAAACGCAGCCCTCCCTCATACTCGCTCGAACCGCGGACGAACTGCGTTGACCCAGCGCAGCACACTCCGAGCAGAACGCCGCCAGGGACACCATAACGGCTCAGCCCGCGATTCGGCCGAAGCCGCTGGGTGTGGCTTCGCGACGACCGACGCGGTACAAACCCAATCGTGCGCGTCCTGGACACCTTGACTCCCGAAAGGGTGTGGCTCACGAGCACCGGAGGACCTCCTCGCGACAAGCAGGAGGTGCTTTCGTTGCTCGCTGATCTGCTCGCGCCCGCGGCCAACACGACGCGAGCCGAGGTCGAGCGTGGTCTGGCGGAGCGCGAAGGGGTGCGCAGCACGGGGATCGGGGAAGGGGTGGCGATCCCCCACTGTTCGGTCGCCGGCCTGCAGAGCCACGTCGCGGCCCTCGTGGTGCACGGTGTCGGGGTGGACTTCGACTCCATCGACGGCAAGCCAGCTCAACTCATCATGGGGGTTGTCGGTCCCAGTGGCGGTCCGACGAATCACCTGAAGTTCCTGGCCCGAGTCTCCCGCCTGTTCGGCAACGCGGCCACCCGGCGACACCTGCTCGACGCAGGTTCGAGCGCGGCGGTCATTTCCGTCGTCGAGCGGGCGGAGGGGGTATCGGATGGCTGACGACGTCGAACCGCGCGGCCTGCGCATCGCCGAGCTGCTGAACGATCCTAGCCTGCGCATCGAGGTGACGTTGCTCGCAGGGGCAGGAGGTTTGCATCGAACCATTCAGCACTCCCGCATCCAGAAGTCGGGCTTGGCGATGGTGGGGCATCTGCATGGCTTGGTCCCAACGCGGGTTCAGGTGCTGGGCGAAACGGAGCTGAGCTTCGTCGAAACTCTGAGTGACGAACAGCGACAACGCGCCGCGCACGACTTGTTCTCCCTGGAGCTGGCCTGCGCGTTGGTCACTCGCGGAGCCGTGCCGCCCAAGGAGTTCGTGGCGCGCGCCCAGGAAACACAGACGCCGCTATTGAGCTGCAAGGAACGCAGCAGCGTCGCGATCATGGCCCTGCACGCCCTGCTCGACGAGCGGCTCGCTCCGCGAACGCGTCTGCACGGCGTGCTGGTGGACGTGTTCGAGGTCGGCATCTTGCTGCTGGGGCAGAGTGGCATCGGCAAGAGCGAGGTGGCGCTGGAGCTCGTGATGCGGGGTCACAAGCTGGTCGCCGACGACGTCGTCGAGTGCGACTTCCGCCCGCCGGGCATGGTATTCGCCGAACCCGCCGAGCTGCTGCGCCACCACATCGAGGTGCGGGGGCTCGGGATCTTGAACATTCGTGATCTGTTCGGGGTGACCGCCATCCGAGAACGCAAGCGCATCGACCTCGTGGTGCGGCTGGAGACGAGCCAGGAAGACAGCCACTTCGACCGCCTGGGGCAGCGCGGCCGCGCCCACGAGATCTTGGACGTGCCTTTGCCGGAGGTCGTGATCCCGGTGCGCCCAGGCCGCAACGTCAGCGACATCATCGAGATCGCCGCGCGCGACGAGTTGCTGCGTCGAGCGGGTCAAGACGCGTCTCAGAAGTTCTTGGAACGCATCGACGCCAGCGCGGCCGCAGCCGGGCAGGGCGCAGGGAGGCGACCCCACCCACCGCTCGCGCCCCGCGACAGCGTCATGACCGATCCTCGAGTCTTGGAGAGCAGCGTCCCTCCACCTTTGAGCACTCCTGGCATCAGCACCCGGCGCGACAGCGACTCGCGTGCCGCCGGGCCCACGAAGACTGAACCCGAGCACGGTTACGAAAGCGTGCCGCCGTCCCCAAACCGCATCGACAAGTGATGGCCGAGCAATGATGGACCAGGAGGCACCGTTTTCCGTCGTGGTCGTCACCGGGCTGAGCGGTGCCGGTCGCTCCACGGCCTTGTCTGCTCTCGAAGACTTGGGCTTCTATTGCGTCGACAACTTGCCGCCGAGCGCGTTTGCGCCGTGTTTGGAGGCCTGCCAACGCGACAAGTTACGACGCGTGGCGCTGGGCATCGACGTCCGGGTGCGCGCGTTCTTGGACGCCACGTTGCAGGCCATCGAGCGGGTGGAGAAAGACCAAGCCCAGGAGTTCACACTGCTCTTTCTCGACGCCTCGGACGCGACCTTGCTGTCGCGCTACAGCGCCACGCGTCGACCGCACCCCTTGCGCATCGCTCCCAACGAAGCCCACCACAGCCTGGCGGTGATGGACGGTGTACACCTCGAACGCGAGCGACTGGCGCCGCTGCGGGCCAAGGCCTCCGCCATCATCGACACCAGCAACCTGACCGTGCACGAGCTGCGGCGAAGGATCGTGGAGATGTTTCGCCCGCGCGCCGCTGACTCCCAGCACCTGCTGACGCGCTTCGTCTCGTTCGGCTTCAAGTACAGCACGCCGGGCGACGTCGACACGATGTTCGACGTTCGCTTCATCGAGAACCCGTACTTCATTCCCGAATTGCGTCCGAACTCGGGTCTCGATGCGCCAGTGAAAGACTTCGTCCGGGCAGCACCTTCGGCGAAACAGTTCGCAGAACATGTCGAAGCGCTGTTGGCGTTCTTGATCCCTGCGTACGAGCAAGAGGGCAAGAGCTACTTCACCGTCGGCTTTGGCTGCACGGGTGGCAGACACCGCTCGGTCGCGATGGCAGAATGGGTCGCCGAACGCCTGCGAGAACGTTGCGGCCTTGCCATCGACGTGAGCCATCGCGACGTCCAGCGCGCCGAGCGCGAGAACGAACGTCAACTGCGCGTGGAGCGGGGCGACGAAGCAACCGAGAAGTGAACGAGGAATCCAAGAGCGTGGTCGAACGAACATTCGAGGTCTTGAACAAGAAGGGCATGCACGCCAGAGCCGCCGCGTTGTTGGCGCAGACGGCGTCGAAATTCACCTGTGACGTCACGGTTGCCCGTGACGAACAATCGGCGAATGCCAAGAGCGTGATGGGGGTCTTGCTTCTGTGCGGGAGCCAGGGCACGCTCATTTCCGTCAAAGCCTCCGGACCGGATGCCCAAGATGCGGTCGACGCGATCGGTGATCTTTTTGCAAACCGTTTCGGAGAGCCAGAGTGACGCCAGGGGATGGTGGGGAGGGGGATGTGAGCGAAGAAGACGCGAACGATGAGGTGCCGAGTTCGGGCCTGTCGCTCCACTTTTCTGGCATCGCAGGTTCGCCGGGGATCGGGCTGGGAGAGGTCTGCATCATCGGCAGTCGCCGGCGCGTGGAGTTTCGCACCGTCAAGGCGTCTCAGGTCGACGCGGAGCTGGAGCGATTTCAGCGCGCCGTCGCCCACGCCAGTGACCAACTGCGCGCACTGCTGGCCAATTCGAGCGGCAAACTGAGCGCGGGCGAGGCCTCGATCCTCGAGGCCTACGCGTTGATGGTGTCCGACCCCTTGCTGGAGCGACGCGTGGGCGACTTCGTGCGGCGACATCGGGCTTGCGCCGAATGGGCGTTGGAAGCCGCCGCGTTCGACATCTCCCGCGATCTGAGCGGGGCATCGGACCGTTACCTCAAAGAACGCAGTCGCGACGTCGAGTTCGTCGGTGAGCTGATCCACGACTCGCTGGACGCGCTGTCCAGCGCTGGAGCCCCGACCACACCGCACTACCACGGCGTGGTGGTCGCACGGCAGCTGAGCCCGACCCAGGTCGCCGCCATCGACCCGAGTCAAGTCACGGCACTCGTCACGGAGAGCGGTACCGCCACGTCCCACACCGCGATCGTGGCCCGTGCGCTCGGTCTCCCGGCGGTCGTAGGGTGCCCCGGGGTCGTCGATGCCTGCGCCGCCCACAGCGTGGCGATCGTCGATGGCCGCCGCGGCATCGTCACCTTGTCGCCGAGTCAGAGCGAGGTCTCCGCCGCAGAGAATCGCCGCGCTGAACGGCGGCGTGCGCTTGCCGGGTTGCGTTCCAAGCCGCAGCTCGGTGTCGCCAAGACTCGCTGCGGCACGGAGATCCTGCTGCTGGCCAACACCGAGTTTCCTTATGAGGTGGAGCTCGCCGTCTCGGAGGGCGCTGCTGGTATCGGGCTCTACCGCACGGAGTTCCTGTGTGTGGAGCGGGGGACCTATCCCTCGGAAGAAGAGCAGTACCAAGTCTATCGCACCGTGCTCAATCGGGCGGGCCGACGTCCGGTAACCTTCCGCACCTTCGACCTGGGTGGCGACAAGGCGTTCGCAGGCCCGGTGCTGGATCTGGGACGCAACCCGGCGCTGGGCCGCCGAGGCATCCGTTGGGGGTTTGCGGAGCCGGACGAGTTCATGGCGCAACTTCGCGCCCTACGCCGCGCATCGGCTCACGGCGACGTGCGGGTGATGGTGCCCATGGTCACCACGGCGGAGGAGTTCGCCGCGGCCCGTGCCATGTTTCACGGCGCCGGCGAACAAGTGCGCGGCCAGGGGCTGCCCCAGGCCGACGAGGTGCCCTTCGGCTGCATGATCGAGGTACCCGCCGCGGCACTGATGGCCGAGCAGATCGCGCGTGAGGCGGAGTTTCTGAGCGTCGGCACGAACGACTTGGTGCAGTACACCTGTGCCGTCGACCGGTCCGATCCGCGGCTGGCCGCGCTGAACAACCCCTTGCTGCCGGCGGTGCTCGACCTGGTCGAACGGGTCGTGCAGGGGGCCAGCATCCACCAGCGTCCGGTGTCTGTCTGCGGCGCGATGGCCAGCGACCCCCAGGCCGTGCTCCTCCTCGTCGCGCTCGGGGTGCGCAAACTCAGTATGGAGGCCGGCGCCCTGCAGGCGGTGCGCGAAGTCGTGCAGCGGGTGAGCTTGCGGGAGCTGCAGGGCTGCCTCGAGCAGACGCGCGCCGCCTCGTCGGCAGGTGCCGTCGAAAGCATCCTCGGGGAGCACTTCGGCGAGTACCTGGCGGACCTGCGAGAAATTTGACCGGCTGGACAGCGCGACCGGCCTCCGTCTTTCCAATTTCGCTTTCGTCAGGAACTGGTGCTAAGACGCCCCGCACTCAATTCCTTACCTCGGCGCAAGTCCGAGGGTGGAGCGCAGCGGGATACAACACTCCCTAGTCGCGTTCCCGGCAGGCCGACGGCCTTCCAAGCCCCCGGAATCGCACGCCGAGGTGAGTCGTTCAATCGACAACTCATCAAGGGAAGTTACGAAAATGCCTCTAGCACCCGGCGCCAAGTCGAGCGTCATTTCAACTCATCGTCTGCACGAAACCGACACAGGCTCCCCCGAGGTTCAGGTGGCGCTGCTTACCCAGCGCATCGAGCACCTCACGGGGCACTTCAAGACGCATAAGAAGGACCATCACTCGAGAAGGGGGCTCCTGAAGCTGGTGAGCCAGCGCCGTCGTCTTCTCAACTATCTCAAGAAGAGCGATATCGAGCGGTATCGCGGTATCGTGGCAGCTCTCAAGCTCCGCCGCTGAGGCGGGGCTGGGGGGCAGCCGACATTCACATTCCAGCAGGGCACGAGCCAGAAACTTCAACTTCGCTTCGTGTGCGCCACGCGGTTTCCGATCGAAGCCTCAGGGTCGCGCATAGGAACCGAGGCTGAAGTCACATCGTTTCCTTGCTGGCGTCGAGCCGCACGTAGCGGCGGTTGCGCCGAGGAGCGCATGTTTTGATGTTTGTAAGAGAATCTGTCGAGGTGGGCGGCAAAGCCCTAACCTTGGAGACGGGGAGGATTGCCAAGCAAGCCCACGGTGCCGTGCTGGTCAGCTACGGAGAGAGCGTCGTGCTCGTCACGGCGGTGTCCACCAGCGAGCGGCCTGGGCTCGACTTCTTCCCCCTCACTTGTGAGTACGTGGAGAAGACCTACGCTGCCGGCCGTATCCCGGGCGGCTTCTTCAAGCGTGAGGGTCGTCTGCGCGAAAACGAGACGCTGACCGCGCGTCTGATGGATCGTCCGCTGCGCCCGATGTTCCCCAAGGGCTACAAGAAGGACACGCAGATCATTGCGACGGTGCTCAGCAGCGATCAAGAGAACCCAACCGACGTCCTGGCACTGATCGGTGCCAGTGCCGCGCTGCACATCTCTGACATCCCCTGGGATGGTCCGGTGGTGGGTATTCGCGTGGCTCGCGTGGACGGGCGTTTGGTTGCCTACCCGACGTTCGAGCAGCTCGAACAAGCGGACATCGACCTGACGGTGGCCGCCACCAAAGACGCCATCGTGATGGTCGAAGGTGGAGCCGACGAAGCGTCGGAAACGGACCTGATCGACGCGCTCGAGTTCGCTCACGAGCAGGGCAAGGGCATCCTCGAGCTGATCGAGAAGCTGCGCGCTGCCGTCGGCAAGACGAAGCGCGAGTTCTCCATTCCCAGCCTCGAGGGCGCAGTCAAGGACCGCGTCAAGGCGCTGGTGGACGACGGCATCGCCAAGGCCTGCGTGGTGCGTGAGAAGCACGCGCGCTACGACGCCTATGGCGAGGTGAAGGCGGCAATGGTCGAGACTCTTCGCGCCGAGTTGGGTGAAGAGAAGTGGGCCGACGTCGAGAAGCTGGTAGGTGCCGAGTTCGAGAAGCGCAAAGCAGAGGTCGTTCGCGGTATGGTGCTCGACACCAAGACGCGCATCGACGGACGCGACCCGAAGACGATTCGCCCGATCACTTGCGACCCGGGGTTCTTGCCTCGTACGCATGGCTCGGCGATGTTCCAGCGCGGCGAAACGCAAGCCATCGTGACTTGCACCCTTGGCACGTCCACCGACGAACAGAAGATCGACGGCCTGACGGGCGAGTCGTGGAAGCGCTTCATGCTCCACTACAACTTCCCTCCGTTCTGCACCGGTGAGACCAAGCCGATGCGTGGTCCCGCTCGTCGCGAGATCGGCCACGGTGCACTGGCAGAGCGCGCCCTGGCGCGGCTCGTGCCCAAGCACGAGGACTTTCCCTACACCGTCCGCATCGTTAGCGAAGTCACCGAGTCGAACGGCTCGAGCTCGATGGCGAGCGTGTGTGGCGGCACTCTGTCGATGATGGATTGCGGCGTGCCCCTGCGTGCACCCGCGGCCGGTATCGCCATGGGCATGATCAAGGAGGGTGACAAGTACGCCATCCTCAGCGACATCCTGGGCGACGAAGATCACCTGGGCGACATGGACTTCAAGGTGTGCGGCACCAAGAAGGGCGTGACCGCCATCCAGATGGACATCAAGATCAAGGGCCTGGCCCGCTCGATCATGGAAGAGGCGCTGCAACAGGCCCGCGAAGGCCGCCTGTGGATCCTCGACAAAATGCTCGCCGTGTTGCCCTCGAGCCGCGACCAGCTCAGCAAGTGGGCTCCTCGCATCGAGACGATCAAGGTCAAGCCGGAGCAGATCCGAGTCGTCATCGGTTCGGGCGGCAAGACCATCAAGGGCATCACCGACAAGACGGGTTGCAGCATCAACATCGACGACGACGGCACCGTCTCCGTCGCTTCCGCCGACGCAGCGGCCGTCGCGCAAGCCATCAAGATCATCGAGGGCCTGCTCGAGGAACCCGAGGTCGGCAAGGTCTACCAGGGCGTCGTTCGACGCGTGGTGGACTTCGGCGCCTTCGTGGAGATCCTGCCCAACACCGAAGCGCTGCTGCATGTCTCCGAGTTCGCGCACGAGCGCACCGAAGACATGTACGCGGCCTGCAAGGAGGGCGACGAGTTCGAGGTCAAAGTGCTCAGTGTCGAGCGCGACGGCAAGATCCGTCTGAGTCGGCGAGCACTGTTGCCGGAGCCCGAAGGTGGCGTAGCACGTTCCGACCGCGGGGATCGCCCGGAGCGGGGCGATCGTGGTGATGGTCGCCCGATCGGCCGAGCCCATGGAGCAGATCGCGGCCGAGCTCCGCAACGAGGGCGCCACGGTCGAGGTC
>JBNKZR010000310.1:0-9316 GCA_050301735.1 Polyangiaceae bacterium | reverse complement strand
CGCCAGAAGATGGCGCGGGGCTGTCGCCGTCGACGATGATGACCGGGGCGTTGGGCACCGTGTTCCCGCTCGGATCCGTGTCCGGGCCCGCGCTGATCACCGTGGTGGAGTCGCCGGAAGTATCCGGAGAAGAAGAGAGGTTGCTCGAGTCGTCGCTGACCAGCGTGCCGTCCGGCAACGTGTAGGTGTCGGTGCAATCGAAGAGATCGGCCAGGCCGCTGGCGCACACCGCATCGCAGTCGGCCGCGACGATGCAGCCGTCCGGGGTGCAGGCGGAAAAGGAACTGGGGAAGGGGTCGCAGTCACATTCGACCACCTCGCACGTGCCGTCGCAGTCCTGCCCCGTGACCTCGAACGCGTAGTCGGCGCAGCTCGCCGGCGCATCGCCGTCTTCGCTGGCATCGCTGCTCACGTCCGTCTCGTCACCGGAGCCGAACGACCCCAGGTCCGTGCTCGAACCCATCGCTTGGTCTTCGCAGGCGGCGTTGGCGGCCTCGAGTTCATCCGCACACTGTCCGTCGTCGAACTCCTCGCAGCTCGCGCCCGCGGAACACTGCCCGAAGGCGCCGTATGCCTCTCGGCAGTCGTCGTCGAGCTGTGGCACGACCTCTCGACAGGCGTCGCTGCACGTCGAGCCCAGCTCTTCGTCGCTGAGCATGAACACACAGGAGAGCGCGTAGCGACACGAGTCCTCGCAGCCGGTAAACGCTGCGCTCTGGCTCGAGCCCCCATTGCTACAAGCGAAAGCAAGTGAACACAGCGCCGCAACCAAGAGCCGATCCCAGAAGACATCGCAACGTCGTGTCGAGGTGTGAGGACCGCCCCGACGCCGCGTAGCGTTCTCAGGCTCGGTTCCAAGGCTCCAACTCCCGTATGTCATGCTGGTTCATACGGTCGATTGGTGGCTTTGTCCCACGAGCGGTCTCATCTGCGACGCCCGAGTTCAATCAGGGGACAATCGCCGAAGCGCTGTCCCGATCTGGGGGTGGGCTCTGGTAGGTGAAGCGCGGAGGGCGACGGGCTTGTCGTCGCCCTCGGCGTTGCGCTTCGACACGCCGCTCAGCGAGCCGTGGGCAGGCCGGCATCCAGCCAACCTTGGGTACCACTTTCGATGTAGCTAACTCGCGAGTAGCCCTGCTTCACCAGTTCGTGGGCAGCGACGGCCGCCATCGGTCCGGCCTGGCAAGAGGTGACCACACGCGTCCACTTGTTGCTCAGCGCAGGCGGCAGTTGGCCACCGCTGATGTCGGATAGCGACACGTTGAGTGCTCCGGGAATGATACCCGTGGTTGCCGCGATGGCATCGGCGGGGCGCGGGTCGAGGAAGATGACCTCTTCACAGCCCTGGCGCAGGTTGTTGGCCTCCGCGGGGCTCACCGCGTCGACCGCTTGTTTCGCATCGCTGACTCGCTCACCAAATGACTTTTCCATTTTGTCCTTCTTTCTCGTTTGGGTATTTCGTTGGGTTGGGTTGGGTTGGGGTTACCGACTTCAGAAGCAGAGGGTTGCGGCGCCTTCCTTGATCAGCGCGTGAAGGGCTGCCGAGCCGACGATGGTCACGCCGTCCACCAGGTGCTCCTGCGTGTAGCCGCGCACCTTGGCGCACGGGGGGCAGGCGAGGATCTTGCCGCCGCGGGCCAAGAAGCCCTCGATCAGCTCCTTCATCGGTGGGTCGAACGGGTTCATGCGCACGTGGTCTGCGGCGCCCTTGCGCACCAGGTCGATGGCTGAGCTGACGAGGAACATCGTCACCTCGAGACCAGCGGTGAGCCCGCCGTTGGCGATGGTCCACGACACCGTGGCGCGTTCGTCGTCATGTCCACGGGATGCTACGATGACCAGCTTTTCGTTCTTGTTTTCCATGATTTGTCTCCTTCAGATCGCCTGCGTTTGCAGGCTCGGTTTCGGCGAGTCGCTCGCCACGGATCTGAAGCTACGGGCGTGCCGTGAGACAAAGCGTGTGCAGCATCGTGGAAAATGATACGCCATTCAGCATGGCCCTGGTGATCATGGAAAAGACCTTCTCGGAGCCAGCTTCCGACGAACTCGTCGACAAGATGCGGCAGGCGACCGAGGCCTGTTTCGAGATCAACGACATGGTGCGCAAGGTGACGTACGCGTCTGCCGATCGTTTTCGCTTCATCTGCGTGATGGAGGCGCGCGACCTGGAGACGGCGCGTCGCGCTCTCGAATCTGCCGGCATGACCTACGACCGGTTGTGGCCAGCGACCTCGTTCTGAGCCCACTGCTCGGCCGTGTTTCGGCGCTCGACCGTGTTTCGGCGCTGGGCCGTGTGCAGACGCTCGGCTCGAGCGAGTCGAGCTCGGCGACAGCTGCGGGTGCATCCACGGGGCACCCGCGGCTCCCCCCGGTGTTGCGGAAAAGCGCTCTGATTCCGGACGGTTGCTGGATGCACACGGGCATGCACACGGTCTTCGGACAAGATGGATGCAGTTAGGACCTCTCATGCCCGCCTCCTCCCGTTCTCCCGCTGGTGCCGCTCCCCAACTCTTGCTCGTCGGCCCGATGCAGCTGATGTGGCAGGGTGAACGCGTCGCTCTGCCGCGCTCGAAGAAGAGCCGCGCTCTGCTCGGCTACCTGGCAGTCACCGGGCGCGCGCACCGAAGACAACGGCTGTGCGAGCTGTTCTGGGATGTTGCCGACGATCCCCGGGGCGCCTTGCGTTGGACGCTGTCGCGCCTGCGGGCCTCGCTGCCCAAAGAAAGCAGCTTCATTCGAAGTGATCGGGAAACGATCGCCTTCGACGCCGAAGCGGTGCCAACCGACGTGCAGCAGCTCTCGTCAGTCGAGGACTTGTCGACGCTGTCCGACGAGGACCTGGAGGCTCGAGCACAGTTGTTCCGCGGGGAGCTGCTAGAGGGGTTGGAGCTGCCCGACTTCTTGGAGTTCTCTGCCTGGTGTGTGGCTCAACGGGAACAACTGCGGCGAGTTCACGCTGAGCTGTTGCGTGAGCTGGTGCGGCGACATCGGGGGCAGCCTGCCGTTGCTCTGCCCTGGGCGCGCAAGGCTGCGCAGATCGACGCACTGAGCGTCGAGACACATCGCCAGTTGCTCGAGTTGCTCTTGGTTCAAGGCTATCGAGAGGAGGCCGAGCGGCGCTACCAGCACGCCAGGCGACAGCTGCGCGAGCTGGCGGCGCCGGATGCCGTCGCCATCGAGAGCGCTTGGAAGCAGTTGTGTGCTGGGAGTCCGGTCACGGCCGCGGTGCCGCAGGTGGCTCCGGTTGCGCCGCAGCACGTCGCTGCTTCCGCCGGCTCGCCGCAACGTGTCGCCGCTCATGCGGAGATGGGGGCTCCCCCGATGCCGTTCGTGGGGCGCGCGGGGCCCCTGTCTGCGATCCGAACGCTGCTCTCGCAGACGCGCGAACAGCAGAGGCGACGTGCGGTGCTGATCACTGCCGAGCCGGGGGGCGGCAAGACGCGCTTGCTCGAACGGGTGAGTGCGGAAGCCCAAACGGGGGGCTTCGAAGTGCTTGCTGCCCGCGCTTTCGATCTCGAGCGTGGGCGTCCCTTCGGTCCCTTCGTCGACGCACTCGGCATCAGCAGCGAGCACTTGGCGGAGACTGCGCAGCAGGGCGGGCGTGCGCTCTTGTTCGAGCGGCTGTGCGCCTTGGTGGCGTCAGCGGGTGAGGGTAACGATGGGGTCGTTCTGGTTCTCGATGACGTGCAATGGCTGGATCGCGATTCTGCCGAAGTGCTGCAGTTCTTGATGCAGAGCTTTGCGGGTTCTCTGTTGGTGCTCCTCGCGGCACGGGGAGGGGAGCTGGCGGACAACTCTGCGATGAGCAACGTCGTGCGCAACCTTCAGCGCGAGCGCACACTGTCGGAGTTGGAGCTGGAGCCGCTGTCGGCGGACGAAGTCGCCGCTCTGGTTGGCGAAAGTGCCCACGTCGACGCCATCCTGCGCGCTTCTGCAGGCAACCCGCTCTACGTTCTGGAGCTTTCACGTGCAAGTGCGCGCGAAGGAGATGGTCCGCCCCCGCCGCTGGTGGTGCTGATTCGTGAACGCCTGGCGCGGCTCTCCGATGGGGCGTTGGACGTTCTGCGTTGGGCGGCCGTCTTGGGCTACGCCTTCGACTCGAAGCAGCTCGAAGGCCTTTCCGAGCTACCGCCGATCGAGCTGGTGGATGCGCTGGAAGAATTGGAGCGGCACGCGCTCTTGCACGTCGATGCGGCTCGGCACCGAGCGCGCTATTCGTTCACTCACGACGTGGTGCGCGAGGCTGTGTACACGGAGCTGTCGCACCCGCGCAAGCGGCTGATGCATCGCAAGGTGGCGCTACAACTCTCGGGCGCGGCGAGTGATCCCGCTGCAGCCCACGAGGTGGCACGCCACGCCAGCATCGCCGGCGAGGCGACGCTCGGTGTTTCGGCCTGCACCACGGCCGCGCAGTACGCGCTTCGCATTTGCGCTAACGCGGATGCCGAAGCCTTGGCTCGTCGGGGCCTGCATCATGCGGCGGAGCTGGAGGAGAAAGAGCGTGTGCCGGCCATTCTCGACTTGCTGCACGTCGCCTACAGCGCGCGAACGCCGGATCGCCGGCAAGCCTCGGAAACGGTGCGGCAGCTGGCTGAACGGGCGCTGGACTTGGGCCTGACCAAATCCGCGCGTGTCGGCTTTCAGATGCTTTCTTTCTTGCGCTGGGAGAGCAGCTCCATGGCGGACGCCCACAAGAACATCATGCAGGCGGAGCGCGTCAGTCGCGCGGCAGAGCCGGAGGAGCGCAGTCAGGCGCTGGCTCATGCGGCTCGCTGCTTGGTGCTGCTCGAGCGTAACCTCGGTCAAGCCGAAGCCTTCATCATGGAAGCCAGCGGGGTCGATCAGCGCAGTGGCCGCTCGAGTGCCGCTGTCGCTTTCGCACTCGCGATGATCGCGAGTCACCGCGGCGAATACGACGAAGCCGAAGCCGCATTTCGAGAGGCGCAGGACTTGGCCCGCAAGGGCGGCGAGCCACTGGCCGAGTTCGGCGCCATCGAGCATCGTTTGATGCTCGCGATCGACCGCGGGGATGTGTCCACCGCTGGGTTGCTGGCTGAAGAGTTGAGCGAGCTCGGCGCCCGGGTGCGACCGGGAGCCGAGGTTGCGGTCGCAGCCGCACTGGGAGCCTTGGCGGGCGTCAAGGGTGGTAATACGGAGCACGACGAGCTCCGGCTCGCCATCGAGGGCGTACGCCAGGCCGACGCCAAGTTCGAGCTCGCCTTCGTGCTCACGCGCTTCGCGCTGGACGTTCTTTCCCGAAGCATGGACGCAGAGGCGGAACACGTCGCGCGAGATGCGCTTCTGGTATCGTCAGCCATCGGAAGAAGCTCCGAACAGACGCTCTCGAGAGTGGTGCTGGCCGAGTTGGCACTGCGGCGTGGTGATGACGCCGAGCTCGCTACGCAACTCGACGCTCTCGGACTGGTTACCGAGTCGGATCTGTCGGCCACGACGCGACGCGCGTTGGTGGAGCTGCGCTCGAAGCTCCCCGCGTAAGGGGCTGGGCCCGGAGCGGGGAGTCCATGTAGGTTCGGCGCCTTCCCGATGCTCTGGCGAGCGCGACGGCGAGCTAGCCCATTCGGGGCTTCAGTTGCTGCCGGCGCTGGACGTTACCAAGGTGGCCCTCGTCATGAACCCGGACACCCACGAGCTGCTGAGTCGCAGTCGACAACTGGAGCAGGAGCTCGAGCGCGTTCGGCGCGAGCTGGAAAATCGACGGGATGTTAGGTGGCTCGAACGCTCCTTCGACGCACTCTGGTGTTCGGCGGGTCAGACGCGTTTCGCGGTTGCGCTCGAGCATGTGCAGGAAGTGTTGCCCAATGCGGCACTCACGGCGCAAGCCGAGGCCGCGGAGTGGTTGTGCGGTAGTCTGAACCTGGCAGGAGCGCTCGTGCCCATCGTCGACGTCGCGCGTCGCTTGGGCGCCGAGCCGACCCCGAGCCGACTCGAGGGTGCTTTGATCATCTGCAGCGTGGAAGGGCGTCTCGTGGGTTTGATGGCGAGTTCAGTGCCCGAGGTGTGTCACGTGCAGCCCGGGGAGGTGTTGCGCGTTCCGGGCGAACTCGATGACGTGTCCTACGTTCTGGCAGTGATTCGACGCGAGGGACAGAGCGCGCCGCTGCTGGGAACTCTGGCGCTGGCCTTGCGCTGCGGGCTCTTGCAGCCGGAGGCGCCGGTGTGAGCGCACTGCTCGAGGAGGCCCTGGCCAAGCAAGTCGGTTTCATGCGCCGAGACGGTTGGGATGCGGAGATCCAGCGCGCGTTGGCGGGTTTGGTCGAGCGCCACGGGCTGCCGTCGGATTCCGCATCGGACTTGGTCGCCCAGCGCTCTCCCTTGGTGCGTGAGCTCGCCGAAGAGCTGGCTGTTTCGGAGAGCTACTTCTTTCGAGGACTCGGGCAACTCGAACGGGCTTGCGCGCGCGTGGCGGAGGTCGTGCAGAGCGGGCGCAGAGCTCGGGTCTGGTCCGCGGGCTGCTCGCGAGGGGAAGAACCCTACAGCCTCCTGGCTCTGCTCCACGAACGCCATGCGCCGCAGGTGGCGCACGCGACCGACATCAGCGGGACGGACCTGAGCAACGAATGCGTGGAGCAAGCTCGCTTGGGCAGGTACACGGAGTGGTCGCTGCGGGGCACGTCGGCTGCGCTGCGAACTCGACATTTCGATTCCGCGCCCGGGCAGATGTACGCTCTGAAGCCGCACCTCAGCGGAAAGGTGCAGTTCAATCGCGGAACGATTCAAGAGCACTCGTTCAGTCTGCCCCACGAGTCGCTCGACGTGGTCCTGTTTCGAAACGTCGGGATCTATCTGAACGAATCGACAATCAGCAGCATACTCGGCTCGTTGGTGAGCAGACTCAGGCCGGGTGGAATGCTGCTGATGGCGCCCACCGATCCGTTGCCCCTGCTCGGGGACTACCCCTCGCTCGTCGCCACGGACATCGGGGTGTTCGAGCGCAACGAGCCCGCCGCCGAGCCGAGCTTGCCGTGGCCGTTGAGCGTGCGACCGGCGTCGATGTCCGTGTCCTTGTGTCCGCCAGCGCCACCGATGAGTGAGGAGCAGCCAGAGATCCTCGAGGCGCTCGCAGCCGCCGACGCGGGTGAACTGCGAGAGGCGCTCCGACGACTCGATGCGGTCTTGCGACGGGCGCCCGAAAACGCCAGGGCGCGCTTCGTTCGCGGTCAAGTTCTGTTTGCCGACGAGCAGTTCCGGCTCGCGCTCGCCGAGTTTCGAGCGGTGGAGGCCAGTGACGCGACGGACGTCGTCGTTCGCTACTACCAAGCGCTGTGTTGGGCGGCGCTGGGCGAGGCCACGCAGGCTGTCAGCACGCTGCAGGCCATCGAGCACATGCTCGCCGACAAATCGCCACACGTCGTGGTCACCGACGGTTGCACGCGCGACGAACTTTTGGGCGCGGTCAGGAGCGAACTGAGGAGGCTCCTGTGAGCACGGCCGATACTGCCGTCCAGCGCATCCTGGAGGAACGCGCGGCAAAATTCGCGGCTCGCCGCGTCGCTGTGGAGGGGTCCGCGGGTCATGAGCTGGTCGTCGTTCGCATTGGCAACGAGCAGTTCGGGATCCCGGCGCGTGCCGTCGAGCGTGTCATTGCCAAACGGCAGGTGCTGACGTTGCCGGGGGCTCAGCCGTGGCTGGTCGGTGTCGCCATGCATCGCGACGTTCCGATCTCGCTGCTCGATCTGAGGCCGCTCCTGGGAGAGCCTGCGGGCACCAACTCGAACATCGTCGCCATCGTGCGGGGGGTGTTGGGGGAAGTCGGCCTGGTTGCAGATGGGCTGGTTGGCCTGCGGGAGGTGCGCGACGATGAGCTGGTCGAGATCCCCAAGGCGGATCGCTTCGCCCGGACGATGACTCCAGGCATGACTCGAATCGTCGATCCGGACGCGCTGACCTTGGACCCACGGGTTCGCGGTGGCCTCGCAAGGGATGACGTCGAGGAGACGGAGTGAATCAAGGAACCGTCAATTGCGCGGTGACCGCGTTCGTCGTCGTCGGGCTCAGTTGCTCAATGCTCATCGGCAGGCGCGCGTGAAAGCACGAGTGAGGCACCACTGAGACGATGGACCAAGCGCTCTTAGACGATCTGATGGACATTTTCCGAGAGGAGAGTGTCGAGTCGCTCGACCAGTTGCATCGCAGCTTGGAGGCTGTGCAGGAGCGTGGTGATCTGAGTGCCGTCGCAGAGTGCTTGCGCCTGGCTCACAACTTGAAAGGAGCCAGTGCCACGGTTGGATTTGAGGACTTCTCGTCTCTGGCGCACCTGTTGGAGGACTTCTTCCTGGCTCACGTGGAGCGGGAGACTCCGCCGGACGACGAGCGACTCGCGTCAGCCTTCAAAGCCTTGTCCGAGTTGGAGCGCCTGGCGCAAGCAGGCCTCGCGACGGCGACGCAAGCGGAGTGGCGCCGAGACCTCGGGCTGCCCGACGACAAAGAGCCAACAGAGAACGGGCACGGACCGCCGGCCACCGCGCAGTCCGCACCGAAACGAGGGCGCGCCGCCGCCGCTCCGCCCGTCGCCGCCGAGAACTCCCAGGCCCAAGACGAAGCACTGGT
Organism: Polyangiaceae bacterium; assembly: GCA_050301735.1. Taxonomy (GTDB): domain Bacteria; phylum Myxococcota_A; class Polyangia; order Polyangiales; family Polyangiaceae; genus SZUA-265. The sequence goes on along the minus strand of JBNKZR010000310.1, from coordinate 748 downwards.
GGCGGAGGCCGTTGGTGGCAAGTTCGTGCGTGTCGACAAGGCGCGGCTCGAGGAGCTGCTGCGCTTGTCCTCGGACTTGGTTGCGCAGAATGGTCGCCTGCTGGCCTTGGGTGGGGTGCTCAGAGAGGTCGTCGATGCGCTCGGCGAGTGGGTACCGCAAGCCGCCGACGAAGATCCGGTGTTGCAGATGGTGGTCGAACAGCTCTCGGTCCTCGCCGAGCAGGATCGTCACGAGGCGGCGCAAGCCGCCGAGCTGGCAAGTGGCGTCGAGGACGCGGCCAAGCACATGCGCATGACGCGCCTCGATACTGCGTTTGCTGGCTGGCGCAGAGTCGTTGCGGATGCGGGGCAGCAGCTTGGTAAGGAGGTGCGCCTGCGCGGTGAACTAGGTGATGCAGAGGTCGATCGCCATGTACTCGACCGGCTCCACGTGCCGATCATCCACCTGCTGAGGAACGCTGTTGCCCACGGCATCGAGGCGCCGGGTGTGCGGTTCCAAAAGGGCAAGCCGAAAAGGGGCGAAGTCGTCGTGGGCGCGCGACAGCAGGGCGTGTCCGTCGAGTTGTGGATCCAAGACGACGGTGCGGGCGTCGATGTGCGGGCGATCGCCGAAGCGGCTGTCGAATTGGACGCGCGGACGCGACAGATACGGCATGTCTTGGTGTGCGTATTTCAAGATCAGCGACGTCAAATTGACGTGCGTGTCCTCGATCACCTGTTGCACGTCGATCTTGAGCGGTTTTTCCTC
>JBNKZR010000309.1:0-9322 GCA_050301735.1 Polyangiaceae bacterium | reverse complement strand
GACGGCGTCTTGTGCGGAGCTTGCTTCCTGGCCTTGCGCGCCGAGAGACTGATTTTGGGCTTCGAAGCAGCCGCTGGCCGAGCGGGCGCCTTCTTGCCGGAAGAAGGTGGTGGTCCAGGACGCTCCCGCGTCGAATCCTGCCCCGACGGAGCCGCAGGGGGTGCCTCGGCGGCGGCCTTGGACTCTTGGCTGACGTTGCGCTTCTCCTGGAGTTGTTCGAAGGCGTAGTCGAGCGCGTCCGCATCGATCTGCAACGTCGGCTCGTCCTGGTCGGACGCGGAGAAGGCCTGATGCACTCGGTCGAGTTCCGCCCTCGACCTGGCGGCGGGCGGGCGGGTGATGCTCGGCAGGGAGAGCGACGACTCAGAGGCTGGATCGATGATCCCACGCGCAATGTCGCGCGCGCGTTTCTTCAGAGAGGGATACAGCTCCACCGGCGGCTTGGGTTTGCGACCCATCGCGGGCTTCCGGGGATTGTCTGCGCGTCCAGCGGGCAGTGCCCACTGCAACTCCGCAACCTGCATCGCGGGCAACCACTCGCCCCAGCCCTTCTTGCAGACGAGGGTATGCACAGGGAGCTCTTCGGACGACAGCGCAAAGCTGAGCTCACTCTCGTCTCCGGCATGCTCAGTGCCGTCTTCTCCAACCCAGGACCATTCCTGGTTGTCTTGTCCCACTGGATCTCCTTGTTGGGGCTTCCGCCGCGATTTCGCTTCGTTATTCCCGCGACAGCGCGTCCGAGGCGCGCATTGTGCCGTGGGCCAATGTGGGTCTCAACCGCTTTGGCACTCGTGTTCCATCGAGCCCCCTCCGCTGCCCCGAAACGTTCGTCCGGCGGGCGGATCTCACGAATTTCGGGCTGCACGAAAAGGGCCGTGGGGGCAGGGTTCAATGGCGGAGCATCGAAGACCGTCCCTGCTGCTTACCACCTCGATGACGAAGAGGTTGCGCAGTCGCCGCGAATTCGCTTAGCTTTCGGTGCACGCTCGGTGCGTGCCGGTCGCGCGGCTGGGGCCACGTCGAGAAGTTCTCTGCATGAGTTTTGCCGTCAAGTTCTGGGGAGTCAGGGGCAGTATTGCTTGCCCATCTCCGCGCCACGTGGGTTTCGGGGGTAATACCAGCTGCGTCGAAGTCGTGGCTGGCTCGCAGCGCATCGTGCTCGACGCCGGCACCGGCATCCGCGGCCTTGGCCACCAGTTCCTCAAAGAAGACGTTCGCTCGGCGCACTTGCTACTGACCCATACCCATTGGGACCACATCAACGGCTTCCCGTTCTTCGGCCCTGCCTTCCAAGACGAACGGCACTTCAAGATCATGGCCGGGCATCTGTCGGATGCGGGCGGCGTCAAGGCCGTATTCGCAGGCCAAATGGCACAGCCCACCTTCCCTGTCCCGTTGGAGGCGATGAGCGACCAGCTCGAGTTCGAAGACTTCGAAGCGGGTGACTCGTTCAGCATCGGGTCCGAAGTGAAGGTCAAGACCGCCCCACTCAACCATCCCAGTGGCGCGACCGCGTATCGCATCGAATACGCCGGCAAAGTCTTTTGCTACGTCACCGACACCGAACACGTCGTGGGCTCTCCTGACGAGAACGTGCTGAGCATCATCGAAGGCGCTGATCTCGTCACCTATGACAGCACGTACACGGACGAAGAGTTCCCGGCCAAGGTCACCTGGGGACACTCGACTTGGCAAGAGGGTGTCCGCCTCTGCCGCGCGGCCAACGTCAAACAACTCGCCATCTTCCACCACGATCCCGATCACGAAGATCCGTTCATGGAGCAGGTGGAGAAGGATGCCCGCGAGATGTGGGACGGCGCAATCGTGTCCCGTGAAACGATGACGCTGACGTTGGCGTGACGTCGCTCGACGGCTCGCGACCCTCCACAACCACACCACCCCACTGAACTGGGTGTGGAAGCAGCATAAGTCTGCTACGCCCCACCAAACGCTGCGCGCGTCCCATCTCGCGCCCGTCTGCGCCAGCCATGAACCTCGAAAAGACCATCGCACAACGGCGAACCTTCGCCATCATCTCCCACCCGGATGCGGGCAAGACCACACTGACGGAAAAGCTGCTCCTGTTCGGGGGCGCGATTCAGATGGCCGGTGCGGTCAAGGCCCGAGGCGAACGCCGTCGGGCTCGTTCGGATTGGATGAAGGTCGAGCAAGAACGGGGCATCAGCGTCAGCGCCTCGGCAATGACCTACGATTGGGGCGGGTTCACGTTCAACCTGCTCGACACACCCGGTCACGAAGACTTCAGCGAAGACACCTACCGAACGCTCACGGCCGTGGACTCGGCGATCATGGTGCTCGATGCGGCCAAGGGTATCGAACCACAAACGCTCAAGCTGTTCGAAGTCTGCCGCCTGCGCGACGTGCCTGTGATCACCTTCGTGAACAAGATGGACCGTGAGGCGCGCGACAGCTTCGAGCTGCTCGACGAGGTCGAACAGAAGCTCGCGCTCGACGTGAGCCCCGCGAGCTGGCCGATCGGGTCGGGCGCGCAATTCCTCGGCTGCTACGACCTGTTCAACGAGCAACTCGTGCTCATGGACAAGAAGCAGAAAGACGTGGTCTCCGAAGGCATCACGTGCCGTGGGCTAGACGACCCCAAGCTGGACGAGCTGCTCCCCGAAGAACGGGTCGCAACCCTGCGAGAAGAAGTCGAAATGGCGCGTGGGTTGTGTCCGGAGTTCGTGCACCAATCCTACCTGGAGGGGCACATGACGCCGGTCTACTTCGGCAGCGCCTTGAACAACTTCGGCGTCGCCGAGCTGCTCACAGGACTCGCCAAACTGGCGCCATCACCCAGAGGACGCGAAGCGAAAGAGCGCAAGGTCGAGCCCAACGAAAAGAAGGTGACCGGCTTCGTCTTCAAGATTCAGGCGAACATGGATCCCAAACATCGGGACCGCATCGCGTTCTTGCGCCTCATTTCGGGGCACTTTCAGCGCGGACACAAACTGCTGCACGTGCCGAGCGGTTCGCAGCTCAAGGTGCACAACCCCGTGATGTTCCTCGCCCAGGACCGCGAGATCGCGGAGGATGCGTGGGCGGGTGACATCATCGGCATTCCCAATCACGGCAAGCTACGCGTCGGCGACACCCTCACCGAAGGGGAAGAGCTGCATTTCACGGGTATTCCGAGCTTCGCTCCGGAACTGATACAGACCGTGCGCACCGTCGACCCGATGAAAGCCAAACATTTGGAGAGGGCGCTGACCCAGCTCGCGGAAGAAGGCGCCGCCAGCTGTTTCAAGACGCGCATGGGATCGACATGGCTCGTGGGCGTAGTCGGTCCGCTGCAGTTCGACGTGCTCGCCGACCGCATCCGCACCGAGTACAACGTCGATGTGCGCTTCGAAGGCACGGAACTCTCGACGGCACGATGGATCGAGTGTGACAGCCAGCAAGACTTGAAAGCTTTCGAAGCGACCAACCGCTCCGCGATGGCCGACGACCACACGGGAAAGCCGGTATTTCTCGCGCGCAACGACTGGCACCTCGAGCGCACCGCCAAAGACTTCCCCGACCTGCGGTTCATGAAAACCAAAGAGCAGTAAGCGCAGACAGAGAACCGATGGGGACCACACGTGCTCCGAAGCGATAATCCCGTCGTTCGCAACGAGTCGACTCGGTCCACACTCAGCTGACGTCGATACGCGAGCGGCGAGGTTTTGAGGATCGCTATTCCAAGTCCCTTGACGTCGTGTCGACGGCGTGCGAACTAGACCACGCGGCGTTCGTTTGGTCGCGGTTTCGTCAATGAAGCCGATGCACGAGACGCCTACGACAGCCGCCCACAACCATGCCTTTCAGGACGGCAAAGTGCCATCAGGAGCGAGTGCCATGCAGCAAGTCCGGTTACCCCTGGGTTCAACGGTGATCATCCTCAAGAAGATGCAGGGTGGCGTATGGCGGGAAGCAGGCCGCACGGGCGTCTGCCCGACGCCGGAATGGCTCCTCGATACGCATGGCGTTGGGGAGTTCGAGCTGCGACTCAAGCAGGGTAATCGTGTGTTGTGCATGGTGGGCGTCAACACGTCGAAGCTGACGGCGCAAAGCGCCGAGCGTCAGGTGCAGGGCAGCGGACCCCTGCAGCTCGCCCTCTGAAAGCAACGGCAGCCCTCAGAGCTGACGAGGCGTGGGAGACCCGCCCTCAGCCGTCGAGTTCGCGCTCGCTGGGCACCGCTCGACACTCGCGTCAGTGATCTCTCGTGATCGTCGACAAAACGCGTCTTGCTGTTGCAAGCCGGAGCAAGACGCTATAACGACGCCGCTGGCAGCGAAGACCGCTTCTCACGCGGCGGCCTGCCCCAACACGGACACGGATCATGGGTTTTTCTTGCGGTATCGTCGGCCTTCCCAACGTCGGGAAGAGCACACTGTTCAACTCATTGTCGTCGGCCAAGGCCGAAGCTCAGAACTTCCCGTTCTGCACCGTGGAGCCCAACGTCGGTGTGGTACCAGTCCCAGACGAGCGGCTGGAGAAGATCGCTGCGCTGATCAAACCACAGTCCAAGATCCCTGCAAGCATCCGCTTCGTCGACATCGCTGGGCTGGTCAAAGGTGCTTCCAAAGGCGAAGGCCTCGGCAATCAGTTCCTCGCCAACATCCGTGAAGTCGACGCCATCGCCCACGTGGTGCGGTGCTTCGAGGACGACAACGTGACCCACGTCGAGGGCCGCGTGAACCCCGTCTCGGACGTGGAGACGATCAACACGGAGCTCTGCCTCAAAGACGTCGATTCGGTGAGCAAGCGCCTCGATCGGGCCCGTAAACAGAGCAAGGGCGGCGACCCCTTGGAGAAGACCGCGGTGGGTTTGTGCGAACGCCTGCTCGCGCACTTGGACGAAGGCAACCCCGTGCGCTCTTTCACGTTGGAGGGTGAGACCGAGGAGAAGCTCGTCGGTGACATGCAGCTATTGACGGCCAAACCGACTTTCTACGTCGCGAACGTGGGGGAGGACTCGCTCGGACAACTCGAAAACAACCAGCACTACCAAGCGCTCGAGGCAATGGCACACGAAGAGGGCGCGAAGGTCGTCCCCATTTGTGCTGCCCTCGAAGCGCAGATCGCAGAACTCGATCCGGAAGACCGCCCGGAGTTTCTGGAAAGCGCCGGGCTTTCCGAGCCGGGCCTGCACCAAGTCATTCGAACTGGCTACGAACTACTCGGACTCGACACCTACTTGACTGCGGGCGAGAAGGAAGTGCGCGCTTGGACAATCCGCAAAGGTGCTACGGCTCCGGAAGCAGCTGGGGTGATCCACTCCGACTTCCAGCGCGGCTTCATCAAGGCGGAAGTCACGTGGTGGGAGGACTTGCTCGAGTACGGCAGCGAGGCCAAGTGCCGTGAAGCCGGCAAGATACGCATCGAAGGCAAGGAGTACAAGGTCCGCGGTGGTGACGTGATCCACTTTCGCTTTAACGTCTGATCGCGGACCCATTCGTGCACGTTCCCAAGCAGCCTCAGTCCAGGAGCGGGCGGTAGCCCCCTACAGAATGGGCTCGCCTTCGTAGGCCGCGGCCTCAGGGTATCTAGCCACGAGCTGTCCAACCCGCTCGACGAACGTCCGCACCTGGCTGCGCGCTGCACCGGTAAACTCAATCGGGTTTTCGAGCAGATGCGTGAGCTGCGCAGCGTCGAGCGGAATGCGTTCATCAGCCGCAAGTCGTGCTATCAAATCGTTGTCGCGTGCGCCCTGCTGGCGCATGGAGAGCGCGACCGCCACGGCGTGGTGCTTGATCGCCTCGTGGGCTTGCTCGCGCCCGACACCGGCGCGCACGCACGCCATTAGCACCTTGGTGGTCGCCAAGAACGGCAGGTAGCGCTGAAGCTCCGCCTCCACGACCGCCGGGTAAGCGCCGAACTCGGCCAATACCGCGAAGAAGGTCTGGAACATGCCATCGAGTGCGAAGAAGGCATCCGGAAGCGCAACGCGACGCACGACGGAACAACTGACGTCACCTTCGTTCCACTGATCGCCAGCCAGCGCGGACGTCATCGTCAGGTACCCCCCCAGAATCGCAGAAAAGCCGTTGACCCGTTCACAGGACCGGGAGTTCATCTTGTGCGGCATGGCGGATGAACCCACTTGCCCTTCTTTGAATCCTTCGGTGGCGAGCTCCTGTCCGGCCATCAAACGGATCGTCTTTGCTAGACTGGACGGACCGGCGGCGATTTGTACGAGGCAGCTGACGACGTCCAAATCCAGGGAGCGGGGATAAACCTGCCCCGTGTTGTCCAAGGTCTTCGAAAAGCCCAAGTGCTCGGCAACGTTCTTCTCCAACTGGTTGAGCTTGTCAGCGTCGCCCAGCAGATCGAGCTGGTCCTGCTGCGTACCGACGGGACCTTTGATGCCTCGCAGCGGATAGAGCTCCAGCAAGCTCTCCAGTCGATCGTAGGCGCAGAGCAGCTCCTGGCCCGCGTTGGCGAATCGTTTGCCCAGAGTCGTCGCCTGCGCCGCGACGTTGTGACTGCGACCGGCCATCACCAGCGCCTCGTGCTCCGCTGCCAGGCGCGCCAACTCGGACAACGCCTTGACCACTCGGTTGCGAATCAACACCAACGACGAGCGGATCTGCATCTGCTCGACGTTCTCCGTCAGGTCGCGAGACGTCATGCCCTTGTGGATGTGCTCGTGCCCCGCGAGCGCGCAAAACTCCTCGATGCGAGCCTTCACGTCGTGGCGCGTCACGCGTTCACGCTCGCGGATGGAGTCGAGATCCACCTGCTCCAAGACCGAACGGTAGGCTTCGATGGCCTCCGCAGGGATGTCGAGCCCGAGTCGCCGTTGCGCTTCGAGAACTGCAAGCCAGAGCTTTCGCTCGAGTACGATCTTCTCTTCAGGCGACCAAAGAGCGGTCATTTCCGAGCTGGCGTAGCGCTCGGCGAGCACGTTGGGCACGATCGTCTTGTTCATCGCGGGAGCCTATACCTCGACTGAGCCGACTTGGGAACCAGCACGCGCCGCAGCCGGAATGCAGGCATGCCCGGTCCGACGTCACGAATTCTGGCTACCTGGGCGGTGCCGTGACGCCCGGAGGACAGCCTGCCCTGCCTCTCTTCGTCGAAGCCGACGCCGAGTCAGTCGTTCGCTTCGGTTTCCAGAAGAAAATCGAGGTTCTCTTCCTCGCACAGGCGCCCGATGTCGGCCCTGAGGGTCGCCAACGCGAGCTGCGAGGGCACCTGCAGCCGGGCCTGAAGATGGAACAATGGCGTGCCACTGAGAGGTGCAAAGCCGAGGTGCGAGTCCAACGCCGCGACGTTGATGTGGCGACCGGCGAGCAACGAGGAGACCATCGCGACGATGCCCGGTCGGTCGACCCCGCTCACCCGCAAGCGGTAGGGCAGATAGTCGGGAACCTTGGCCGTAGCGGCAGTCGGCCGCAGTGAGATCGTCAGGCCGAGTTCGCGCGCCAACTCATTCGCTCCGGCCTCAGCGCGGCGCAATGCCGCATCTTGCCCGGCGAACAGCAGGATGAGCGCGAACTCCCCGCCGAGGATCGCCATTCGGCTGTCCTCGAGGTTGGCCCCCGCACCATGGATGAGGATGGAAATGCGCTCCACGAGTCCCGGTCGATCCGCTCCCACGGCGGTCAGCACCATGTACTGCTTGTTGCTGTCCTGCATGCGCGGACTCTAGCGCAATCGCCAGAAAAAGTGCTCCCTGCGAGAGCACCCGACAAAAACGCCAATAGGCGAGCCCCCTGCTGCCAAGAGTCCGAGGCTCTGACCGGGCGAGGCAGGTCCCGGCGCGGAGAAGCGAGCTCATGATGTGGTGACGAGGCGCCAGCCTGTATAAGCTCGCGTCATGAGCCGCTCCCACGACATTCACTGCGTCCTGTGTCTCGTCCTGTCGGTCAGCATCACGCTGGTCGGGTGTAACCACCGAGACAAGGCCCCCACGATCGCCACCAGCGCCGACAAGTCAGGACAGCCTGCAGCGCCGCCCGCCCCACCGAAAACCGAACCGATCGTGGCGCCCGCAACCAAGCAACCGGAAATCGAGCCGCTATCGGCCGACTACCGAACGGAAGATGAGAAGAACTCGATCGACGTCTTCCGTCTGGCGGCCCCATCCACGGTCTTCGTCACCCAGAACCGGATCGTCTACAACCGCTTTGCCGGCACCACCGCGGAGGTACCAGCGGGCTCCGGCTCCGGTTTCTTGTGGGACGACAAGGGACACGTCGTCACGAACTTTCACGTGATCCAGGGCGCGCGCTCCCTGAGCGTCACCCTCAACGACCACCGCACCTTCGAGGCCACCGTCGTTGGCGTCGAACCCAGAAAAGACATCGCCGTGCTCCAGCTCGTCGATGCCGAAGGACAGTTCGTACCGATCAAGCTGCGCAACAAGGATTCATCCTTGCAGGTCGGTCAGAAGACGATTGCCATCGGCAACCCGTTTGGTCTCGATCAGACTCTGACCACGGGCATCGTCAGTGCGTTGGGACGCGAAGTCCAAGGAGTGGGAGGCGTGACGATCCGAGACATGATTCAGACGGATGCGGCCATCAATCCGGGCAACTCCGGTGGCCCGCTCTTGGACTCGTCGGGCCGCCTGATCGGCATGAACACGATGATATTCAGCCGCAGCGGTTCATCCGCCGGCATCGGTTTCGCCGTGCCGGCATCGTCGATCCGACGTGTCGTGCCTCAGATCATTCAGTTCGGCAAACCAAGGCAGGTGGGGCTCGGGATCCAGATCGATCCGTCGCAACGGCTGGAGCGTCGTTACGGGATCAAGGGTGTGGTGGTGCTGGACGTGCTCGCGCAAACGCCGGCAGCCGAAGCGGGCCTGCGAGGTATCGTGCGCACGCCGCGGGGGATCGCCCTTGGTGACGTCATCGTCGGCTTGGACGACGAGAAGGTGGAGAACTACGACGACCTCTACAACACCCTCGACCGCTTTGAACCGGGCGCGAAAGTGAAGGTCTGGGTCGTGCGCGACAAGAACCGTTTGAGCTTCGAGCTCGACCTGATCGAGATCAAGTAGCGCGCGCTGGAAGTCGCCCGCAGAGCGCCTCCCTCAGAAGCACGAGACAAGCGCGCACGTCTCTAATTGATCGAGCCATTCACGCAGTCGTTCGAAACGCTCCGAGCGACTGAAGACGGGCAACACTTCAGCCAGAGGGCTCTTGGCGAGAGCCTGCAACGCCAGTTCGGGCGCCACCGTCAGTAGTACCGCCGGTGAGCTCAGCCCCTTTGCTCGAAGGTGCTCCAGAACCCGCACGCCATCGTCGTCCTTCAGTTCGAACTCGATCACGCAGAACGCGAAGGCCCGCCCTCGAGCCAGGGTGGCCGCTT
>JBNKZR010000308.1:0-9361 GCA_050301735.1 Polyangiaceae bacterium | reverse complement strand
TTCTTTGTTCAGGATGTATTTTCTCTCAAAAGAGCCAAGCCGAGATTGGGGAAAGTTTAAAATTTGCTGAGGCTGAACCGTTAAAGATCACGGCCGAAACTCTTGAGTATTTTTCCGATGAGAATCTTTTTGTTGCCGAAGGGGCTGTCGAAACGAAAGCCGGAGAGCTCCTGTCTGAGTTTGACCTTCTCCTCCTTGGAAAGGAAGTTGAGGCTCATCAAGCTCTGCGCCTGCTCCGAAGCGGATCGTTGCGAGAAGTGAACGATGTAGATCGGAACCTTGCCCCCCTCGACCAACGACAAGATCTGCTCTTGCAGCGGCTTTTCGCTGTACTCGAAGTCGAGAGGCACCGGGCGCTCGAAGGATTGCACCAGTGTCGCCGGGGTATCCGTGCGCTTTTCCAGCTCTTGCACGAAGAAGTCTGGGTTGCCCATCGTCGCGCTCATCAGCAGAAAGCGCGTCTTTTTCAGCGTCAACAGCGGCAGCTGCCAGGCCACTCCCCGTTCGCGGTCGGCGTAGTAGTGGAACTCGTCCATCACCACCCAATCCGCTTCTGCCGAATCGCCTTCACGCAACGCCAGATTGGCGAGGATCTCCGCAGTGCAACAAATGATGGGGGCATCGCGATTGACCGTCGCGTCCCCGGTCATCATGCCGACGTTCTGCCCGCCCAGCTTGCGGCATAGGTCGAAGAACTTCTCCGTGACCAGCGCCTTGATGGGCGCGGTGTAGAAGGCGAACTGCCCGTCGCACAGCGCCTTGAAGCCGACGGCGAGCGCCACCATCGACTTGCCCGAGCCCGTGGGCGTGTTCAGCACGACGTGATTGCCCGCGAAGACTTCCAGGATCGCCTCTTCTTGAGCCGGGTAGAGCGAAAGACCCGCGTCCTTGACGTAACTCAAGAAACGGTCGAGCAGCTCGTCGCCGTCGAGGCTCCCGATCCGATCGGGCAAATAGCGCTCCAGCGCGCCCAACATGGGCGCCGGCGTGGCGTCACTCATCGTGGGCGGTCCTCGCTGTGTTTCTACCGTTCTTCGTCGTCATGCCGCCTCGCGCCGGGCGTCTTAGCATGCCTTGCCACGCACATAGAACCGATCCGACAAACACCGCAGCGCAGCGCTCTGGATGCCCGCCAATCGCCGACGGCTTGCCCCACAGAGAGGACTCTGGCGCCCCTTCACTCAGCGTGGAGAGGCTCGCCTTCCGCGGCCAGCACCTCGCTCAACGCGCTGGCCAACGCCGTGTAGTCCTCGGCTCGGTTGTAGAGTTGCGCCGAAACTCGCAACACGCGCGCGGGACTCTTCGGCCAGGGCATGACCAGGGTCTCGAAGCCGCGCTCGAACAGAGCGCGATACAGCGGATCGGCGCCACGCTCGGTGATCACCGCTGAGTGCGGCAGAGGAACGGCGGCGAGGGAACCCAAGAGCTCATCGGGAGCCGGCGCTGCGATGTCCAAGGCCTCACACAATGCATCACGAGCTTGCAGCGCCAAACGACGGTTCGTCGCGCGCACGGTGTCCCATCCGCCACCGAGGCCTGCCAAGGTATCGAGCGCGCTCGGCACACACAGGTACGGCGTGGGGTCGTGGGTTCCCCCCCAATCGAAGAGGGCGACGAAGCGCTCCTCACTCGGAGCGCGGTAGCCGTGGCTGACTACCGGCGGCACGATGCCCGCCTGGCGATCGCGACGCACCCAGAGCATGCCGGCCCCTTTCGGCGCGCACACCCACTTGTGAAAGTTGGCCGCGTAGTAGGCCGCGCCCAAGTCGTTCAAGTTCACGTCGACCATGCCCGGCGCGTGGGCCCCATCGACCAGGGTGTCCACCCCCTGCTCCGAGAGTGCCCGCACGATGGCGCGCACGTCGAGCACCAAGCCGGTAATCGACGTCACGTGGTCGACCAAAACGAGCTTCGTGCGCGGCGACACCCCCGACAGCAGAGCCTCGAACACCTGCGCGCCGCTACTGAGCGGAAAGGGCACGCGAACGACGACGACCTTCGCGCCCTGGCGCTCGGCGACGTAGTCGAGAGCGTTCTTGCACGCGGCATAGGTGTGATCGGTCGTGAGCAGTTCGTCACCCGGCTCGAAATCGAGCGAGCGCAACACCGCGTTGACCCCCGCCGTCGCATTGCTGACGAAGCCGATGTCGCGCGCGTCGGCACCCATGAACTCGCCGACTCGCTCCCGCACCCGGTGCAAACGTTCGGGCAAGTGCCGCATGAACTGCACGGGGTTTTTCTCCAGCTCGGCTCGCAGCCGCGTTTGCTCGTCGAGCACGCGCAGCGGGCAAGCGCCGAAGGAGCCGTGATTGAGAAATCGGATCTCGGGGTCGAGCCCCCAGTGGCGAAGCGGCACGCGCGTAGGATCACATGCCGCCGCCGACACCGCCACCCATCGTGCAGTAGTCTCGACTCTGCATCCGTGCGAACGACGTCGCGAGCACGTCCGTCGAACTCTCCAGCGCACTGCGCACCCCTTCGACCGCGGTATCAGCGGGATTGAGGTTGGCGACACCGAGGGCGTACAGGCGGTATTCGTACACGTTACCGCAGGCGCCCGAACCGAAGTGGCCCGTCTGACCGTAGTTGGCGGCTTGGCGAGCACCGGCTGGCTCGGTCAGCGTGCCGTTGGGCAGGCCCTCCGGCAACATGGTGACGTCGCCTGGAATGTCCCAGAGCACCCAATGTGCGGCCGTCGTGGTCCGATCGATCAGCGTGATGGCGTAGCTCATCGTGCCCTCAGGCCCTGCAGGCCAGCTCATCGCTGGCGAAGTATTCGTCCCGGCGCCGAGTCCCGTCAGTTCTTCGGGGTAGACGGGACAGACTTCGGGCGTGTCAGGGGTGCACTCGTCGTTGTCGACGACATCCCAACTCGGACTCGAGAGCGAAAACTCGCCCCCCACGGGCCCACCCACCGCGCCCCCCGTGCCCAGATCCGTCTGACCCCCCGCCCCCGTACCCTCCGGCGGCATACCGCCGGAGCCGCTGGCCCCACCGGCGCCCATCGCAGCCCCACCCGCGCCACTCTGACCGCCCTCACCCGCAGGACTCTCGGGGCTCGACACGTCGGCCCCGGGCTCGCCGCCAGCACCCCCCGACTCAGCGGGCGTCGAGCCCACAGGATCGGTCGCCTCTGCTACTCCGACACCGCTCGCCCCCGCAGCGCTGGAACCGTCAGTCGCCGCTCCGCTGGGCGGCGCAGCGCTCGCTGGGGCACCCGTCGCCCCAGCAGAGCCAGCGCCCGATAACCCAGAACCTGTATCGCCACCACCCGCGGCGCCCGCCCCGGCAGTGGCCGACGAGCTTGCGCCAGGCGCGGAAGATGGCGCAGCGGGCCCGAGCGTCTCTTGCTCCGTTCCGCCGCTCGCCCCTTGCTCGCTGGAGCATGCGAACCCCAGAAGCACCATCACCGACAACAGGGCCCCGCTCGATGTGCGGTGCAAAAAGTGAACGGAGGACTGAGCGCGACGAACCGTTTGTGGGGCGTTCATTGCCACTGACTAGCACAGCTCAATGGCTCGGAACGCCGAAGCTGAACACCAGCGCACGCCAGGACAGAATCCGCGAAGCGGGCGAGCCAGCCGGTGGCGACCCGCGTCGCGCACCGTCGAAATTCTTCTGCTGCGGCGGAGTCGTCGCTACGTTCGACCCTCACTCCGCCGCGGTGGTGAAAAACACACCCCGCAGGTCCTCCGTCGCCGAGATCGGCGCGGCGTCCCCGTTGCCGGGCTGGCGCCAGGAAAGCACTCGGAACTGATAGTACATGCCGGGTTCCAGCGGACCGCCATAGTCGATACTGACCTCGGACTGACCGCTCACACCCGGGATCTCGAGCGCCGACCACACCTCGTCGCCGAAGGCATCGAACACGCGCACGTCGTACCAGTCTTCACTGCTGTCGTCCGCCCAACGCAGAGTCGGCGGTCCGCTCACCTCTTCCGGCTCCTCAGCGCCTGGGGCAAACACTTCCAAAGCTTCCGTCACCTTGAACGATTCGCTCACGTCGATGCTGCTCATCGAAGCAGCGTCGACCTCCAGGTGCACGAAGCTCGTGCCCGCGATGTTCGTGTCCGGGTCGCGCACCAGGTCGTCGTTTTCGTAGGCCGCCAACACGACGTAGTTACCGTCCGGCACGCCTTCGATGGTGAAGTCGCCATCGACGTTCGGCTCACCCGTGCGCGGAGCGCGCAAGCCGCGTGGCACTTCGCCCCGAGCGGCATCGGGATCGAAGGTGTCTTCGACCACCAAGATGACGCTGGTCACGGCGCCACCCCCGGCGTTGACGATCTGGATGTTGCCCGAGACGGTCGCCGTCGAATGCGTGGCCTCGCTCAACACCACGTCGGTCACGTCCTCGCCACCTACGGACACGGACTCGGGGTCGATCTGCAGATCCGAAGCGTAGGCGCTCACCGTGTAGTCGCTGTTCTCGACGTTGAAGATCGTGAACTCGCCGTCCGCATCCGTCGTGGCACTGAACGCGCCTGCTGCCCCTGCCGCGACCACCAAAACACCCGTCAAATCCGAGGTCGAGTCGGTGGCTGCTTCGAGGTGCCCGGAGACTATGTAGCGTTCACCGTCGGGCAACGGGATCAAGCCCACGTCCGTCAGGGCGTTCTCCACCACCCACGACTTGCCGTCCTTGTCCGCGTCGGAGACGCTGATGGGCAGCGCCACGCGGATCCCCAAGGGGAAGTTCTGGTAGTCTTGGGCTCCAGCGCGCAGGGTGAACGTGGCATCGGTGGGGCTGCCGTCCTCGTTGCGCGGCACCGGGACCTCCAGGCTGTAGCGACCATCGGCGTCGCTGACTGAAACCGAAGTCACCGCCGAACCTTCGTCATTGATGCCGATCACGTGCGCCCCCTCGATCGCTGCGGCATCCGTCGTATCGCTGACCATGCCCGTCAGCACGATGGGACCGAAGCATTGATGGCCGCCAGCGGACATCTCGACGCAGCGCAAGCCATCGGCGCAGTAGCCGTCGCCCTGTGTCGGATCGCATTCGTTGCCTTCGCTGATCCTACACGTCGGCTCGGCGCCTTCTTCGGCGTCCTCTGCTGGCTCTTCACACTCGGCCGTGGCAGCGCAGCCGCCGTTGTCGACGTCGGAATCCGGATCGCACGTGCCGCCGGCGACGATCGTGCACATGCCGCCGTCGTCGCCTTCCGTGCACTCGAGACCATCGTTGCACTCGGTCGATTCGAGTTTGCACTCGGAGCCCAGCTCGCCATCCCCCGCGGGCTCCTCCTCCTCAGCACAAGAGAAGCTGAACAGTGCCAAGCAGGCAAAGGCCACGATGTGGCGCCCCCGCCATTGAGTCTTTGAATAAGTCTTCATGTCGTTCGTCTCCCTCCGTCGCTGAGCCTCCGACTCAGCCTGGAGTCACCCAACAGTGGGCCCGAACGCGCCGAATTCTGACTTTCTCTCCAACGAACGCCGGCTGTGAAATCAGTCGACACCCAAACGCACCAGCGCCGGACCGGAGTACGTCTCGACGGCCTCTTTCAGGCGGCGGCGGGCTGCGGTCATGCGTGTGCTCGTGCTGTCGACCACGACATACACCAGGGTTTCGGGAGAGCCAGGCAAAGCGTGCACCAAATGATAGTGGCGGTTGGTCGTCAGCGCGGTATCCACCACCTGCTCTTGGCGTGAGACGATACTGAGGCTCTGCAAGTGGGCCCAAGCGATGTCGGGATCCAAGTTGTCACCGCGGGTGCCTGAACAGCAACCGGTGGAGCGTTCGATCAAAGCGACCCCCACCACGCCCACGCCCTGCATGCACTCTTCGAGCAACGCGTCCGTCTCTGGTGCGGCGCTGGCCTCGATGAACGCATCCTCCCATTGGCGCTTCTGCGGCAGCGGGGGCACTGGCGGGCGCAACGAAGGACGCATCCCGCGGAGTTCGTGCTCACTGAGCAACTCATCCAAGCGAAAGAGCAAGTCCCCCGCGTAGCGTCGACGTTGAGGCAAGAACAGCGTTTGGGGTCGACTGAACTGGCAGATCGCCTGGAGCCGACGCTGGGTCCAAACTTGAGTGCCTTCGCGCAGACGCGCCCGGTCGACCAGCCCCCACTTGACGAGTGTATCGCTGAGCCCCGCACCGGTGGTGCGGCACTCTTCGATCACGGCGCGGATCATGTCGGGCTCGATGTCGGCCTCTGCAGCCAAGAGTTCGAACAAAGCGCCGCGGTCTTCCGACAGGTGGGCCCAGGCCACACGCCCCTCGTGCACGAAGACGCGCGCGGTGATGTCCCCATCGCGCACCACGAGTTCACCGTTGCCCTCGTTGCACGCGTCAATCAGCGCTTGGACGACGACGCGCTTCGTCTGCTGCCCCGGGGTCGGGCGACGCGCGGCCACCTTGAGCCGCGCGATGAGCAAGTCGGGGGGGATGGGTTTGCACAACAGATCGTCCGCACCGACACTGAGTCCCTCGATCACCTCTTGCCGTCGATTCTTCGCCGTGACGATGAGCACGTGCGGCTGAACGTGAAGATTCGCGTGCCGAACGCGGCGACAGACTTCCGTACCCGACACGCCCGGCATCATCCAATCCAGAATCAGCACGTCGGGTGGTTCGCTGGCGAGCACTTGCTCCAGCGCATCTTCCCCATTTTCGACCGCGATGACTTCGTCGGAGGTGTGCGTTTCGATGGTCTTGACGAGTATGGCCCGATAGACCGGGTCGTCCTCTGCCACCAGGATCCGCATCAGCTGACCGCCGCCGTTTCCGTCATGCGAGCCGCTTCGCTTCGTCTTGGAGCCGAGCGTGCTCCATCAAGATCCCACTCAAGGACATCTGGATGGAGTCCTCTTCGTCCACCTCTCCCGGCACGAATTCGAAATGGCCGCTGCGCTGATCCAGCAGCTCGAACAACGCCTGCGACTTGCACTCCACGGAGTCCTGGTGCTTCGTCTTGGCCCGCACCGGGCGGCCCGCTTCGAGAATGATCAACGAGCCCTTGGGTTCGAGATAGATCACACCGCTCTTGCGCTCGAGTTCGAGAAAGGAGAGCAACGCGGGCAAACCCACTTGCTCCAAATCCCCCCGCAGCGCATCCGCCTGCTTGGGGAACCAAGAAAACGCCGAATTGGCGCGGTCGAGCAAGCGCTGCACTCGACTGACGAGCACATCCTGCGGGTAGGGCTTGGCGATGTAATCGTCCACCCCCAAGCGGTACCCTCGCAGCCGATCTTCCTCCCCGGAGAGCGTCGTCAGGAAGATGACCGGGGTGGTCGCCAGCTGTTTGCGCGCACGGATCATGCGCAGCAGCTGCCAGCCATCCGCCTTGGGCATCTGCACGTCCGATAGGATGATGTCGGGCTGGTGCTTCAGACACATCGCGAGACCAGCGAGCCCATCGGGAGCGGTGATCACTTCGTCGCCGCGCTCGCGAAACGGTTGCGCCGCGTGTGCCATCTGCGCGGGGCTGTCGTCGACGATGACGATGGTGAGCTTCTTGGCGGGCGCGCCGATGGTCGTGCGCTGCTCACTCAGCGACGGATCGGTGTCGACGATGAACTGTTCGATCAGTCTCAGCGCGACTTCGTCGAGGCGCACTCGCGTGCTGTAGCGCTCGCTCTGGCCGTCGACGGCGGTGGACTCTTCGGCGACGGTGGGCACTTCCAAAGTGGCGTCGTCGTCACAGAACTGAATGTGGAGATACAGTTTGTCGCCAGACGCCAGGGGCTGCGCCGTACGCAGCTGCGCCACGCCCCTGGACAGAAGGTTCTGGTAGGACACGACGAGGTCGTCGTGACTGGCAAACTTGATGACTCCACTAACCCGTTTCGACAACCGAACAGCTCCGTATTCCCGTCGACGGCCTCACGAAGGCCTTTCCTTAGGGGATACTAAAGCACAGATTTTTCGAATGAATCTGGACGCTCGACAAAGGGCTGTCTGACGCAGAGGGCTGACCGCTGAGGCTGGAATCACCACCCACAGGTGCTCACCTCACCCCCACACCGTAGGGCGCGGTGGGAACCCGCGCCCCACCATCTCACCGCGGTTCTGCACGTGCCAGCCTCGCCCACGTCGGACGACTGGCAACCTCACCCTACTTACCAGCCGGGGCGTTCTTCGCCACGAAGCGGCGTCCCTCGATCAACTTCAGCAGGTCGAAGGAGCTGATGATGCCCTGGATTTGGCCTTCATGGGTGACGAGCACGTGGTGGCACTTGTGCTTGCGCATGATGCGAGCGGCTACCGAGGCGTCGTTGTAGGCGGGCACCTTGTAGACGGGACTGGTCATGTGCTGCGAAATGGGGCTGCCGCCCTTGATCTCCCCCGTGGCCAGATCGCCGGTCGTCGCGATACCCACCGGCTCGCCATCGGGCCCGGCGATGGGCACGGCGTTGATGCCATGCTCGCTCATGAGGCTGCGCACGTGGTCGACGGTATGGTGGGGCTGGGCGACGATGACGTTCTTGGCCATCAAGTCGTTGATCTTCACGTTCATGGCGCAGCCGCTAAGCAAGTCCCGTGCCCCGGCTTCGGTCCGCCCTCGGGCCCCAGACGACGCGGAGGGCCGCCAGCGCATGCCGCACGCTCGATGCCCGGGACGCATCAGCGCGCGGCTCGTGGATCCACGCCGAGGTCCGAATTTCGACGCAGGATTGTCGCCTGGTGTTCGCGGCCCGGCAGACCTTTCGCGAGCAGCGGGCCGATACGGCTAACCCGGCGCGGCGGCGGGAGTGCTTGCTGAGGCGAGCCAGCAGACAAAAAGGCGGCGCCGGCGATTCCGCGGGCCATCCCGTTTCTCGAGAGAGGAGTAGACGAGAGGAAAACCCCGCCGTTGGGGAACGGGCGTTGGCGAGGTTCGGGGTCAGCGGAAGCCGGCGCCTAGGAACACCCGGAAGAGATGAGGTGCTCACTAGCTAAATACGGCTGGTCGCGAGCGATGGTTTCGACGACATGTCGAAAAAACCCACCGAGGGGCGGTCGGGCCAGCAAATCGTGCTCGAACGGCGCCGAGTGGATGCCGGGGCTTGACGCCGCCCGCGATCGGACGCACGTTGCGCTATCCCCCGGAAACGAGGAGCAGATTTGGGGGCGATCGGTTTCGACGCGGAGACTGAAGGCTTGCCTGCGTGTGGTGGCGCTCGGCCCACTTGAAAACTGAGCAACGTACAATTGCAAACGATAATGCAATCGCACTCGCTGCTTAATAACCAGTAGAGGCCGTCGAGCGGAGAGATTGTCTTGGTATCCGTAAGGCGTCAACACTAAGGCTGGTCCCGCCGTTGCGCCCTCAGGGCGGCGGGATGAGATTCACTGGAAGCTAGGTCGTCGCCGAATCGACGGAATCTGTCGGTGGATTGCATCGACTACACACGTGAACGAGGGTCAGTTGGATGC
>JBNKZR010000307.1:0-9449 GCA_050301735.1 Polyangiaceae bacterium | reverse complement strand
CCCTCACGAGTTGCATCGACTCGTGAGGGCCGCGGGGAGATCCTGCGAAGTTCGACGACACCAGCGTCTCGTCAGAAAGTGCGGCCAACGCGAAGCCTGGCCCATGGCAACGGTCGCAAACACCGCGCACCATCTTCTCTCGCGGTCGCAGGTTGTCGTTCTGATTGTGCTCCACGAAGACAACACGTTCGTCTTCGACCCGTGGCATGTGGCACGTCGCGCAGCTGACCCCACTGCCGGCAGGCGCTTGCCCCGAGACTTCCTTGCGCCACAGCTCGGCGTGCTCCGAAGCATCATACGCCCGGGTATGTTCATCTGCGTGACACCCTTTGCAGGCTTCCGTCGCCGCGTGGCGCGTATCGGTACCATGTGCCGCGTGGCAGCTGTCGCAGTTCAACGTCAGGTGTCCCGCCTCCGGCTTCATTTCTGCCCGCGCGTCAGACACCCTCATCGGCGGCAAGCCAGCCGCGACCCGCATCCCGTGGCGCCCGGCGAGCCAACCATCGGTCTGACGGCGGTGGCACGCGCCACACCGCTGTGCCAAGTTCGCGGTCTTGCCCCCGTCGTCGGAGCTGTCATGGCAAGCACCACAAGCAACCTCGGAGCGCCCATGAGCGCTTTGCTCGAAGGCTGCTTGCTCGTCAGCGCCAAGCTCCGGCAAGCTGGCAACAGGCGCGCTTACTTCCCCGCCGGATGCGCCGTGCGTGAGGCTAGGAACCGCCTGTTGGGAGAGCTGGTCCGGCGTCTCCAGGTGAGTGAGAAGATAGTCTTCGTAGAGTGCTCGATTGTCGTGGAAGTTGTGACACCCGGCATCATCGCATGAGTCGAACGGCATTCCCTCGTGACTCGGTCGCTCCTCCGCCACGTCTTGATGACAGCGGTAGCAGTAGTCCTCCGGCAGCGTCACTCCCAGCGGCCCGGTGGTGGCCGGGTTGTGCTCCTGGTGGCAAGTCACGCAGTAGCGGGCATCCAACACCTCGACCCGAGCCGCATTACGAGGATCGGTGAACTTGCTCTTCGGGTGTGAATCGTTGGCGCGACTGAGCTCTTCAGAGTGGCACTTCTCACACGCCGACTGCAGCTCGTCGGGGCCGGCAAACGAGTCGGCGTGACACTCGCCGCACGCCAGCTCGATCTGGTAGTGGCCAGCAGTCGTCCTGCCCGGCAGGAACACCTGTCGGGCTTCGCTTTCGCTGAACATTGCCGCGACGAGTGCCGCACTCGCCGCCACCGTCAGTGTGGCCCACAGGATTACGCTGGCGCTCGTCTTCATCCCGCCACCATCAGAAGAAGTAGACCTTGACTACGTGCGCGAGCACCAGCGCCGGCAACGGCCACACCAACCAGATGTGAACGCTGGTCACGCCACGACGCAGCCGGCCCCCAAGGCCGCCGTTGAAGCGCTGCTCCAGCGCCGTTCCGATCGCTGCCACTGCCCCCACCAACGCCGACCCCACGAAACTGCCCCCAAGAAGCCAGTCCAGGTTCGCACCAGGTCGAAACCCCGTGTGCGCGGCCAATACCATCAACAGGAAGGTGCCCATCACGACGTGAAACGTCCGGAGTGAGGCGTGCTCGAAGCGACGCAGCAAACCAAAGCGACGCCGCACTGAGATCGCCAGACCGATCAGCGTCAACACGACCAGCGAGTAGCCAGTGAGCTGCTTGATCGCGGACTGCCGCCACATCTCGTCCCAAGCCAACGAGACTTGAACGGTGTCTGCGTACGGCAAAGGCGGCCCGAACGACGCGAACAGGCCGACAACCAGTGCGACGCCCGCCGAGATCACCAGCGGCTTCGATACCTCGACCGGGAGCGTCGCCACCTGGTCCGAGCACAGCGAGGCCAGCAGCGGCTTGCAGCTCCCGCACACGCTGCCTGCACCCGTGGCTTCCGTGAGCGCCTCTGGAGTGACCGCGCCTCGCGCGTGCGCTCCGCGCAGACTGCCACACGTCACGCCGGTACAGGAGCAGACGGGCGCGTCCGTTGGCCACGAGCGGAGATCGACGGAGGCGCGACCGAACAGCGACTCACCACGTTCGAACTTCGAAAGCTGACGCCGACTGACGCGACGCTTCGAGACGATGGCCTGCTGCGCGAGATGCAGCTCGTCCCAGTTGCCAACGACGGCGAGTCCGATCAAGCGCCCCCGCCGCACGACGAGCCGTCGATAGCCCGCGTCATCCTCTCGGGCACAGTGCGAAGTCGCCAGGTCGTCGACGTTGCTTTGCCCAACCGCGCAGACCTCGACCTCGGGACTCTTTAGCCGTGTCGTGGTCGTCGCCCCCCCAAAGCGGACGTCGTGCCCCGCCAAACGCTGCGCCAACACCTCCGCCATCTGATAACCAGGCGCAACTATCCCGTAGGTCAGACCACGATGCCGCGTACACTCACCAATGGCGTAGAACCCCTGCTTGGAGCACGACAAGTCGTCCTTGACGACGATGCCTCCGAACAGATCGCACGCGAGGCCCGCCGCGCGCGCGACGTCGTCGCGTGGGCGGACTCCCACCGCCAACACGACGGCCGACACCGCGAGTGACGACTCGTCGTCTAACTCGACGACCAGCCCCTTGCTCGTGTGCCGGATCTTGGTGGCGCGCACTCCCTTGTGCAGGCGGTGCCCCGCGCGTTCGATGGCGGCCTCGACCCGAACCGCAGTCTCCTGATCCAGTTGACGAGGGAGCAGCTGGTCACTGCTCTCCACCAACTCCACGTCGCAGCCTAGGGCCTTCAGCTCGGCCGCGGCTTCGAGCCCGAGCAATCCCGCGCCGACGACCAACACCGGCAGCGCGCTTCGCGCTGGGTCACGCGCCAACTGCCGGAGACGACGTGCGTCTCTCTCCGAGCGGTACACCGATACCCCTGGAGCATCGGCACCTTCTATCTTGGGCACCACTGCAGACGACCCCGTCGCAAAGACGACGACGTCGAACGCTTCACGTCCGCTCGGACTGACCACCACCTTCTCGTTGGCGTCCACGTCCGTGACCGCGGCCCCGAGCCGGAGCTCGATACCGCTTTCCTGATACCACTCGGCGGGAGCCAGGGTTAGAGAGTCCACCGGCTTCCCGCGCAGAACGTGAGCGAGATTGACCCGATCGTAGGCAGGCACGCTCTCTTCGCCGATCACCGTCACGGCAAAGACTCGATTCAGCCCCAGACGCACCAGCTCTTGGCAGAATCGCAGCGACACCATGCCGTTACCGACGACGGCGAGCTTCCTTCTCTCTGCGTCTGGCACTGGTGTCTCTGCATCGACTGGAGCCGCGACACGTTTGCGCAAGCGCGCGTCGGCGACTTTTTCAACCACGCCAGATATCAGACCCGTAACCAAGACCATCACCAACCCAGAAACAACTACGCGCCGTCAGTTAACCTCGCTCGACACAGGCAACAGTTAACGGTTCACAACAAGGCAGATCAACCAGAAACCGAACAACTGTCGCAACACCGGAACCAACACGACTCTGTCGTCAGGGTTTCGAAACACTTCCCTGCCGCGTATGAACACCCCACCGAAAACTTGAGCGCCCCCGCAAGGCTCCGGACACACCGACTCCTGTCCCTCGAAACAAACCCGGGCATACAATTCGGCCCAACCACCGACGCGACTGATTCATTTCGGCGAGACTTCAGCGGCGGCCAATTTCAGGACCACCGACTCCGTGACACGCCGGTTTCCACCCCGCATAAGGTGAACACACGAGCCCACACCGGACGTTTCCGACGTGTGCACTGACCCAAAGCCTATCGACGCCCACCCAGTCCCAGCCGACTACGAGGTTCGCGCCATCGCGGCTTGCACTCACGGACTCCGAAGTGACCTAAAGCGGAACCCAGAGGCCCGGCTTCGTACGCTAGGCCGAACCCTCCGAACGGCGAACCAGTTTACGCTCCAGAAACCACGAAACACGTCTTCGACGTTCAATGTTGCCAGAACGTGACGCAAAGCGCTCGGTCCGAGCACGCGCCAGCCGAGCTGTTGCGGGATGGTTTCGGCTGCGTTCGCCCCTCCGCACGCTGCCGCGCTCACGTTTCAGAAAGCGGTCGTGTCGCACCCGTACTCGGACAGTTTCCAGAAGATTAACACTTACACCAGCTTGACCCACAACTCCCACTCCGTACCCTGAGCGCACCAGCACAGAGCTCACTGGTCACCTTTTACGGTCATATCTGCACATCGCCCGAGGTCAAACGACAATGAAACGCAACAGCAAGACTCCCTCTACCGGCAGACTCATCACGCGCCGCCAATCCCTCACCAGCATGGCGGGAGCCACAGCCTGGGTTCTCGGATGCAGCAAAGAGGAGAAGGCCGCGCCGCCCAAGCCCGCGACTACCGGTGAAGCCAAGGACGAACCCGTCGCCGCACTCAAGGGGTTGGACTTGGAGAAGGATGAACTGAAGCTCGGCTTCATCAAGCTGACGGACTGCGCGCCGTTGGTCATCGCCAAGGAGAAAGGCTACTTCGAAGACGAAGGGCTGAACGTCGAACTCGAGGCGCAAGCCAATTGGAAGGTCCTGCTCGACCGCGTCATCGGCGGGGAACTGGACGGCGCACACATGCTCAGCGGCCAGCCCATCGGCGCCACCATCGGATTCGGTACGAAGGCGCACGTGGTCACGGCATTCAGCATGGACCTCAACGGCAACGGCATCACCGTGTCGAACCGGATTTGGAAAATGATGCAGGACAACGACGCGGACCTGAAGAAGCCGCAGCCCAAACACCCAATCACCGCCAGCTCCCTGGCGCCCATCGTGCAGAAATTCAAAGCCGATGGCGATCCGCTCAAGATGGGCATGGTCTTCCCCGTTTCGACCCACAACTACGAGCTCCGCTACTGGCTGGCCGCGGCAGGCATCCACCCCGGGATGTACACGAAGGAAGACACTCGCGGGGTCTCCGACGCGGACGTCCTCCTCAGCGTCACGCCGCCACCGCAGATGCCCGCAACGCTCGAGGCCGGAACGATTCACGGCTACTGTGTCGGCGAGCCGTGGAACCAGCAGGCCGTGATACGTGGCATCGGGGTACCGGTGACGACGAACTACGACATTTGGAAGAACAACCCGGAGAAGGTATTCGGTGTCTCCAACGAGTGGGCTGAAAAGCACCCGAAGACTCACGTAGCCCTGGTCAAGGCACTGATCCGAGCAGGGCGCTGGCTGGACGAGAGTACTGAGAACCGCAAAGAAGCCTGCAAGATCCTTTCTCAGAAGGAGTACGTCGGCGCTGACTACGAGGTCATCGCCAACAGCATGACCGGTACGTTCTTGTTTCAGAAGAGCGACAAGCGCGCGATGCCGGACTTCAACGTCTTCTACCGCTACTTTGCGACCTACCCCTTCTACAGCGACGCGATTTGGTTCCTGACGCAGATGCGACGCTGGGGCCAAATCACGGAGACCATGCCGGATTCCTGGTACCACGAGACAGCGAAGAAGGTTTACAAGCCCGACATCTACAAGGAGGCCGCGACGGCGCTTCTCGAGGAGGGCAAGATCAAGAAGGACGAGGTCCCCTGGGACACCGACGGCTACAAGCCTGCAACCGGCGACTTCATCGACGGCCTCGTCTACGACGGCAAGAAGCCCATCGAGTACCTCAACAAGCACAAGATCGGCAACAAGGACCCCATCGGCTGAAACGCAGCAGTCTTCGATCGTAGGAGCACACTATGGCCATCAAAGAGCACATCATCAAAGGCTTGGACATCGCCGGCCTCAACGTATTCGAGCCCGTGGTCAGACTGTTCGCCGGCGAAGAGCCGAAAGAGCAGTTGCGGCAGATAACACTGTTCATCGGTGTCCCTTTCTTCGCTTTCTTGATCTTCCTCTTGCTGTGGACGGGCATGGCCAAGACGGTGGAGACGAAGTTCGGGACCCTGCCCACTCCGGCCCAGGTGTGGGCGGAAGCTGCCGCGCTGGTCGACGACCACTTCGCCAGCCGGGCTGATGAAGAGGCATTCTACGACAAGCAGGAACAGACCGCGGCCCTGCTGGAAGCGAAGGCCGCCGAACTCAGCGCGACGCTCGCCGCCGGCAAGGGCGACCAGGCCGCGCTCGAGAAGCAGCTCGTCAAGATCCGCTCCCGAGTGGAGAAGGCACGCACGAAGAAGTACTCGTCGAGTCCCACGTACCTCGACCAGATACTGACGAGCCTCAGCACCGTGTTCGCCGGCTTTCTCGTAGCCTCCTTGTTCGCGATACCGATCGGGATCTTGTGCGGACTCAGCAAGGTGTTTCTGGCGGCGGTCAATCCACTGATACAGATATTCAAGCCCGTTTCGCCCTTGGCTTGGCTGCCCATCGTCATGATCGTCGTGGGCGCGTTGTACACCACCGATCCACGACAGGCGTGGTTCGAGAAGTCGTTTATCAGCTCGGCGCTGACGGTCGCGCTCTGCTCCCTGTGGCCCACTTTGGTCAACACGGGGCTCGGTGTGGCGTCGATCGAAAAGGACCACATGAACGTGGCCAAAGTGCTCAACCTAGGGTTCTGGACGAGGATCCGGCGCATCGTCGTTCCTTCGGCGCTGCCTCTCATCTTCGCTGGGCTACGCATTTCCTTGGGCGTCGGGTGGATGGTTCTCATCGCTGCCGAAATGCTCGCGCAGAACCCGGGGCTTGGCAAGTTCGTCTGGGACATGTTCCAGAACGGCAGCAGTCAAACCCTCGCTCAAATCATCGTCGCGGTGTTCACCATCGGTGTCATCGGTTTCATGCTCGACCGAGTGATGATCATTCTTCAACGTTCGGTGTCCTACGACTCCGCAGTCAGCGCTTGAGGATTCTAGGATGACACTCTTAAAGTTATCAGGCGTCAGCAAGTTCTACGGCGAAGGCACGGCGCAGACGGACGTCCTGCAAGACATCAACCTGGAAATGAACGAAGGCGAGTTCGTCGCCATCGTCGGCTTCTCCGGCAGCGGCAAGACGACGCTGATTTCGATCATCGCAGGTCTGATCGAAGCCAGCTCCGGAACGGTCGAATTCGACGGCAAGCCCGTCACCAAGGCGGGCCCTGACCGCGGCGTCATCTTTCAGAACTACTCCCTGCTGCCCTGGCTGACGGTCTACGAGAACGTCGCTCTTGCCGTGGAAAACGTCTTTCCTCAGTGGGACAAAGCCAAACGCCGCGCTCATGTCGAGAAGTACATCGAAATGGTAAACTTGAGCCCCGCCGTCGGTAAGAAACCCCGTGAGCTATCTGGCGGTATGCGACAACGCGTGTCCGTTGCCCGTGCTCTTGCCATGACCCCGCGCATGCTCCTGTTGGACGAGCCGTTGGGTGCTCTCGACGCGCTCACGCGCGGCACGCTGCAGAAGGAGATTGGGCGCATCATCACTAACGGCGACAAGAAGACAGCCCTCTTGATCACCAACGACGTGGACGAAGCGATCCTCCTCGCCGACCGCATCATCCCGCTCAAGCCCGGCCCGAATGCGACGCTCGGGCCGAGCTTCGATGTGACTCTGCAGCGCCCTCGCAATGCCGCAGAGCTCAACAAGGATGCCGAGTTCAAGCGCATTCGAAACGAACTGACCGAATACCTCATCGAATGCCGTCGTAGAAACCGCGAGCGTGAATCGGAGAGCCCCAGCGGCCTGATCCGCATCAAGCGTCCCGCCGCACAGCCCATCGACCTCACCGCCGCCTGAACTGGCATTGGAGCCCATGATGTCTGCTTTCGTCGAACTCTCGAATCTCGGTAAGACCTACGAAACCCCGAAGGGTCCCGCGATCATCGTCGAGGACTTCAACCTCAAGATGACACGCGGCGAGGTCGTTGCGCTGTTGGGCCACTCTGGCTGCGGCAAGTCCACCGTGCTCACCATGGTGGCGGGTCTCAACGACATCACCGACGGGGGTGTCCTCGTCGACAACCGCGAAATCCACGGCCCCGGCCCGGACCGGGGTGTCGTCTTTCAGGCGCCTTGCCTGATGCCTTGGCTGTCCGCGTTGGAAAACGTGATGCTCGGCGTCAATCGCGTCTACCCGCACGTCAGCAAAGCTGAACGCCACGACATCGCCGGCTACTACCTGCAGCTCGTGGGGCTGGCCGACTCCATGCACAAGACACCCAAGGAGCTATCCACTGGCATGCAGCAGCGGGTAGGCATTGCTCGAGCCTTCGCGATTTCGCCGAAGATGCTACTCCTCGACGAGCCCTTCGGCATGCTCGACTCGCTCACCCGAATGGAGCTCCAAGAGGTACTTCTCGACATGCTTCAGTCCGACGGGAAAACCGCGTTGATGGTCACCCACGACGTTGACGAGGCGTTGTTCGTCGCAGACCGGATCGTCATGATGACCAACGGCCCTGCCGCACGCGTCGGACGGGTCATCCAAGTCCCCTTCGAACGTCCCCGCATTCGCACCTCCGTCCTCGACCATCCGGAATACTACAAACTGAGAGGCCAGATGCTCGACTTCCTGGAGGAGCAAGATCACAAGCGGTCGCCATCGCCCTCCTCTGCCTCGGAGCCCGAACCACAACTCGCAGATGACACCGTAAGTGAACGCGCTGCGGAAAAGCGCGAAGTTGCCTAGCCCCTGATCCCCATCCTCTCCGCTTCGAGCCCTCGGAGACGGACGTCGGCCAACGCTCTCGCCGGCGCCCTGTCTCCGAGGGCTTCTGGCATTTAGGGCACGCACGCTTTTGCCCCAGCGCCGCGATCGCACCCGTGTTTCAGCACTGACACGCACCCATGAACGCGCGACAGCATTTCTCGTTCGTTAACCAGAAACAATCTTGCATGACCGGTATGTTTCCGACCCAGCGCAGCTGGTTACTGTAACCAGAAAAATAACGGTGCCTTCATACCCAAGAAACGCAACGAGTAGCAGATTCGGCGCAGCTTCCTCACAGGGCATCGACGTGACGAGTCGAGCCGGAAGCCCCGCGCAGCTCGCCAACCAACGTTCGAGCTGCAGAGAACCACCGTTGTCAAGAAGGTCCCCAATGAAAACCAATCGTCCTACTTACTTGCTCCCCCTGCTCGGTCTGCTTCAAGTGAGCCCAGTGCTGGCTCAGCCGGAGCCCGCTCCGCCGCCCAGCGATGCCTCGCCGGCCCCAGCCGAAGAAGCACCACCCGACGCCGATACGACGACCGCACCTGCGACCGAAGCACCTACCGCTGAGGAGCCTGCGCCGGTCGAGCCGGAACCGGCGCCCGCGGAAGAGACGCCAGCCGAACCAGTCATGGAGCCACCAGCCGAGCCCATCGACGAGCCCCCAGCTCCGCAAGCGGAGCCCGCAGAGGCACCCGAATCCGCCCCGGAGCCGTCGACGTTACCGCTGAAGGTCACCGGCTCCTTCTTCACCCGCTACGAACTCCGACAAGGCTACGAAGAACATGCCAGCTTGACTCACCCACGCTTGCACCGAGAAGGCGATACGTTCGTCTACCGCGCTCGCCTCGGCATCGAAACCAACCC
>JBNKZR010000306.1:0-9451 GCA_050301735.1 Polyangiaceae bacterium | reverse complement strand
GCGGCCATCGGTGATCGCCCACACGACGAGGCTTTGCCCTCGGTGCATGTCGCCGGCAGCAAAGACCCCCGGCACGCTGGTCATGAAGTTGTCGTCGACCTGGACGTTGCCACGCGGGTTGATTTCCACACCGAGCTGCTCCAGCAAGCCCTCTTTTTCGGGATGCACGAAACCCATCGCGAGGAGTACCAGATCCGCGTCCACGTCGAACTCGGAGTCCGGCACTTCGGAGAAACGACCGTCCTTCATTTCCACTTTGCAGCAGCGGATTTGCTTGACCTGGCCGTCGTGACCGATGAACGCCTTGGTGGAAACGCTGAAGTCGCGGCGTCCGCCCTCCTCGTGAGAGCTGGAAGTGCGCAGCACCAATGGCCAGAGTGGCCACGGCGTGTGGAGCGCGGGCTCGTCTGGCGGGCGAGGCATGATCTCGAAGTTGGTCACGCTCGCCGCGCCTTGCCGATGGGAGGTGCCGATGCAGTCACTGCCGGTGTCACCACCGCCGATGACCACGACGTTCTTGCCGGTAGCGAGAATCGCCACGTCGTCCGGCACGGTATCTCCCGCCACTCGGCGGTTCTGCTGCTCGAGGAAGTCCATCGCGAAATGCACCCCAGCAAGCTCTCGCCCGGGAACCGGCAAGTCGCGCGGCATGCGCGAGCCACCACAAAGGCAGATCGCGTCATACTCCTTCTGCAGCTCCGCAGCGCTGACGTCGACGCCGACGTGGACGCCGGTACGGAACTCGACGCCTTCTTCGCGCATCACCGCGATACGCCGCTCAACGATAGACTTTTCGAGCTTGAAGTCTGGGATGCCGTACATCAGAAGCCCACCGAGTCGGTCGTCGCGCTCGAGCACGACGACACTGTGACCAGCCTGGTTGAGCTGCTGAGCGGCGGCGAGTCCAGCGGGCCCGGATCCGACGACCGCAACTCTTTTGCCCGTGCGGCGTGTCGGTTTGACCGGCTTGACCAATCCGTCGTCGAAGGCGCGATCCGCGATCGATTTTTCGATCAGCTTGATGCTGACCGCGTCGCTGTTGATGTTCAGCACGCAGGCCGCTTCGCACGGGGCAGGGCAGACGCGCCCGGTGAACTCCGGGAAGTTGTTGGTCGAGTGCAACGAGACCGACGCGGCTTCCCAATCACCCCGATAGACGTGGTCGTTCCAGTCGGGGATGAGGTTACCCAAGGGGCAGCCCGTGTTGCAGAATGGAATGCCGCAGTCCATGCAGCGCGCGCCCTGTTCCTTGAGCTCGTCCTGGATCACCGGGAGTTCGAATTCCTGGTAGTCCTTCACTCGCTGGTCGATGGGGCGCTTGCGCGCATTCTGCCTCTGATACTCGATGAAACCTGTGACTTTGCCCACGGTAGATACTTCCTTCGCTTGGTGGGACCGAGTTAGTTGGCTGGAGTTGCTGCGTGCTCACCCGAGTGGGCTGCTCGCATTGCTCGCTCTCGAAGCACGCGACGGTACTCCTGCGGGAAGACCTTGACGAACAGTTCTTTGGTCTGTTCCCAGTCGGCGAGGAGTCGTTTGGCTTTGGGACTTCCCGTTCGTTCGACGTGCTCTTCCAGCAGCGCCTTGATCTTCACCAGGTCGGTGGGTTCGGGGTTGACGAGATCGACCATGTCGGTGTTGCAGTTTGCCTCGAAGGTCTTGTCCTCATCGAGCACGAATGCGAGACCGCCGCTCATGCCGGCGGCGAAGTTGCGCCTCGTCTTGCCGATGATGACCACGTAGCCACCGGTCATGTACTCGCAGCCGTGGTCGCCCACGCCTTCGACGACGGTGGTAGCACCGCTGTTCCGCACACAGAAGCGCTCGCCCGCGACGCCATTGAAGAACGCGGTTCCACCAGTGGCGCCGTACAATACGACGTTGCCGATCAAGACGTTCTCCTCGGGCGCGTAGGGGCTACCTTCCGGCGGACGCACGCTGAGCACGCCGCCAGCCATGCCCTTGCCGACGTAGTCGTTCATGTCGCCGACGACGTCGAACTCCATGCCCGGCATCATGAATGCCCCAAAACTCTGTCCCGCCGTGCCGCGGAAATGCACCTTGATGGTGCCCAAGGGTAGGCCGTCGGCACCGAAGCGCTTCGCAACCTCGCCGGCCAGTTGCGCTCCGACCGTGCGGTGTACGTTGCGCACTCGCTGTTCGAACTCGACGGCCTTGCCGTGCTCCAGAGCGTTTTTGGCTTTAGCGATGAGCTCCACATCCAAGGAACGATCCACGCCGTGGTCTTGCTCTTGAGTCTTGATCACCTGCACGCCCTCGCCGCGGTCGGCGGGCTTTAGAACGTCAGTAAAATCGAGTTGAGACGCCTTCCAGTGTTTGGATACGTCACGCACCCGCAACTTGTCGGTGCGCCCGACGAGTTCACGCAGCGAACGAACGCCGATGCTGGCCATCAACTGTCGTGCCTCTTCGGCCACGTAGAACATGAAGCGCACCACGTGCTCAGGCTTGCCTTGGAAGCGACGGCGCAATTCCGGATCCTGCGTCGCGATGCCCACGGGGCAGGTGTTGAGGTGGCACTTGCGCATCATGATACAGCCGGACGCGACCAACGGCGCGGTCGCGAAGCCGAACTCTTCGGCACCGAGGATGGCAGCGACAACCACGTCGCGGCCCGTGCGCATCTGCCCGTCCGTCTGTACGACGACACGGCTGCGCAAGTCGTTCTTGACGAGTACTTGGTGGGTTTCGGCCAAACCCAGCTCCCATGGCACGCCCGCGTGCTTGATCGACGTCTGGGGTGAAGCGCCCGTGCCGCCGTCGTAGCCAGAGATGAGAATCACGTCGGCGTGGGCTTTGGCGACGCCCGCCGCGACGGTGCCCACTCCGGCTTCCGCCACCAACTTGACGCTGACGCGCGCGTTGGGGTTGGCCATCTTCAAATCGAAGATCAGCTGAGCTAGGTCTTCGATCGAATAAATGTCGTGGTGAGGCGGGGGAGAGATCAGCGTCACTCCCGGAGTCGAGTTTCGCGTCTTGGCGATGATCTCGTCCACCTTGTGCCCGGGGAGTTGTCCGCCTTCACCCGGCTTGGCACCCTGCGCGATCTTGATCTGAATCTCGTCTGCGTTGACGAGATAGTGCGTGGTGACACCGAAGCGTCCCGATGCGACCTGCTTGATGGAGCTCCGGCGATTGTCGAGGAATCGCTCTGGCTTCTCGCCTCCCTCGCCGGTGTTGCTGCGGCCGCCGATTTGGTTCATCGCGATGGCGAGGTTCTCGTGTGCCTCGGCGCTGATGCTCCCGAAACTCATGGCGCCGGTCGCGAAGCGTTTCACGATTTCCGTCGCCGGTTCAACCTCGTCGAGTGGGATCGGCGTGTCAGTGGTGTTCAACTCCCACAGACCACGCAGGGTGATGAAGCCGCGGGTCTGGTCGTTGATGAGCTTGGCGTACTCCTGATAGCTCTTCGCATCGTCGAGTCGGACGGAACGCTGCAACGCGCCGACGGCCTGCGGTGACCAAAGATGGCGTTCGCCTTGAGCGCGGTAGTGGTAGTTCCCACCCAGTTCGAGCTGCACCCTGCCAGGGAGCTTCGGGAACGCGCTGTCGTGTCGCAACTCGCTCTCTTTGGCGAGCACGCGCAGATCGATGCCTGAAATCCGCGTGGCGGTTCCCGTGAAGTAGCGTTCGACCAAATTCGGTGACAAGCCGATGCACTCGAATATCTGCGCGCCGCGGTAGCTCTGCAGCGTGCTGATACCCATCTTGCTCATCACCTTCTTGATGCCCTTGTTGATGGCTTTGATGTACTGCTTCTGAGCTAGCTCTGGGTCGACGACGCCGAGCAGGTTGCCCTCATCGACCTGACTCTTGATGGTGTCGAGGGCGACGTAGGGATTGATGGCGCCCGCGCCGTAGCCCGTGAGCAAGCAGAAGTGCTGAACCTCGCGCGCTTCGCCAGTCTCGACGATGATGCCGAGCTTCACGCGGGTTCCTGCGCGCACCAAGTGATGGTGAACCGCTGCTGTGGCGAGCAGGGCAGGTACGGGTGCGTGTTCTTCGTTTGCGCCGCGGTCGCTGAGAATGACGAAGGTGTGTTCCTCTTCGATGGCGACGCTCGCTTGACGACAGAGCTCGTCGAGGGCGGCCTTCATGCCGGCCTCGCCGTCTTGCACCTTGTAGAGCATCTTGAGCGTCGGGGGCTGGCGCTGATGCATGATGCGCGCCGCGCGCAGCTTCGCCAGTTGCTCGTTGGTGACGATGGGGTGGGGCAGTTCGAGCATCTGCGCCTGGTCGGGGAGCTCCCGCAGCAGGTTGCCTTCGCCACCGATGTACGTCTTGAGGCTCATGACGAGCTCTTCCCGAATCGGATCGATCGCGGGATTGGTCACCTGAGCGAAGTGCTGCTTGAAGTAGTTGTAGAGCAGCTGCGGCTGGTCACTGAGCACGGCCAGCGGAGTATCCGTACCCATGGACCCGACTGCCTCGGCGCCAGTGGTCGCCATCGGCCCCATCAAGATCCGAAGATCCTCCAACGTGTAGCCGAACATGCGCTGCTGCTGCACGAGCGGCAGGTCTTCGCGCGGGACCTGGCCACCGTCCGACAGCTGGGCGAGCGATATCTTGTTGTCCTTGAGCCACTTGCCGTAGGGCTTGCGCGCGGCGAGCCCTTGCTTGAGCTCTTCGTCTTCCACGACACGCCCTTCCACCAGGTCGACGAGGAACATGCGTCCGGGTTCGAGGCGACCCCGGCGTTCCACCTGGTCGCCCGGAAACTCGAGCACGCCCGTTTCCGAGCCCATGACTACGGTGCCGTCTTTGGTTTGCAGCCAGCGTGCTGGGCGCAGACCGTTGCGGTCCAAAATTGCGCCGATGCAGCGGCCGTCCGTGAACGCCAGAGCCGCCGGGCCATCCCAAGGCTCCATCAGGCATGAGTGGTACTCGTAGAAGTCCTTCTTGGCTTGAGGCATCTGGTCGTGGTTCTGCCAAGCCTCCGGAACGAGCATCATCATCACGTGCGGCAGCGAGCGCCCGCCGTGGAACAGTGCCTCCACCGCGTTGTCGAGCGAGGCGGAGTCGCTCGAATTCGGGGCGATGACCGGGCGGATATGGCGGATGTCTTCACCGAAGGTCTCTTCGCCGAACATCTGTTCGCGTGCCTTCATCCACGCCACGTTGCCCCGCAGGGTGTTGATCTCGCCGTTGTGGCACAGCAAGTGGAAGGGTTGCGCCAGTGGCCATGCCGGGAACGTGTTCGTACTGAAGCGCTGGTGCACCATGGCGATGGCGCTGACCATGTCTTCGTCGCTGAAGTCCTCGTAGAAACTCTCCAACTGCTCTGCCAGTAGCAGGCCCTTGTAAACGATCGTTCGACACGAGATGCTGGAGACGTAGAAGGCGCTGTTGCCGAGCTCTTGTCGTGCAGTATTCTCCGCCCACTTGCGGATCACGTACAGCTTGCGTTCGAAAGTGTCTTCATCGTCGCAGGTCGAGCCAATGAACACCTGCTTCATTGCAGGCAGGGTTTGGCGCGCGACGGGGCCGCAGTGAGCGGGGTCGATTGGGACATCACGCCACCCGAGAACCTTCTGCCCGACGCCGAGAATCTTGTCCTCGAGGATCTGCTGTGCTTGGCGCTGCTGTGCCGGCTCGGTTGGAAGAAATACGAAGGCGACGCCGTAGCGGCCTGCATCTGGGAGTTCGAAGCCGAGTCGCTTGCTTTCTTTGGCAAAGAACGGGTGGGGGATCTGAAGCAGCAAGCCTGCGCCGTCGCCGGTCAGCGGGTCTGAGCCGACCGCGCCCCTGTGAACCAAGTTGAGGAGGATCTGGATGCCCTGGCGAACGATCTCGTGCGTGGCCTCACCTCGAATGTTGGCGACGAAGCCGAAACCACAGGCGTCGTGCTCGAATTCGGGATCGTACAGACCAGAACGGGGGGGCAGAGTCATCAGTTTGGGCTTTCTTTGAATCTGGGGGCGGGTCGCCGGGCGATCCGTCCGCGACGAGGGCGGAGGGGGACCCTCTGCCGACCGGGGTTTGAGCCCAGTGTCAGAAGTCGCGGTGAACGGGCCCGAGCGTGTCCACCTGTTACCCGGGAGTGGCTCCTAGTGGTCTTTCCAGATGACTAGTGGTCCTTCCAGATGAGACCTAGTGGCGCGCATCCCGAGGGGCGGGATTGTGTACGTTCAGTGCTGTCTCTTCAAGCGAAACAATGGTGACCGGCTCCGAGGTCGACGATGTTTCCTCACTGTTTCAGACAGGCCCTCGGCGGGGGGTGATCCCCGGAATCCATAGCAAATCGCAGCGGTCGCTGAGCGTGGCGCTATCACCGGCGCCGAGCTGCGGCGATTGGTCCCAGCCGTTTGGAGGGCAGCCCCTTGGGCGTCTGCGGGTCGCCCCAGATCGCGCCTTCAGGCGCTACCGTCGTTGTCCTGTTCGCCCACGTGCTCTAGATGAGCCGGAGCGTCTGCATTGACGGGGGCCATCGAGCAATTGCCCGTGAAGTGTACGCCCTTGTCGATGAACACCTCCGGGGCGCGGAGATTCCCACTGACCTCGGCGGGAACGTGCAGCTCTATCGACCGAGTAGCCCTCACGTTGGCCGTTACCTTGCCGCCTCGAATGATGACCGTAGCAGCAAGGATGTCACCGTCCACGACGGCTCCTTCCCCGATGATCAGCGTGTCGTCGCTCAAGATTTCACCACAAAACGAACCTTCGACGCGCACGCGGCCCTCGAAGTGCAGCTTGCCGTCGAAGCGCGTACCGCGACCAAGGAGGGCGGTGAGCTCGTTCGAGGGGAGAGACAATGACATTTCGACAGGCTCCGTGTAGCTCGTTTGGCGCCGGTTGGCAATTTGCCATACGCACTCTCGAAGTTCGTACCGGGCTGGAACTAGGGCTGCTGGTTCGGTCAGGTACTGATCAAATGTTCCTGGGTTTTTGCTGCTCAATGATTGGGGCAAAAGGCACAAACCTGGGTAAGATTTGCACCATGAGCGCGACGGGAGGGCCAGCTGTTTCGGAAGAGGGGTTGGAGACGCAGCCTGCTCCAAAAGTCGTCGATGCCCCTGTCCGAGTCCTGGTCGTCGACGACGAGCCGGCGTTGAGACGCAGTGTGCTCCGCATGCTGATGGCCAAGGGGATGGAGGTGGTGACCGCCGAGGACGGACCCCGCGCGCTGCAGTTGATGACGAGCGAGCCCTTCGACGTCGCACTGATCGATCTGATCATGCCCAACATGGGGGGACTGGAGCTTCTGCAGCGGCTCCGCAAGGAGCATCCTGACGTCGAGGTCGTGATGATGACTGCCTACGGCGACGTCGAAACGGCCGTCAAAGCCGTGCAGGCAGGGGCCTACAACTTCCTCACCAAACCGTTCCGCTCCAACGACGAAGTCAGTCACGTCATCAGTCAAGCCGCGGAGCGACGTCATCTCAAGGCGCGCGCGGAGCGCCTCGAGCGACAGCTCAGCGCAGATGGCGAGGGCTTCGGCGCGCTGATCGGCAGCTCATCGGCGATGAAAGACGTCTACCGCAGAGCCTACGACGTGGCGGCGACGAAGGTGACGGTCTTGATACTCGGCGAGAGTGGTACGGGCAAGGAGCTCACTGCGCGCGCCATCCACGAGCATTCCCCCCGCAACAATCGACCGTTCGTGGCGGTCAATTGCTCAGCTATTCCCGAAGGTGTTGTCGAAAGTGAACTCTTCGGGCACGTCAAAGGCGCATTCACCAACGCCACGTCTCCGCGCCCCGGGTTGTTCGAAGCGGCCAATCACGGGACAATCTTTCTCGACGAGGTCGGCGACTTGCCGCCGCAAGCCCAGGTCAAGTTGCTGCGCGTCTTGCAGGAGGGCGAAGTCAAGCGGGTGGGCTCCAATGAGACGCGAGTCGTCGATGTGCGGGTGATCGCGGCGACCAATCTCGACCTGCGACGGAAGATCGAGTCCGGCACGTTTCGCGAGGACTTGTACTACCGCCTGAACGTGGTGGCCATTCACCTGCCTGCGTTGCGCGAGCGCAAAGAGGACATACCTGCACTGGCTTATCACTTCCTGAAGAAGCACTCGAAGCGAGTTGGCCGCAACGTACGAAAGATATCTCCAGACGCGATGGCATTGCTGGGCAACGAGAGCTGGCCTGGCAACGTGCGCGAATTGGAGAATGCGATGGAGCGAGCGGTCGTGTTCTGTCGCGACACGGTCGAGCCACATCACCTCGGGCTCAGCCGCAGCATGCCGGCTGTGATGGGGCGATCCTTCCGTCCCGAGGGTGATTCGGATTCGTCTCTGGCGAGCAACCTGGGGGACTTGCCGTATCGAGAGGCCAAAGCGCAGGCGCTCGCCGATTTCGAACGCCGGTATTTCACGAGTCTGCGGGATCGCACTCGAGCCAACGTCTCTGAGGCTGCTCGCCAGGCGGGCTTGGACCGCTCGAACTTCCGTCGCGCAGTCAAGCGAGCTGGCATTCGCTGGCGGCAAGATGATGGGGACTCACCGCCATCCGGGGGCATCCCGCGCTGAAACCGCGGCGACCGATGACATCGTGATAACCCCCGACGAATGGTCGAAGTGGGGCGGCCGAACGACGTTTTCCCTGGACGCGCCGAACTTGCGGGGGCCGGAGACTGAGGGTAACACTCCCGAGCGCTCCAGGGCGACGGTCGCACGGCATGATGAACAAAGCGCGGAATTGGCTCGACGTTCCTAGAAGTCGACGTTGGGTGCTGACGCTCGCTGCACTCGCCGCACCGCTCGGGCTCCCGTCTGAGGTGGCTGCTCAACAGCCACCCGGAGCATCGACCAGCGCGAGGTTCGCCAAACCGACGTTGAGCCTGGCTGAGTGCCTGCGTCGTGCGGAGCGTCGCTATCCGTCGGTGGCGGAAGCGAAAGCTCGCGTTCGGCAAGTTCAAGCGCAGCTGCTCGAGGCTCGTACCGCGCCGTTCAGTGACTTCAAGACCGACGCGGGCCTGGCAATGGCTCCCACGCTGCGCGGCACTCAAATCTACAGCCAGGACGACGACATCTCTCTCAGTGACAACATGGGATTGGCCTGGGAAGTGAACCTTTCGGGGACGCTGCCGCTGTGGACCTTCGGCAAGATTGACAGCGTGGTGGACGCGGCGAAAGCCAACGTGCGCGTCAAGGAGCAAGAGGTTGCCAAGGTCCGTGGTGAGCTTCGCCGTTCGGTAAAACGGGCCTACTATGCGGTGCTGTTTGCTCGCGACGCGCTCAGCATCATCGAGGAAGCCGGAAAGCGCATCGACAAGCAGCTCCGGAAGCTCGAGGGCGCGCTGGACGACGACGACGCGGACGAGACGCAGCTCTACAAGATGAAGATGTACCGCGTCGAGCTTCTGGCTCGCGAAAGCGAAGTGCGACGCGAAGAAGGAGTGGCGCTCGCCGGTCTGCGCCTGTTGGTCGGGGGAGGTGAGGCGTGGGACGTGGTCGACGAGCCGATGCCGCGACCTGAGCACCAAATCGCCC
>JBNKZR010000305.1:0-9516 GCA_050301735.1 Polyangiaceae bacterium | reverse complement strand
GAGCCCTCCGTGTCCGCGTCCGGCCCTGAAGGCGACGTCCCGTTCGAGATCCGTGTGTCGGATCTGAAGTCCTGGCTCGACGAGGGCCGCGAGCTCGTGCTGATCGACGTCCGCGAGCCTCTTCGCCTGTGGAAGGTGCGGCGCTCGGACGCGCTGCTGCTCGGCGCGACGTTCGTCGTGACCCTATTCGTCGGCATCGGCGAAGGGATCTTCGTCGGCGTTCTCGCTTCTCTCGGCGCGTTCATTCATCGCAGCACGCGCCCGCACACCGCTGAGCTCGGGCGCCTGCCGGGCACGAACGTGTTCCGCAACTTCAAGCACTTCCCCGAAGCCGAAGCCGTGCCCGGTGTTCTCATCTTGCGCATGGACGCATCGTTCTACTTCGCCAACGTCGCGTACTTCAAAGACCGCCTGCAGAGCTTCCTCCTGCACACCGAGAGATCCGATGAGGTGCACACGGTGCTGCTCGATTGCTGCAGCATGAACGACCTCGATTCTTCGGCGGAGCAAGCGCTCCAAGACACGGTGCGAGCGCTGCGAGAGGCCGGCAAGGACATGTTCCTGGCCAACGTCAAAGGCCCCGTCCGCAAAGTGATGCGGCGCTCGGGCCTGTGGGAGCTCCTGGGCGACGACCACATCCACTTCGACCTCGCTCTGGCCGTCGACGGCATCGAGCGTCTGCGTGGAGCGAAGCAGTCGGGCTCGCCGAAGAAGGCGGCCGGGGACGGCGAGACTGACGAGCCCAAGCCTGGCGGCAGCGGTTCACTCTCTGCGGCATGAGTCGGCGCGGGTTGCCGTCCTGAGCAACACATCACCGCGGTGGAATTTTTCCCGATCAGGGAAAAGACGCCGCGGGTTCACGAGTGTGGCCTCACCTGGCCAGTACCGGAGTGCCGGGCACGACCCGGCCCCCTTCGGCTGCCGCCACAGCCCAGTTCGAAACGA
This sequence comes from Polyangiaceae bacterium, assembly GCA_050301735.1. Lineage (GTDB taxonomy): Bacteria > Myxococcota_A > Polyangia > Polyangiales > Polyangiaceae > SZUA-265. The sequence goes on along the minus strand of JBNKZR010000305.1, from coordinate 8,571 downwards.
AAGGTTTCTCATGCAACCACGCAGAACAGGCTCAACCGCGGCACTGGGCGTCCTAGCCCTCAGCTGGCTCTCATTGCTCCCTGCATGCTCCGGCACTACTGGGCAGGACGACTCGTTCAGCCCAGCCGCTTTAGACACGGCCGACAGCATGGAAGGTGCTCCGGCAGCCGCGAGCGATCAAGCCTCGGTCGACGCGCTCAACGAGGCAACGGCGGCGTTGAAGGAGGCGACGCAGGCCCTGGATGAAGCGACCGCAAAAGCCAACGCGGCGGTGGCGGCAGCCAACGCCGCCGATGGCTCGGCAACCGAGGAGATGGCAGCAGCGACTCCGTCAACCAACGACGAGATGCCTGCGGTCGACCCAGGCTCCGCGGATCCAGCCAGCGACCCGACGGCCCCACCCGAAGATCCCGCAGCGGTCGACCCCTCGTCGCAGGATCCCTCGCCAGCCGATGAACAGATGGCCAACGGTCCCACCCCGCCCGACCCTGCGCAGATGCCCGCCCCGGATCCAGCTACCGAACCACCACCCGACATGCCGAGCGCAGAGATGCCCGTGGTGCTCCCCGACCCACTGCTGGCCGAGGCGCTGTGCACGACGGATTCCTATTGGCGAGGTGGGGAGAACGACCGGATGCGCCCGGGCGAGGCCTGTGTGTCCTGCCACGCACAAGAGCGAGAGGGCCCGGCGTACACGATCGCCGGCACCGTCTACGCCACGGGCCACGAACCCGACGACTGCAATGGTGTCTCTGGCGGCGGACCCGAAGACGTCAGCGTTCTCATCACGGACGCGAACGGCAGGGAAATCGCGCTCTCACCTAATGCCGCCGGCAACTTCACCCTACGTGACCAGATCGCACTGCCGTACACCGCGAAGGTGATCAGTGCCGCTGGCGAACGCATCATGGTGGGCCCGCAGACGGTGGGCGACTGCAATGCCTGTCACACTGCCGAAGGTCTCGGCGGCGCGCCGGGGCGGATCACGCTGCCGTTCTGACGACAGTGTTGACCACTCACCCTTCACGGCGCGCTTTGGGGCTCGGCTCTCGAGCGCGCTGCAGCCCCTACCCGTTCCGCGGGCTGTCGTCGTCGCGTGTGACCGTGCTGTACTGGCTGTGCAATCTCGTCTTCGCCTGCACCCTGCTCTTGCGCGTCGGAGACTTCGAGCTGCAGAGTGCCGTGCACGCTGGCACCTTCGGGCTCGGGCTCAGCGCCTGGTCACTGATGCTGGCGCGCTCACTGGCGCGCCTTCGAGAGGAGCAAGGCTGAGCCAGGAGCGCGCCTGCCCGCCGCGCCGCTGCGCCACACGGTGGGGAATCAAAAGCCCTCACGACGCGTATGTATACGTTTGTGGCCAAGCGCAGAACGTCCCGACTTCGAGTCGCCAAGTGGCTGGCCCTGATCGCAGCCTGCTGCTTCGGTGTGACCCTATTCGTTTTTCCCGGTCAGCGCCTTGGTCTGGCTTTCACCATCGCCACCGGAGTCGGACGAGACACCCTCCAGTCCAAAATTGATGCCATCGAGTCCAAAGCCGTTCAGCGGCTGCCACTCTCCGCTGACGACCGCGCCTTCCTCGTCGACTTCTATTCGACCCTCGCTACCGGTGCGAAGCTCACCGTCATCCTCGCCCAAACCGGCAAACTCATGGACCACTACCTGAGCGGTTCTGGCGAAGACTTCCAGCTCGACCCGGTCATCTTCACCGACAACACCAAAGTGCAAATGCAAGCCGCCCGCCTGCGCAAGCGGGCGAGCGCACGGCCGTGCACACATGAAACCGTCAGCTCACCGGTGTTCTACATGCCAGACTCCAGCAACGTCGACTCTGTCTTCGGGCTCTACCACGGTCGGCTGATGCTGACTCGACAACCAGATCCGTCGGGTCGATGCGTGAACCAATGGCGCGCCGAAGTGCCGTGGATCTGGCCATCATACGAGTCCCTGCGAGCCAAATACGGAAATCCCCACGCAGAGAGCTTTCCACTGCCCAACGCGCTGTCCATCTCGTTGGGGCGTCAGCATTCGTTGTTCGTGGACAACGGCCTCGGCCATCACCTCGAGCAGATCGGCATGGCCAAGAGTTTTCTCGCTTTCGCCGAGTGGTCAGATGACCCAGGCTCCGACTGAGTCTCCATTCGAAAGTCTGAAGTCGACGCGTCCGTAGAGCTCTATCGCCGTCTGAGCTCACTTCTGGAAGGCTAGCCCGACACTGCTCCAAGTTCTTGTCGCCGAAAGCCAGGACGGGGTAGCGTGGGCGCAGACACCGACAACTACCCAGTCATGGGACCTGAGCCCCCCACAGTCGACCCCACGTTCTTCCCTACCCCTGCGGACTTTCGCGCGTGGCTCGAGAAGAACCACAACAAGGAGTCCGTGCTCTGGGTGGGCTACTACAAGAAGGCGACAGGCAAGCCGTCCGTCACGTGGGAAGAGACAGTGGACGAGGCGCTCTGCTTCGGCTGGATCGACGGCGTCCGGCGATCGTTCAACGATGAGGCCTACGTCATCCGCTTCACGCCTCGCAAACCCAATAGCGTCTGGAGCAAACGAAACATCGAGCGCGTCGAGGCCCTGAAGGCCGGGGGCCGTATGAGGAAGGTGGGACTCGACGCCTACGCCCACAAGGACGTGCACGTCGACAGCGGCTACGCGGTCGGCGACCGGTCGGAGGCGCTGCCGAAAGAGATGATCGCCGAGTTCAGGAGGCACCGCGATGCGTGGGCGTTCTATGAGTCTCAGCCGGCGGGCTACCGCAAGCAAGCAACGGCTTGGGTAACTAGCGCCAAACGCAAAGAGACCCGGCAGCGCAGGCTGGCCACGCTAGTCGACGACTCGGCGAACGGGCTTCGCATCAAGCAGCTCCGGCGCGAGTAGCGCGCCCGGATTACGGCAATGCGCCCTGACGGATCCACTCGCGCATCAGTTCGATCTCGGCTTCGTCCACCCAATCGAGATCTTCGGGTCCCAAGCGGCCCACATAAAACAGGATGAGACAACTCTGCTCGGGATCGCCCACGACGACCCGTTGCGTTCCGTCGCATATCCCGGACATCGATGACGTATCCATCATCTGCGCGTAGGCGGTCTCGGCGTCGGCCATGCTGAGCTGCGCTCCGGGGTTTGCAGCTCCGTGGCAGGGCGCCGTTTGGTCCGCGCAACCGGTGTAGCTACCCATGCCGCGGTAAACGAACACCGGATCGCGATCCATGCTCCACAGCGGCCAGATGTCTGCCGCGAAGCTCAAGGGCGCCGTGACGTCGCCTTCCGTTGCGGGCTCCAGCTCGGTCCCCCCTGGTTCGCTCGTCTCATCCGGCTCGGGCTCGGTTTGGCTGGGGTCCGCTCCCTCGCTCGGGTCCAGCGCGGGAGCGGTGTCGACCATTGGCGGATCGGGCTCTCGCGGATCATTGGCAGCGGGGTCCTCAGCAGCGGCATCCTCAGCAGCGGCATCCTCAGCAGCGGCATCCTCAGCAGCGGCATCCTCGGCAGCAGGATCGTCCAGAACAACACTGTCGGTCTCGACACCCGCAACGTCGGGGTTGGTGTCAGTGTTCATCTCCGGCGCGCCTTGCGACTCGCCTCCGCCCGCGCCGGGGTTGGCCTGCATCGAAGGAGGCAACACGGCTGGGCTTGGCGCCTCCACGCCGAGCATTGGATCGGTCATCGGCGTCTCGGCACCACCACCGCACGCTACTGACAGCAGCAACGCTCCAACGACCATCGGTTCCCAGCGCATCCCGACGCAGGGTACTCCCCGCGCCGCCGGGATGCGAGGCAGGCGCCGGCGAACTAGTCATCATTTTTTGCTCAGCTCTTTGCTGATCTACGCCACCTGCGCAGAAATCTGGTGTGACTTGAGGAGGGGCTGCCCAGGGCTGCCCATCGCTCGCTGCTCAGCAGGTCCACCGGAGGGCGCATGCTGCGCCCGGGGGCCAACGCGCGAACTGGTTGTCGCCCGCTCGTTCAATGAGACGTCGGACCTCCGAGGCGCAACGACGCGAGGCCCATTCGGATCAAGTAGTCACGGCGAGAGATCACCGTGCCGCCGCCTGGTCGTCTTCGTTTCCACTCTTGGTGTCGTGCGAGGTGGGTTGCAGGGCTACTTGGAGGGAAGCCCCAACAACCCGTTGCTGGTTTTGCTCGCACCCGTAGCCGTGGTACAGGCGCAAAGGTCCAGGAGCTCCAGAAATCTTCCCCGGTGAGCTCCACTGTTTCGAGAGGGTTGCTGTGTGAGGCTGCGCGTTTAGAGTAAACGTTGTCGGCTTGGATAGGCTGGATATTGGTCAAGAGTGAACAAATGAGAGTGAATCGCCTACATACCGTGACGCTTCTGGGCGGACTCCTCGTTTCTGGGGGCTGTGTGAGTGACCTGGGGAATGTCTTCGACCGCGAGGGACTCGAGGTAGTCTCCGATGGGGGGCAGCCAACAGATGAGACCGAGACGAGCGACGGTGAGTCTGACGCGGTAGAGTCCGATGTCGCGGAGCCTGCGCCGGCGCCTACGGATCCAGGGACGTCGGACACCGGCGACAGTGATGTGGCGCTGACGGACGAGGACCCATCTGTGGGTCCTGTCTCGCCCCAGACCGACGTCACTGACGAAACGGATCTGGAGCCGCTGCCAGACGCCGGCCCAGCAGAGGCCGGCGCGCCCGACAGCGGAACGGATTCGGGAACTGACGGCCCCGGGATGCCCGTGGAAGCAGGAGTGGATTCTGGCGCCGAGCCCGATGAATGCACCGATCCATGTGACTGTGACCCCGAGGTGATGGCGCAAGATAGCGACACGGACAGCGTACCGGATTGTGTGGACGAGTGCCCCGACGATCCGAACAAGAGCCTCGAGGGCGAATGCGGCTGCAATGTCGTCGAAGATGCAGGCGATGACGATGGCGACTCAGTCATCAACTGTTTCGATGGCTGTATCGACGATGCGGAAAAAGACGCCCCTGGGCAGTGTGGCTGCAATGTCGCTGAAGACGTCAGCGACATAGATGACGACGGGGTGATTGCTTGTCTCGACGGGTGTCCGAACGACCCAGACAAGAGCGCACCGGGGGGATGTGGTTGCGGGATGCCGGATACGGAGAACGCCAGCGGGGCTCTCTTGTGTGAGGTGATCGGTGGAGCTTTGGCCCACCGCTACTCCTTTGGTGGAAGCAGCAGTACCATCGCGGATTCGGTGGGCGGGATCGACGGAGCTGCCATCGGTGCACAGCCGAGCGGCGGGCAATTGGCTCTCGCCGGAGGGTCGTCGGGCCAGTTCGTCAACTTTCCGAACAATCTGTTGACCGGCCTCGTCGACGCGACGTTCGAAGTATGGGTGACTTGGGCAGGAGGCGGCGTTTGGCAACGCGTCTTCGATTTTGGCAGCAGCGACGCTGGCGAAGACAACCGGGGGGTAGGCACCGGTTACCTTTTCTTGACGGCGAGTTCCGACAGCAGCGTTGGCGAGACAGGCACGCGAGCGGCTTTCTTGCCAGACAACGGCACCCAGCTTCAGGTCAGCGTGGTCGATCCTCTGCCGACGGGGACGCCTGTGCACGTGGCGGTCGTATTCGATGATAGCGGTGACGAACTGGCGCTCTACGTCAACGGCAGCCTGGCGGCGTCCACCTCCATTACGAACTCCCTGTCCCAGGCGTCGATGGTGAACAACTGGTTGGGGCGGTCTCAGTACGTCGCCGATCCAGGCTTCGAAGGCTCATACGACGAGTTTCGGATCTACTCCGAGGCACTTGGCAGCGAGGCGTTGATGTTCAGTTTTGCCGCTGGGCCGGGGGCGATCTATCGATAGCGAGCGTGGCATCGCATGGCGAGTGAGCGGGTGGGCCTCGGGGCGGGGTGCAAGCGCTGCAAGAGCAGCGGCAGCTGGAAGAGCACCACTGGCAGCAGCGCTAGCGACCCCGGACAGCCGAAAAACGACCGCGGACAGCCTCGAGACCGCAACAGGCAACCTCACGACGACCGATGCCCGCGGAAGGCTTGCCCCGAGCGCTGCGCGTCCAACGCGACGGTACGCTCGTGCCGACTGCTCGCGAGCGCGTGCGGCAACTCGAAGCCGAACTGCGTCGGCGCGGCGGTGAGTAGTCGGTGATCAGCTGCAGTGCGCGTCCGCTACACTGAGCTTGGGCTGTCTTCTCCGGACCCGCGCTGTGCCCGGCCAAGGAAGGTCGACGCCTGGCGAAGTAGCGGCGGTCGCCGACCAACGCCAGAACCAGCCAACCTTGGTCGAGCAAACGAGTCCGTCTAGCGCCGCGAAATACGCGGCGAGCGCAGGTCGCCCGCTAGTGGCGTGATGCTTGCTGAGCGGCGCGCATGCCACGCTGGCCAGCCCACTCTCACGGAGGTACCCTGCATGTCGATGGCGTCTCACCCCACGTCCCCTGCCAGCGAGCGGCCGCGCTACCTGGAACAACGAGCTCCAATACTGTTTCCGGAGTCCGCTGAGGTGCCTGAAACGCAGCTGCATTTGAATCTGCGCACGCTCCTGTACTTGCTGTTGCAGGATGCCCTCGGCGAAGGCGTGACGGTGTGTTCCGATCAGTTCGTCTACTTCGACGCAGAGGATCCCTCGCGCTGCTTGGCGCCGGACGCCTTCGTCAAGCGCGTCGCTCCCACGGAGCTGGTGCGGACGTGGAAGGTGTGGGAGCGAGGCGCGCCCGAAGTGGCCGTCGAGATCGTCAGTGACGCGGATGCGGGCGAGCTGCCCTGGGATCGCAAGCTCTCTCGCTACCGTCACTTGGGCGTGACTGAACTCGTGCGTTTCGATCCCGCCGATGAAGAACGGCCATTACGCATCTGGGATCGTGTGCAGGGTGCTCTCGTAGAGCGGGAGGTACCTGGCACGTATGAACGTTCCCTCGTACTGCCCATCGAGTGGGTCGTAGCCCCCGCGGAAGGCTTGCCCCGAGCGCTGCGCGTCCAACGCGACGGTACGCTCGTGCCGACTGCTCGGGAGGCGGAACGGCTTCTGCGCGCAGCCTCGGAGGCGGAGCGATTGGAGAAGGAAAGAGAGCGTGAGGCCAGAGAAGCTGCCGAGGCGCGCGTCCAGCAACTCGAAGCCGAACTGCGTCGGCGCGGCGGTGAGTAGTCGGTGATCAGCTGCAGTGCGCGTCCGCTGCACTGAGCTTGGGCTGTCTTCTCCGGACCCGCGCTGTGCCCGGCCAGAGCCGAGCACCGTCGCGCCGTGCTTTGACGACCTTCGAGGATGGTCGGAGCATTCGCGCCGTGCTTTGACGACCTTCGAGGATGGCCGGAGCATTCGCACCGTGCGGCATTTTCTTTGGTCAGAGAAAAGATGACGCGGGTTCACGGTGGTGCCGTCGAGTGGCCAGTACTGGGTGCAGGGCACACCCCGAGCACTCCAGCGTCTGCCCCCGCGTTCGAAAGGCAAGCTTCCTCATGCAACGAAGAAGGTCATTCTCCACCACGAGAGCTGCGATTCCAGGCATCTTGGCGCTCGTCTGCACGGGCCTGCTGTCTGCTTGCGCGGGCAGCAACGGGGAAGACGCGTTCGGCGCCAGCGTGAAAGGCACGCCGGATGAAGCGGAAGCTGCGCCGTCGACGGAAGGCGAGCAAGCAACGCTCGACGCGCTCAACGACGCAGCAGCAGCGTTGAAGGAAGCGACACAGGCACTCGACGAAGCGGCCGCACGAGCGAGCGAAGTCATGGCGAGCGAGCCAGACGACAGCACGACGCTCGACGGAATCGCAGCCGACTCGCCCTCGCCTGACGAGCAGATCCCGGCGCCGATACCGAGCTCCGCCGACCCAAACAGCACTGCGGCCGACGCCAACGCCGAGCCTGCGATGATGGCCGATGTCCCCGCGACCGCCGGAGTCCCCCCCCAGGACCCGGCTCCGCCAGGTGAACCGCCGTCTACAGGTGACCAGGCAGCGAGCGAACCAGGCGCGCCAGTTCCGGACGCGGCCAACCCACCGCAAGCGGACACGCCCGCGGTCGAGCCGCCGGTAGCCCCACCCCTACCCGATCCGCTCTTTTCGGACCCGCTGTGTTCGACTGACTCCTATTGGACGAGCGGCAAAGACGACCGGATGCGCCCCGGCGAGGCCTGCATCTCCTGTCACACCCGAGAGGGCGAGGGCCCTGCCTACACGATCGCCGGCACCATCTACGCGACGGGGCACGAACCCGACGACTGCCACGGTGTTTCCGGCGCAGGTCCCGAAGCCGTGACCATCGTCATCACAGATGCGAAGGGCGCCGAGCTCGCTCTCACCCCCAACGCCGTCGGCAACTTCACCCTGCGCGACCAGATCGCGCTCCCCTACACGGCAAAGGTGATCGGTGCCGATGGCGAACGCATCATGCTGGCGCCCCAGACGGTCGGAGACTGCAATGCGTGTCACACGGCCGACGGCATCGGTGGTGCTCCCGGTCGCATCACGCTGCCATTCTGACTGCCGTCGCAGGTATTCACCTCCGTCGACGCTCACCCCTCGCGGCGCAGTCAGCCGGATCCCCGGCTACCTGCGCGCCTCCCGAGCACGAATCCACCCGTGAGGCTCAGACCGTCCAACCGAATGTCCACGCGCACCTGCACGAGC
>JBNKZR010000304.1:0-9525 GCA_050301735.1 Polyangiaceae bacterium | reverse complement strand
GCCTCAGCCGGGCGTCCGCGGCGCTGGCGTCAATCGGGCGTCAGCGTGGGGTGAAACACCAGCGGCCTCTGCCGTGGGGCTACGGGCGGCTGCAGCTCGCGTCCTGCGGTTGGCGTGTCGAAGCCGAACGACGTGTCAGAATTGTCAGTATCTTGCTGCTCGAAGGCGGGTCAGAGTGAACGTCAGCCGAGCAGCGAGCGAAACGCATGAATGCACAGATACTGATTCAGGCGGTCATCCAGCAGACTACCGTATTCCTGGCTCAGCTGGCTACCGCCGGGGGGCTGCGAGCGCCGCTGACGACAGTGGCGAATCAGGTATTCCTCGATCTGTCGACGGAGCTGCAGAACCACGGCCTGCGGAAGAACGTCATCGCGGACATGTTCGGCATGACGCTCAGAACGTACCACCGCAAGATCCGTGAGCTATCGCAGAGCCAGAGTGTGGAAGGCCGTTCGCTGTGGGAGGCGCTGCTGGAGTACGTGCGTGCGAACGAGCCGGTGACCGCCGCCAAGGTCTACAAGCGCTTTGCGCGTGACGAGCGCGATGTCGTCGTGAGTGTTCTGGCGGACTTGGTCAACACGGGCTTCTGCTATCGGTCCGGTCGGGGCGCCAACGCAGTCTATCGCATCGCTGATGCTGGCGACTTCTCCGACGACTCCGACCGCGCGCGCGAGGTGGCGAACGAATATCTCGTGTGGCAGGCGGTGTACCGAGCCAAGCACGCGACAGTCGAGCAGGTTGCGAGCACGACACGCCTTGCAGAGGACGCGATCAAAGCCGCGCTGCCGGCGTTGCTAGCTGACGGGCGCGTCGAGCTCAGCAGCGAAGGAGGCTACACGAGTTCTCGCATCGATGTCCCAGTTGGGCAGTCGCACGGTTGGGAGGCAGCGGTGTTCGACCACTATCAGGCGTTGGTCGCTGCTGTCTGTGCGAAGTTGTCTGCGGGAGAGACGCGTGCGGAGCACGGTGACCTGACCGGGGGAGCGACGTTCTCTCTCGACTTGTGGCGGGGGCACCCGATGGAAGAAGAGGTGCTGGGGACCCTGAAATCCGTTCGAGCGCAGCTCGAGAACCTCCGGGATCGACTGGATGAGGTAAACGCCCAAAAGGGGCAGCCACCAGACGAACGCTTGGTCTTCTACTTTGGTCAGCACTTCAAGTCTGACCGCGAAACCGAATGAGTATGTGCATGCTTCACCGAATCTTCCTCATTTCCGTTTGCCTGTGTGCCGCAGTCTCCTGTCAGCGGCGCGACCAGGAACAGGCCAACTCCGGCTCTACGAATTGGCTTCTGTGCGTGGATGACTCCGACTGCGCCATTCAGCAGGGGGCCAGGTGTGGGGATGAGGGCTATTGCGTCGACGAGTCGGGGGACCGATTGGTCGACGGTTCCGCGGCGGGCAGCGACGAGGCGGCAATGGCTGAAACCGAGGGGGAGGAGTCCTCGGGGACTGATCGAGACGCTACTGCCGACACTACAGGAGACAGCAGCGCGACGGACAGCGTTGGTGAGGCGCCGGAGACCCCGGCGTCCGTGTCGGGAGAGCTCGAGGTGAGCTCGCCGGACGCGAGCAACGGGGCCCCAGCAGACGCCGGCTCGGGGTTGCTGTCTGAAGCCGACGCGTCTGGCGCCGCGGCAGGAGTCGACGAATCTGCTGAGTCCGGAGAGGACGGCGCCGCGACCCTCGACGGTGCGGTCGCCGTGGAAGAGCCGGGGTGTCACGAGTCTGCCGAATGCGGTGACGGCGAGAAGTGCTGGACCGTCTTCGATGGGCGTTGCAACTCGCTACCTTGTGACGCCTACGGCTGTCCGGTGGGCAGTGCGGCGTGTACGACTGACGACGACTGTGATGCCGCGGATCTGTGCGACGCGTATTGCCGTGTCTGCGTCCCACGTTGCACGGCAGACGCGGATTGTGCCGAAAGTCATCCCTTCTCCGACGCGACGTGCAGGGGCGATGGCGTCTGCACCGCCCCCGGTTGCGAAACTGAAGATTGCTCGGCGATGTTCCAGTGCGTGCCCGTCAGCACGACGAACCTCGACCCGATGACGTACTATCAATGCATGCGTTACGGGTGCATGTCCGACGCCGACTGCCCCAGCGGCGGCGTGTGCGTGGCCGATCCGAGTGGGGTCAAGCGCTGTGCGCAGGACCTTGGGCGGTGCGGTCCCACCGCGGCAGATTGAGTCGTGAAGGCCCGACGTGGGCCCAACCCGCCCCTGTGACCATGCTCACGAATAGAGAGTTGGTGGGATCAACGACCACTCTTTGCCGTGATGCAGAGCCGGCAGCACGCGGCTGTCGGGGATCTGATTCCCCGGAAGGTCGTCGGGGTCGACATAGGTCGTCCACAGGCGGAAGGGGCCGTTGGTCCCTTCTAACGTCAAGTCGAAGCTCGAGTCTTCCGCCGCCAAGTACGCGGCGGCTTCAGGGAACTCGTTGTTGGCGAGTCGTTCAGCCATCTCACGGCCCGCGCTCTCCATCCATTGAGGGTCGGACGCTTGGGGATTGCTGGTCGACAACAGCACGGCGGGTGCCCACTGCGCTTCTTCAGCGTCGAACAGACACTCGTTAGCCTGCACGACGTACACGAAGCTCAGTCGCGCATTCTGCATGTCCTCGAGCCAACCCTTCTTGCCTCCGCCCCAGAACACGAAGAAGGCGGGCTTGCTGTGAATACCGTCGAGGATCTTTTCGACCTCCGGTGTCAACGTGCGTGGTACCTGTTGTAGCCAAGAAATGGACTGCAGCTTCGAATAGTCGACCATGGGCATGTGTTCGTCCTCCTCCTCGTGTGGCGCATTTTGCCGGTACCGATTACACGGCATTCGATTGACCAAAGCAAGGCGCATGTCATGCCGCATGGCTGGTGCACCCAAATTGGACGATGCCTTCCGCGCGACTTTTCCCAGGTTTGGTGGCAGGGCCTCAGAGTAACGGCGACGGCTTCGCGCGCTTCCGTCACCTGGTGTCCGGATGGAGTCGCCGCGTCACGTGTCTTGCCGAGCTAGACCGGGTTCCGGCCTGCCCGTGTGCATCCCGGAGCGCACAGAGGTGTCAATCAGCGCTTGCCCCCGCCATGGCACGGTCCACGGCCTCGGTCAGGGTGTCAGCTGTGAACGGCTTGGGCAGAAACGGGTACTGGCCCTCTGTGATTCCCCGTGCGAGAGCCTCGTCATCCGCATACCCCGAGATCACGAGAACGGGGAGGCGTGGCGCCTCCTTTCGAAACCGCTGAATCGCGTCAGCACCACCTGCGCCCGGCATGACCACGTCGGTGATCAGCAGGTCTACTCGCCCGCCGTTGGCGCGAAAGAGTCCCATGGCGACGTCGAGGTTCGGAGCTTCGAGAACGCGATAGCCGACGTGCTGCAGCGCCGAATACACAACGGCGCGGACCCTGACATCGTCGTCGACGATGAGGACGGTTCCAGAGCGATGACTGGAACTGACGACGTCAGCGGATTCGCTCGCTACTGGCTCGTCCGTCAGAGGTAGCCTCAGTTCGAAGCGAGTGCCTTCTCCCAAACGGCTGTCCACCGTGATCTCTCCCCCCATCTGCTCGACTAGCTGCTGGACGTTGGCAAGCCCCAACCCCGTCCCCTTGCCGGGGGGTTTGGTGGTGAAGAACGGGTCGAATATCTTACTGAGTGTATCCGGGGTCATGCCGGTGCCCGTATCCTCCACCGTGAGGACGGCTTGGCCGTTCTGCTGCTCCTTGAGGAGGCTGATGGTCAGGGAGCCCCCGTGTGGCATCGCGTCCTTGGCATTGCCTGCCAGATTCAGGAGGATTTGGAGTAGGTGCGTCGGATCCGCATGGATCGGGACTTCTTCCTCCGGGAGCTGCAAGTCCATCGTAATGTCGCTTGGCAGCAGGCGGCGACCGGATCGAACGAGTCCTCGCATCGCCAGCGTCAGATTGATGGGGCGAGGCTGGCTTGCGTCTCGGCGACCTAGCACCATTAGCTGTTGAGTGAGTTGCGCAGCGTAGAGCGCCGATTCGACGATGCGCTCGCGTTGCTCCGCCACGTTGGAATCGAGGAGCGAAGCCTCGCCGACCACTGAAGTGAGGGCGTTGTTCATGTCGTGCGCGATCCCACCTGCCATTTGACTGATCAACTCGAGCTTCTGAGCGTGCGTCAGCTGGGTGCGCGTGGCTTCCAAGGTTGCGATAGCCTCTTGCAGGGCATGGCGCTCTTCCACCACCTTGTCGAAGAGTTGGTGCTTGTCGGCGAGGGCACGTGCCAGAGCGCCGACGAGCATGCGTCCAGCGACTGCTGCCGGAATGATCACTGCCAACATCGCGCTGACCGAACCCGTCCACAGTTCGAGGGTTGCGTCCGCAAATGGCGTTTGGCTGTAGGCCGCGGCCACCAGAGCACCGGCCGTTCCCAGAGATAGCAGCGTGATGCCCAGGGCTCTCAGAACCAGAGAACCCACGAACAGCGCGCCGGCCAACAGTAGCATGGCGTCGGCACGGGGGCCCATCAGAAAGATGTTAGCCCCACCCACGAGAACGAGCGCCCAGGGGTAGAATACCGAGAGTACCCGCATGCGAATGGGGAGGAACGTCACCCCGAATATCACCGAGGTTGCGGCGACGGAGACCAGCATTGCAGCGGCGTTGTATGGCTGCGGACTAACAAAAGCGGACGCGATGCCCAGCGAGCCTACCACACATGCAACGCGCATGATGCGCCGCAGAATGCCTTCGGTGATGCGGTCGAGACTCGCCCAGTCCGCCTTGTCCTGCCCCGCTGCAGGCGGGGCGCTACTTCGCGCTGTCTGCGGTTGCTGCACCGTTGACTTGCTTTGGCCCTCCGCCATTGTGGCGTACCATAACGCGAAAGCCGCTGGAGGCTAGCGTTGCACACGGTTTCCGTTGCGTTCTAGGACAGGGGGCCGCTCAGGCAGTGCGCCGCCCCAGCGTCGTAGCTCCGGCACGGTACTTCGATGGTGATGCTTCCAGTGCAGCGCACCGGGGCGCACGACTACGGCGTGGGGAGCATCCCGGCAATGGCATCGTACCACACTCCCGCCATTACCTCGTAGCCCGCATCGTTCGGGTGCAAACGGTCGAACATCAACTCATTGCCATAGTTTGGGTTGCTGGTAAACGCACCGTACATGTCAACGAGCATCACGTGCTTGTCTGCCGCCGCTCGTTGCTCAACAACGCCGACCATGGCGGCGTTGTAGGTTTCGATGCGCGCGTTGAGATTGGCGTCCTGGGTGGGAGTCAGCTGTGCGACGACGACCACCGCATCGGGCTCGAAGTTGATGATCTTGTCGATGAGTGCGCCCAAGCGATTGGGGGCGTCGCCGAGATTGTTGTTGCCGTTGATGTCGTTGGTTCCGATCATCAACAACACGATGTGCGGATCGAGACTGGGAAGGGCCATGTCCACCACCTGAGAGAGCGAGGCGGTCGGTGCGTAGCCACCCGTATCGATGACGTACCCTTGGTGTCCTTGGTGAGCTCGCGGGAACGGTTGGCCCGCGACCATGTTCGGACCATTGGCGGACGCAGTACCGATGAACGTGATCTGCTGGCCGTCGTTTACCGCACGCTCGAAGAGCCCAACTCGATATCCGCCACCAGAAGAGCCCTCGCCGAAAGTGATCGAGTCACCCAGCGGCATGATGGCGCAGGGGCTGCCATCGGTAGGGCATGGGGAATAGATTTCTGGGATTGGCTCCACGGGCTCCGTGCCCGGCATGCCACCACTCGGCATACCGGCGTCGGGCTCGGAGTTGGACTCCCCGCCGGCGTTCATCGTGCCAGCAGAACTCTCATCGCCGGCGAGCGAGCCTCCAGCGCCGCCTGCGGCTTGTGGCGCTCCTCCCGCGCCGGCCATGCCGGAGGGCATCGGCTCGCTGGGGCTGCCGCCAGCGCCTGGGGACTCAGCGGGTACCGACGAGGCCTCGGGCGCCGGCGCGGTGGCCTCGGGGCTCGTCGGGGCAGCGCTCGTCGGTATCGCGGTCGCGGTGGGTCCAACCGCCGTCGGTGTCCCCCCAGGGGCGCTCGACACCGGGCTGGAACTCACCGGTGTGCTCACGCCTGGCTGGCCCGCAGACGAGTTCACGCTGGCAGCGCCGAGGTTGTCATCCTTCGATGTGTCCTCGCCGCAACCGACGAGGGTGCAGTGGAAGAGGACACAGCAAGCTGCGAGGCGGAGCAAAGTCATGCGGTCAATATGCCCGATCTGTCACCAGCGAGGCTGCCCGTTTGTCGGGGGCACGAGGCTGTTTCACTTAGGGTGACCCGACAGGCGAAAGAGATGCCGCCTCTCTGCACGGTCGGCTCGTGGGTCTTGGCCCGAAGGGGAAAATGACCGCCCCGCGCCGACCGTCTGCCGTCGAACTCGCCCCGGCTCGAAGCGACTGGCAAGGCGCACAAGGCGCGTTGGGGGCGTCATGTGGACGCCCCCAACCGCTGCGGCGCCGAGACCGAACCTGGTCTCAGGATGCAGCGCGTGCTGTCAGTGGCTCACGTCGGGGACGAGCGTCTTGCAAGTCTTGCTGCAACGAGTGCTGCCGGTGGGGCCGGAGTCGCACTCTTCGCCGGCGTCTTCCTGAACGATGCGGTCGCCACAGCGTGGGCCGAGCACGCAGCCTTGGGCGCACTCACCGTAGCCACCAGCGTTCTCGCCGTCGTCGCACTGCTCGTCGCCTGCTTGCACGATGCCATCGCCACAGCGCGGACCAAGCACGCAGCCTGGAGCACACTCACCGTAGCCGCCATCGTTCTGCCCGTCGTCGCACTCTTCGCCTTCGTCGACTTGACGTTCACCATCGCCACAGCGCGGAGCCAACGTGCAGTTTTCGTTGCAGGTTCCGTACTCGCCGGTGTTGGCGTCTGCACCCAAGTCACACTGCTCCGGTCCGTTGCGTTCACCATCACCGCAGTACGGGCCGGGTTGACAGTCCAAAGCACAGGGGCGGCCGTAGCTGCCGTTACGAATGCCGTCGTCGCAGCTTTCTCCTGCTTCTTCATCGACAGTCCCGTCGCCGCAATACGGGCCGAGTTCACAGTCCGCAGTGCAGCCGTCGTACTCGCCCGTGTTGCCTGCGTCGCCCTCGTCGCACCACTCGAGGCCAGGGTGGACCATGCCGTCGCCACAGTATGGCGGGTCGACGCACTCGGGCCCGCAAGCGTCAACGCTGTCGGCATAGGATGAGATGTTGAGTCCGTTGTCACAGGCCTCGGCACCGTTGACGATTCCGTCACCGCAGAACTCGCGGGACCGACACTCGACGCAGGCACCCCAGGTTGCCTCAGCCGCCGTCACGTTGTCCTCACCGTCGTCGCAGACTTCGCCCCGTTGCACGGTACCGTCACCGCAGATGGGTGTGCAGGAAGAGCGCGGCGCGAGGAAGCCTTGCAGCGTCAAACGGAAGTTCGACTGGTCCGTGTGACGTTCGGCGTGGAAGAGAACGATTTCGTAGATCCCGCCTTTGGTGATGCCGTAGCGGTCGTCGGTATCGTCGGCCTGTTCGGCTGCCGTGAAGTCGGTCGCGTCGCAATCAGGGAGCACTCCGACGGTTCCACATCCGTCGTCGTAGTCTTCTGCGTGCAAGGAGCACGTAGAGTCCTCGTCGCCCAGAACGACTCGACCTGCTTGCGCACAGTGGACGCCACCGACGTCGACGGCGAGTCGGCCGTTGATGAACACCCATACGTCGTCGTCGCCACGGAAGGTGAGCGTCTCACCCCCTTGGTATTGGAAGAAGTAGCGCAGCTCCGTGGTGAAGTGGTAGTTGTGGCCGTCGCACGCTTCACCGACGGCGCAGCAGTTCGGATTGCCCAGATCCAAGTCGTCGCTGCCACAAGAGGTCCCATGGCCACGGTCGTCCAAGGGGAAGTGTTCGCTGCTGTCGTACTCGTAGACGTCCGACGTCGGACCGCCCACTTGCGTGAGCAAGAGTGAGTCCTGTAGCACCTCGATGTCGACGTTCCCGTCGGGATCTTCGTCGCGGAACCACAATGCGTAGCTGTCGGCACTGGCGATCGTGGGTTGATTTCCAGGACCCAGCACCGGTTTGCGCTCGGCGTCGAGCTGACCACAGGTGGCAGTGTTGTCGACCTCACAGGGGGCACCTGGGATTGCGTCATCGCCCTGGTTGACGTTCTCGAAGTCGGGGTGCCCACCGGGGCTCTCGTCGCTTCTGAAGTCGCGGTAGGTCACTGCGATTTCCACCGTTTCAGGCAGTTCCAGCAGCTCCTCGCAGATCCATCCCTCTTCCAGTTGACAGGTCGCTGAGCAGCCATCGTCGGAGGCCGCGTTGCCGTCGTCGCACTGCTCGGTCCCGGTGATCAGCCCGTCGCCGCAAGCGAGCGTCGCTTCGCCGGTGGAGTCGAAGGTCGGTTCGATCTGGCAGGTTGGTCCGCAACCGTCGCCAGCGATGGTGTTGCCGTCATCGCAGCCCTCGTCGCCGCCACGACTGCCGTCGGCGCACACTGCCTCGGTACACTCACCTCCGTCGAGTGGGCACTCGAAGCCGGCTTCTCGCAGGCAGCCGCCGCCGCAGCCATCGCCGTCCACGGTGTTGCCGTCATCGCAGTCTTCCGTACCCACGACGAGTTCGTCGCCGCAGCGCGGAAAGCACTCTGCGTTGGGAACGGGGCAGACGTAGCCTGCCTCGACAGCGCACGCGTCTGAGCAACCGTCTCCGGCCGCCGCGTTGCCATCGTCGCACTGCTCCCCGGGGGTGCGTTCACCATCGCCGCAGAGCTCCTGGATACAGGACATGTTGGCAACCGGACAGTAGAAGCCCGCTTCCACGATGCATTCGGCGGTGCACCCGTCGCCGACTTCCGTGTTCGCGTCATCACACTGCTCGCCGGGGTTCAGTGTGCCATCACCGCAGCGTGCTGCCAAGATGCAGGCCTCACCTGGTCTCAGGCAGGCCCAGCCAGCTTCCACCTCGGAGCACGTGTCGTTGCAGCCTCCGGGCTCACCCCCGTCGTCGCAGGCCTCGTCGCCGCCGACGATGCCGTCGCCGCACTCCGGCAGTTGGCAGCGGACGGTGCAGCCATCGTCGTTGACAGCATTGCCGTCGTCGCACTCCTCGCCCTCTTCTACGATGCCGTCGCCGCACTCGCCGCTGAACTGGCAGTCGACACCGCACCCGTCGTATTGCTCTTCGTTGCCGTCGTCGCAGCTCTCCCCAGGACCAATGTATCCATCGCCGCACACGTTCCAGCGGCATTCCGGCGTGCACCGCTTCGTGAGATCGCCTGGGGGCTCGCACTGTTCTCCACGGTCTTCCTGCACGATGCCGTCGCCACACTCGCTGCGGTGGCAGTCGTTCGTGCAATAGTCGTCGTCGACGTCGTTGCCGTCGTCGCAGGATTCGTAGGGCCCGAGGTGTCCGTCGCCGCAAACGTCGAGCTGGCAGCTCCACGTGCAATCGCTGCCCTCGGCGCCGGTGTCCTCGCCCTCGTCGCACTCCTCGCCTTCGTCGATGATGCCATTGCCGCAGGTCTCGGTGTCGCCGGGTATGGCATCGGGCTCCG
>JBNKZR010000303.1:0-9546 GCA_050301735.1 Polyangiaceae bacterium | reverse complement strand
CAGTTCTGGACGCGTCGAGTGCGGTATTTTCGACGGCGAGCGCGATTGCGGCGACGCAGGGCGGAGTCGAATCGACGGAAACTGGGGATAAAGTGGCGTCGTGTGTAGTTGCAGCGGCGTCGAGAACACTCGACGTCACGGGGCGTGGCGTTCCGGAGGCGCGCACCGGAGTTGCTGAGAGCTCGGGCGCGGTCGACTTGGCGTCGAGCGGACGCGCGGCTCGGAATGAGGCTCGGCCCCCGCCTCTCAGCTTGGCTTGGTCGCCGAGCTACGCAGGCGAACGAACGCGATCAGCAGTGCGAAGAGCGTTGCCGCGACGCCGATGGCCGCGGGCCAGACCCAGCGTAAGAAGGCGCTGCGCTCCACGAAGGGCTCACGGCTGAGCTCCTCGAGCAGCTCCTTCGCGTGGGTGTTTTCGGCGTCGAGCTCCAAGGCTTGTTTCAACAATGAGCGATCGGCGATCTCTTGCTCGGAGAGCCGTTTGGCCTCCAGCGTCAAGAGCAGGCTCTCGGCACGGTGGCGTTGCTCTTCGTTGGGTGAGAGTCGCACCACCCGGAGCAGACTGTTCTCCACTGCGCGCGCGCCCTCGTCGGCTTCTGCGGTCTCGGTGTTTGCGGCCCCGGCACTCGGCGTGTCGGACTTCGTGGTGTCCGGCGTTTCGCTCGCCCCCGGCGCCTCGAGTCTGGTCGTTGCGAAATCTACCGCGTCGAACTTCTGCTCAGCGTAGCGTAGGTACGCCTCGACCAACTTGTCCCGGGGTTCGAAGTTGGGTGCGCGCGCGACCACCTTGTCGAACGCAGCCCGAGCAGCTTCCAGATCGTCTTCGGCCAAGGCCTCGAGTCCCGCTTCGTAGTGTCCGTAGAGCTCTGCCAGGCGAATGCGGTCGAACTCGCGGAACAGTTCCCGCGCGGTGCGATCCCAGGACCACTCGCGGGGGGGCTTCTTGCCCACCATGTTCTCGTAGGTATCCCGCAACGACCAATTGGCGGTCTCGCCGAACAAGGCGACGGCTTGGCGTGCCGCTTCGCGCACTTGCGAGCGCTCGCTGTTGGCGAAAGAGATCACGAGCCGGGCGGCGTCGGGGTCTTGGATGCGACCGTATGCGCGCAGCACGTCGGAGAGAACCTGCGCATCTTCGACCTGCACGACCTCGCTCGGGATGGCCTTGCCCAAGAAGTCCAGACGGCGTTTGGCCCAGTTGGAGACGGTCGCGGCCTTGTGACGCGTGGTTTCGATCAACGCCGCCAAGGACTTGTCGCCCAGCTTCTTGAGTTGCAGCTGCGTGTCGATACGCAAGAACTCGAAGCGCACGTAGACGTGGATCAACACCCGCACTGCCTCGACCGTACCTAGTTGCACGCACATGCGGCTGAGCGCGAGCACCCGCACCAAGCGCTGCCAATGCTCGTTATCGGGCTTGGGTTTGCTGAGCATCATGGGGAAGTAGTCAGGTGTCTCGACTTCCCCCTTGTCGCCGCGCTGGCGCATCGCCTTTTCCGTCTCGGTTCGCGCATCGCGGCGCGTATCGAGCAAGAGACGTTTCATCGCACGGCGGTCGGCTTTCTGGCCCTCTTGATCGATGCGGGCTTTGACCGCCGGGAGCAGCGAGCCGTCGATCGCTAGCACCTCCTCCAACGCCACGGTGCGATCACCGGGCTGGTCCGAGGTCAGGCGCTGGAGCAACTCGTCGAGCAGCAGCTGGTCTTCACGTTTGGGCTCCGGTAACCATCGACGCGGGACCTCGGGCAGAGGTGCGAGCGGTGGGGCAACCGAGATGCCGTCAGCGTGCTGCCCTTCGCCCTCGGGCTCCGGTGGATCCGCGGCGGCTCGAGCAGAAACGCCCAGGCACGCCAGCAACACGAGCAACGCCAGGCGCCAGGTTTTCGCACTGCCGCGGGGGCGGCGCTGAGCGGGGTGGTGGTTACGAGGCTGGGAGCGGGGACAGCTCACTCAATCGATGATCCTGAAGTCGGAAAAGTCCCCGGTGAAGCTGCGCCAACGGGTGTCGACCCGGTCGACCCGCGCAGCGCTCGGGCCCTTCTGTGCCCAGCCGTAGAGCTCCCGGATCGACGTCTCTTCCCCCTCAGCCAGGATTTCCAAGCCACCGTCGGGGCGGTTCTTCACCCATCCCACGACGCCCAAGCGTCGCGCCTCACGCTGTGTCGAGGCCCTGAAATACACGCCCTGGACGCGTCCGCGAATCACCAGTTGGAGTTGCTTGAGAGCCATTTCGATACATCCGTGACAGGGTTTACGGGCTCGCCCCAGGGTCACCGAACCTATGGCCAAGCCGCGGCGGATCCTAGTATGCGGGAGTCTGGGCACAAGCACTAGCCTCCCCATCGGCTTCGATTTTGCGATGCGCTCTAGATCCGCCTGGCTGTCCGTGGTTCGATCCGTCCGTGACACAGGACGAGAGCGGCGAGACCTCCACGCAGGAGCTCCAACGCCTTCGCGCTGCCCTGGCCCGCGAAGAGCGCATAGCTGCGGCTTTGCGCGAGGTAGGCGTCGCTCTCGGCACCACCCTCGATCTCGACGACTTGCTCGAGTTGATCCTCGCGCGGCTCACGGACCTGCTCGACGCGGATCGCGCGACTTTGTATCTCGTCGATGACAGCCGCGGTGACTTGGTCAGCCGTGTGATGGTTGGGTCGAAGGTGCAGTCGATACGCGTCGCGATCGGCCAAGGGATCGCCGGGACCGTCGCCAAGACCGGCAAGCCGCTGCGCGTGAGCGACGCGTACGCCGACCCACGCTTTCAACCGGAGTGGGACATTCTCACGGGCTACCACACGACGTGCATGTTGGCCGCGCCGCTGAAGAATCACCTGGGACGCACCATCGGCGTGATTCAAGTCCTGAACAAGGCGAGCGGTGAGTTCTCGGACGAAGACGAGGCGATCCTGACGGCACTCAGCACCCAGGCGGCTGTCGCCATCGACAACTCGCGTCTCTTTCTCTCACTGATCCAGAAGAACCGACAACTGCTCGACACCAAGGACCAGCTCGAACGCAAGGTGCGCGATCTGGAGCTGCTCTTCGAGTTGGAACGCGCCACGGGGCGCGCCGGCTCGCTGGAGGACTTGATCGTGGAGTCGTTGTCGGCGGCGGCTCGTGCCTGCGAAGCCCGTGGCGCGGCCCTACTCGTCTCCAACCCCGACAACGGCGACTTGGTGCAGTACGTCTTCGACGCCGAAGGGCACTCCGGTTTGGACCGCTTCGGGGTCAAGAACGGCGAGGGGCTCTTGGGTTCGGCGATGGCCTCCCCGGCTCCGTTTCGCCTGGTCGATGCGGACAAGGACCCCCGCTACTCCGACAACGTCGAAGGGCGTTTCCCGTTTGCAGTCAACACCGTGTTGGCCATCGGTCTCGAAGGCGACGGAGAACAGGCCTCGCTTGGGGCGATGGCGGTGTTGAGCAAGCGTACCGCGCGTCAATTCTCCGACGAGGACGAAGCCCTGTTGCGCCTTCTGAGCGCCAACGTCACCACCGCGCTGCGCTTGTACCAAGCGAACGAAGAGCGCGAGCGTTCGGCGCGCCTGACGAGCATCGGTCGGCTGCTGTCGCAGGTCATCCACGACTTCAGAACGCCGATGACGCTGATCAGTGGCTACGTCCAGCTGATGCAGAACGCCGATGACGCCGCCGTGCGCTCGGACTTCGCGCGGAAGATCCTCAAGCAGTTCGACGTGCTCAACGGCATGCAAAAAGAGGTGCTGGAGTTCGCTCGCGGGGAGCGCACGCTGTTCGTTCGCAAGGTCTATCTGCACAAGTTCTTCGGCGACCTGCGTGAGCAGCTCTCCCACGAGATCGACGGGCGTGCCGTGGAGCTGACGATGGACGTGGACACCAAGGTCGTGGCGCGCTTCGACGAATCGCGCATGGCTCGAGCGATCCAGAACCTGGCGCGCAACGCGCTGGAGGCCATGGCGGAGCGCGGCGGTGTACTCACCATCCAGGCCGGTATGGACGGCGACGAGCTCGTGATCGTGGTGCGTGATACTGGGCCTGGCATTCCAGAAGAGATCCAAGGGCGTCTGTTTCAGTCGTTCGTCACTGCGGGCAAGAAGGGGGGCACCGGGCTCGGGCTCGCCATCGTCAAGAAGATCGTCGAAGAGCACGGTGGCAGCGTCGCGCTCCTGCCGTCGAAACGAGGTGCGGCTTTCGAGATCCGCTTGCCGCAGAAGTTGCAGCGCTCCGGTCGCGATACCGTGGCGCCGACGAGCGCGCCGCCTTCAGACGACGCCAGCGGCAGACAGACGAACCCTCAGCCGTGATCTCCTGGAATCGCCGCCGCACGGTCCTGGGCCGCATCCTCTTCTCGTATGCGGTGGTGACGGTGACGTTCGCTTTGGTCATCGGCTACAGCGTCTTGGGACAACGCCGCAGCGTGCGCGAGACGGAACTCATGCGCTCCGGCTACATCCCGCTCATCGTCGCTCTGCGAGACGCGGTCGCGGGGCAGAACACCTTCAACTCCCAGCTCAACCACATCACCGAAGCGCGCAATCCCGCCGACAAGCAGGTGTGGTTCGAGACGCACTACACGTTGGGGCGGCCCAAGGTCTTTGCCGAAGTACGCGCCGCTCTGGCGCGAGCTTTTCCGGAGAAGGACGCCGACATGCGTCGAGCGTTGTCGCTCGAAGCCGCCCAGATCGAGCAGTTCCTCGACGAGGACAAGGAGATCCTGCGGCGTCTGTTCGATGCGTTGGAACAGGGGGACGTAGCGACGGCCCAAGGCTTGCGGGATCAGCTGGTCACCCGCGGCACGTTGGCGCTCAATCAGCTGCGAGAACTCGAGAACCGGGTCAACATTCACCTCGACGACTTGATGGGAGAAATCTCGCGGCGCGACCGATGGACATTCCGAGTGCTCTTGATTTGGGCTCTGGGCACCATCGCTCTGGGGGTGGGAGTGGCGTTGTATGCGCGGCGGGTGTTGCGGCCTCTGGCGCAGATCACGGAGCGGGCCAACGCCGTCGCCAGCGGCGATCTCACGCCTCGGCCAGCGATCGCGACCCGAGACGAGATCGGGGATTTGGCGCGCACCTTCGAGTCGATGGTTGCCGCCATTGCCCGGGCCAACCGTGAGCTGTTGGAGAGTGAACGTTTGGCCACGATTGGCAAGATGGCCGCCCACGTCACTCACGAGGTGCGTAACCCGCTATCGTCGATCGCGCTCAACTTGGAGCTGTTGCAAGACGAGCTGCCGGAGGAGTCCGAAGCACGTGCGTTGCACGAGGCCATCGCGCGCGAGGTGGCGCGCTTGACGGAGCTCACGGAGCAGTACCTGTCGTTGACCCGTCGCGAGAGTCCAAACCTGGAGCTCGAGAACGTGGGCGACGTGGTCGCCGAAGCCCTGAGTTTCGTCAAACGAGACCTGGAGCGTGCCAAGGTAACACCGATCCTGGAGGTGCTCGAACCGCTTCCGAACGTGTGGGTCGACGAAGCTCAGATCCGCCAAGTGGTGCACAACCTCGTCCGCAACGCGCGCCAAGCGATGACCGAGGGCGGCGAACTCCGCGTCAGTGTGCGACCCAGCGGCGAGAACGTGGCGATTTGTGTCGAGGATACTGGCAGCGGCATGGACGCGGAAGTGCGTCGGCGCCTGTTCGAACCTTTCCTCACGACCAAGAGCCACGGTACGGGACTGGGGCTAGCCATCTCGAAGCAGATCATCGATGCCCACCGTGGCAGCATCCGCTGCGAAGAAAACGAACCCCGCGGAACTCGTTTCGTCGTGGAGTTACCCGTCAGCGACGAGCCCCCGAGTCGCAGTCAGCGGGCAGGCAAGACCTGGTGAGGGTTCACCGGAGGCGGGGACGGAGGCGTCCGGCGAGATGGCTGCTGGCTTGGGGTTCGTGTTCAGTCGCGACTGCCGAACGCATCGTAGTGAAGGCCCACTTGCAGGATGACGGGCACGTGTTGCGCTGGCTCGTCGACGAGGAAGTCGCCAAAAGAGCTGAACGCGCCTTCGCGTGAACCATCCGAGAGCTTCCATTCAGCCTCACCGAAGACGCCGCCGCCTAGAGACAACATCGGCGAGAGAGAGAGCGTTTCACTGAGGCGGATGTCCGCACCGAACGCGATGCGAGTGTTGAAGAGGTCGTCTGTCGCCGAGAACTCTGTGCCATTGTCCCATGTCGCTCTGAAACGTCGCCAGCCCAACGCCATCTCGACGACGATGCCGAGGTCGTCGGGATTGGTCGAGAAGCGCAGGCCAACTCCGAGGAAGTTGCTCGTTGCACTGGTCTGGCCACCGAACTCGTCGCCCAGCTCGTCGCCATCGCCGAGGTACGCGTACTCCCAGATACCGAAGACGTTGTAGCTGTGCCCCAGGCGCGCGCCGACATCGAGCTCGAGCATCGGGCCCGAGCTGGCGAAGTCGTCCCAACCCCGATTGTAGTAGGCGCAGCACACACCACTGGTGGGCTCCCCGTCTTGCCACAACGAGCCCGTGGGAAAGAACCAACCCGTACGAGCGCCCAACCAAAGCGCGCGGTTCGGCGCGACGTTGGGAGGCGGCGGCGGGAGTGCGGGCTCGTTTTGTACGTAGGCTTGCGGCAGGGGCGGTTCGTAGATGGGCTCGCCAGCAGCACGAGGCTGCTCGGGAGCGGGCGCCGTCGGGGGCGCGTCCGTGGCTGTCGGCGCCCCTGGTGCGCGCTGACTCGTGCCACTCGGAGCGTTGGCCGGAGTGTCGCCAGGCGGCGGCGCGGGGGGTGGCGCTGGAGGCGTCGCGGCAGGTGCGTCCTCCGTGGCTGCGGGTGTCACCGGCGCTGTCGGCGTCTCCGTCGGCGGGGAAGCTGGAGGCTCAGGCGTTGCAGGCGTCGGTGCCGGCGTGGCCGGTTCTTCGGCGGGCTGGGCACACAACGGGCTGGCAGCGGAGAGCGTAGCGGCCAAGCTGAGCGAGGGGAGCTTCAAGGAGCGAATCATGTGTAGCGGCATTGTATGCAGGACCTGCGACAATCTCGACGTTGCCCTTGCGTGGGGGGCATGTTACCCGACTGCCGCCCTGGCGGTGTGAGTGCAAGGAAGCTGGAAAGGACTGGGTAGCTACGGCACCCTAGGCCTCGAGATGGTCCTCGGGGTGATTGTGCCCTGCTACGTCGGCAGTCTCGCTGACAAGCGCTGGGGCACAGGCGACACCTTTCTGATCATTGGCTTTTTTCTTGGTCTTGCCCACGGGGTGAGGGCTGTCTGGCGAGCGCTCGAGCGAACGAAAGAAGATGCGAGAAAAGCGGAAGAAGAGCGCCGCCGCGAGCGGCAGAAGTACTTCGACGATCGCGAGTAGCCGACAATCCGGGACCCACGATTTCAGGGGAGTCGCGAAGTGACGACGAACGCGCAGTGGACGTCTGTGCTGTGGCGATGTGCCGCACTCGGTCTGGTCGCGACGATCGTGACGCTGCCCCTGTACGGTTGGCGTTTTGCGGGCAGTGTTGGGGTGGGCGCAGCGCTCGCGATCGGCAATCTTTGGCTCATCGCTCGCGGCGTTGCAGCCATCATGTCGGGCGGCCACACAGGCCGCTATGCAGGGCTTTTCGTCCTGAAGTTTTCCGTGGTCATTACAGGTCTGTACCTGCTATTTGACTCGCGCTTCGTGCAGGGCCTGCCGCTCCTGATGGGCCTCGCAGTCCTGCCCGTCGGAATTCTCATCTCACAAGTTTCCAAAGCGGGATCGCTACGGGAAGGTTGAAGTGCCTGGACACAGCAGCTGGTTAACTTTCTTACTCGAAGGCATCAAAGATAACCTTTCGCAGAATGCGAAGGTCATCGGCGACACTCTGATTGGTCACAAGCCTTCCGATTGGCACACGTTCGAGCCTGTCGCGGCAGCGCTTCTGGTCGTCGTGTTGTTGCTCTTCATTGCTCGGCGTGTGCGCTTCCAGTTGGAAGACACGGACAATGCCGTCGTGCCTGATGCGAGCTTGACCCTGCGAACCTTCATGGAAGCGTTCATCGGCTACTTCTACGACATGGCCAAGAACGTGATGGGGCCCGTGCGCGCCAAGAAGTACTTCCCGGTGATCGGCGCTTCGGCCCTGTTCGTATTCTTCTCGAACGTGATGGCGCTGTTGCCGTCGTTCCCGGTGGCGACCAGCAGCCTGAACGTGACGATGGGCTGCGCCATCGTGGTGTTCGTTCTATTCAACGTCTACGGTCTGACTGCCAACGGTTGGAGTTACGTCAAGCATCTGTTCGGGCCGGCTTGGTACCTGGCGCCGTTGCTGTTCTTGATCGAGGTCGTTTCGTTGTGTGTGCGCCCCATCACTCTGGCCGTTCGTCTCATGCTCAACATGAGCGTCGATCACCTCATTGTCGGCATTCTGCTGGGTATGTTTCCCCTGGTGTTGCCGCTACCGGTGATGATCCTCGGCTGTCTCGTGATCGTCGTTCAGACGCTGGTCTTCACGATGTTGACCTGCATCTACATCGGTCTGGCCACTGAGCATCTCGACCACTGAGCACCCCGACCACTGAGCATTTCGACCACTGAGCACCCCGACCACTGAGCATTTGGATCAAGAGCAACTCGATCACTCGACGCTTCAGGTGTCGCGAAGCGAGCATCGCCACCCACCTTCGCCCCGATTTCGAAACAGTTGAAACGACTCCCACGCGGCGACCCAGAAAACCGTGGTCACCGCTCGAAAAAAAAGCTATTCGCCTCCGCGCGATAAGAACGAATAAGGAGACTTGACGCATGTCTATCAAGAACAGGCTGGCTTGGCTGGCAGCATTCATGACCACGCTCTTCTCGAGCACCGCTTTTGCCCAGGCGGGTGCTGCGGCAAACGAGTTCGACGCACAGTCCCTCGCAGCTCTAGGTGCCGGTCTGGCTATCGGTCTCGCCGTTCTCGGCGGCGCCATCGGTCAGGGGCGTGCTGCTGCCTCTGCGGTTGAAGGCGTGAGCCGCAACCCCGGCGCCGGTGACCGCATTCAGACGCTCATGATTCTCGGTCTCGCTCTGATCGAGTCTCTGGTTCTGATGGCCCTCGTGATTGCGTTCCTCCTGCAGGGCAAGGTCCTCGCGGGCTGAAATTCGCGCCGCGGGTGCACGTTCGTGCCGCCCGCTCGAATCTGACGAGAGCTTCCGTCCGTTGAAGGTCGGAGGCCCTCAGTTGGTTCTGCGCTTCTGGGAGCGAGTCGGCACCACGACGTGGTGAGACTCGCTTTCTGTCGTTTGGGAACGTCGCACCCAGCCATGCAGCGCGTTCTGCGCGGGGTGGTGGCCGCGGTTCAACGACGTCCAACGATGCGCTGATAGGTCTCGCCCAGGAGGTGCCCGACTAGTCCCAGCGCGGCCAGGATCCCGGCCGTCGTGGCTGCCCAGCGGGGGCCGTAGACCAAGAGAAAGGTGGCGCAGACAATCAGGGTGGACAGCACCAAGCCCGCAAAGATGCGTCGGCCGAGGTGCTCGATGGACCGTTGCTGGTCCGGATCCCGGTTCTGCATCGTGAGGCGCCCGAGGCGCAGGTCTTCCAAGACCTCCTGCAGTTGGTCGGGCACGGTCGACGTCATCCCGCCCAGGCGCTCCAGACGTCG
>JBNKZR010000302.1:0-9559 GCA_050301735.1 Polyangiaceae bacterium | reverse complement strand
ACACGCCGTGACGTTGGCAACCCGCGTGAACTCGACCGGATCGGCGGTGTCGTTCTCCTTGAACACGACCGTCGCGCCACTGATGTTGGCGTTGTCGGTGTTTGCACCTGGAAGCTGCAGGACACGCGAGCGCCATCGATGGTCTCCTTGGCGATCTCGTTGAATATCTCGTCGAAGCTGTCGTTGTAGCAAATCGGGTAGCGGAGCCCGCCGGTCATCTTGCTCAGGTACTGGTAGGCCAGACCGTTGCGTGGAGCATCATCGGCATCGATGAAGCTGCTGTTGGGGCAAGTGGCGTTGACCCCTGCGCCCGTGCAGCACTCCCCCTCGATGGCTTCGTCGGGACCGAGCGCCACGGGGTTGGTGCTCGGCGTGCCGCCCATGCCGACGATGCTGTGCCAAACGTAGTTGCGACCCTTGTCCGGGTCATCAGAGTCGTAGGCACCGAACTGTTCTGGGGCGAGGGTGCGAATGGCCTCGTCGAACGTCTGAGCGCCAGTCTGGCCATCGACGAAGCCGGTCGCGCTGGGGCACATTCCATTCGTCCCGTCGGTGTTGGTGCCAGGACCATCGTCGGTAATGGCCACGAAGACCTTGAGCGCATCCTCGCGCAAGAACGCTCCCCACCCATCCGGCGCGACCGGGCTCCAATCGCTGCGCGAGTTGATCGGATCGCTGGCGGAGAAGCTGTCGTAGAGCTTGCAGAACATGTCACGACTGCCGATGTCCGTGCTGTGGTGGAAGAAGAACGGTGAGTTGTTCGCCAGCGTCGGCGTGCTGTCCAACGAGGTGGCAGGGCAAGTGAGACTGCTGAGCGGTTCACCCACGCACACCGAATAGGCTGAGTCGTAGGGGCCGCCACCGTCGTAGTTGGTGATGTGCACGTTGCCGTAGCGCGAGACCATGATCACTCGGTAGTCGATCCCGCTGTTCTGGATGATCTGCGCGAAGTCCTCGTTGATACGATCTTGCACGGCAACGATCTCGCCCTGCATGCTGACGGAATTGTCGATGCCGATGATGATGTCCACCGGACGCTCCACCGCGGTCGCCTCGTTCGTCCCGCCCGAACACACCGGCGGACCACACTCGCCGCCCGAGTACAGACTCCAGTTGTCCTGACAGCTGCACTCTTCGACGTAGGCCTCACCTTCGGGGTTGACCATGATCTCGCGATTGCCGACGAGCTGCGGGCAACCGGTCACGTTGATGCACTCACCAGGAGCGATGGGTGCCTCCGTGAAGCATTCGTACATCTGCGGGTGCGTCTGATCCGGCTGACACTTCGGGTATTGCTGGGCATTGGCCGGGAAGTGAACGATTCGGACCCCCGCCGGTGCTTCCGTGTTGCCGTGATTGCACACCGGGATGTTGTCGTCACAAGGAATGCCCACGGCGAGATCGATCCCCGAGCACGTCTCGTCGGTCTCCCCGGGGTACCACGGCTTGCAAGCACCCGCGGGTGCGTCTGGGTCGTCGGGTTCGCAGCGAACGTCACACACCGAGTCCACCAGCGCCGCGCATTCGGCGCTCCATTCGGGCTCATCTGCGGGCGTCCCGTCCCCGGTCTCATCGACGCACGGCTCGGCGGCAGCCGCAGCGCCAACCCCTGCGACCGCCAAAACCGGCGTCAACTCGCTCAGGGTCGCGGTGGGGCTTTCGCAGATCGAATCGTAGCTTTGACCGCAATCGCGGCCGTACCACTCACCATCGTTGCGGATGCGGGAACAGACCTCGCCCGAGTCGGGCTCGCCAGAATCGAAGTTGTCGTACATGCCCCAGCGGGAGTCTTCCCACCAGGTGCCTCCCGGATCGCCGTTGCTCCACTTCCACTGGCCACTCTCGCCGATGCCGTTGCCCTCCGTGAGCCCGATCCAGGTGTCGTTCGAAGCGGTGATACCGTCGATGAAGTCGTTCTCCGAGGAGTCCGCGATCGAGACGAGATCCCAGTCATCACCGCGCGCCTGACAACTGGCACGAGCGTCCGACCAAGGCATGCCGCCAGTCTCGACGTAGTAGCAGTGACCGGCGTAGTACTCCTCACCGTCGGCGCATTCGCACTGGGCGTCGCACTCGTCCGCGACGAGAGCCACGCAGTCGTCCGTCCATGCGTCGTCGCAGCAGCTCGCATCCGCCGCACACACCGCCTGCACACACGCATCGCAGGTGGACACCAGTGCCTCACCGATCTGACAGGGGTCGTGGACACAAGCCGCTTCCGGATCCGGCGCGGGCAATGCGTCCGTGCTGGTTTCGCACAGCATCGGGCCTTCGCACATGGCCGCAAACCAGGTGCTGCAGTCTCTGCCCCACCACTGCGCATCGTCGCGGATGCGCGCACAGAGCTCGCCGCTGTTGGGTTCCGACCAATCGAAGACGGCGTAGATCCCGCCTCGAGAGCTTTCGTTCCAGAAGCCGCTGGGGTCGCCGCTGCTCCAGCGCCACTTGCTGCTCGAACCGATGTCGTTGCCTTCGGTGATGCCGATCCAGGTATCGTCCGCATCCGCCAAACCAGCGACGAACGCGTTCTCCTCGTCGCTGGCAATCGAAACCAAGTCCCAACCACTGCCGAACGCCTGGCAATCACTGCGCGAGTCCGTCCAGTTCTGCGTGTCGGAAATGAAGCGGTAACAACGACCATTGAATTCCGTCTCACCCTCACAGCACGCCGGCTGTGGCTCATCCGACACACACCCATCGACAGCCGCTCCAGAATCGAACAGGCAGCACTCGGGGTTCTGCGCACAAACCATCTCCACGCACGGGTCGCAGTCGTTCTTGAGAGCCTCACCCGCTTGGCACTTGTCGTGAATGCACTCGTTGCTCACCGGTGCCACGCACTGCGAGTTGTATTGGCAGTCGAAGCCCGTCGAGCAGGGCTCTTTGAGGCCCTTGTCGACGAGCCCCTTGGGCATCCCGCCCAGAGTACCCGTCTCCCAGTCGAAGTCCGTCGTCAGCTCGAACGTGAACTCCTCACCCACCTCGACGGGATCCTCTTCGAACACCTGACAACTCGGGTTGCAGGGATTGTCGATGCACTCTTGCGTCGAGGTCAACGCCAGCAGGGACTGCCCGACGGACTGCTGCTGCGCCGTCTCGATGGTCGTCACCACACCCTCGGTGCAGGGACCCCAGCCGCTGTCCCCTAGACACGTCTCGATGCCCATGTAGCAACTCGTGACGCCGCCGTGTTCGCCGAGGGTGCGATAGCACTCGCGGCTCGTGCCCATTTCGCAGCTGACGAACTCGACACTGCCTCGGTCGCGGTCGGAATCCTCCGCCACCCCCTCCGGCAGCGCCGCGCGGTCGCTGGCGGCCCCGTCACTGCAGGCGGCACTGGTCAGGGAACAAGCCAGGAGGCAGAGCGTGCGGACGGCGCTGCGATAGTGGGGCGAAAGGAGCTTGCGCATCATCGGTTCTCAACACTTCAGCCTGAGGCTTCTGGAGAGCCAAGCATGCGAATTTCGGAGGCAAAGCCAGCACCGCCGACTTGCGCTGCGCACATGCGCTCACAAATGCCGCGATTGCCGTAGAGGTGTTCACCTCTCGCCGCGTCGGGTGACGCACCGTAAGTACGCGACATCGCTCGCACCGGCAGAAGCCGCAGGTGTTTCACCCCTCGTTGTGTTCGGGAGCGGCTGGAAAACGGGAAACTGAAGCCCCAATCGTCAACTGGAACAGTCTCGAACCGAAGTAGAACGCACCATGACGCGCCGTTTCAGCGCAGCCGAACACGCCTGTTCGCACACATCGAGGCAGATCCGCGCCTTGCGCGCAACGCAATATCGGCGACTTGGAATGACTCTTGAATGAGCGAGCGCGAACACGCGAACACTCATTCGACGCGACGGAGAATGGGGCCGAGCAAACGGGGCGACTCTTGCTCCCGCCGACGTTACCTCTCAGCGACTAACCAGAACACGAACTGGTCAGAAGGCGAACTGGTCACAACACTGCCAGGCGGAGACGAATCGCCCTCAGGCCTTTTGTGGTTGGGCCCTCGTGAAAACGCCGTCGGGACGAATGCTATCTGGCTGCCTCTCGGTCACTTTCAAGCCCTCGATGAGGAAGGTTCGGAGCTCTCGCACCTGTTCCTCACCCCAACGTTGACCCTGAAGCGCAACTCCATACAAGGCCACCCACGCCAAAACTGCCAATGGGAGCGCCCACAGCGCGGACGGATGTTGCCCGATCACCCACTGGGCGTAGGCGAAACTGGCCGCAACCAAGGTCGTGAATGCCGTTACCGCCGCGGCACCCAGATACAGCGCCCATACGTGCGGATGTGGGCCGAAGCGACCCCGCAGTAGCGAACCTGCCTCTGCCTTCTCCGATGGCAGAACGTCCACCACGAGCTGAGGAGACCACAGATGCTGCCGCTCGCTAGGAACGTAGAGCTCGATGCGGCCTTCAGCGACCACACCTGCCATGGGGCTGCGTTCATCGCACAAGCGCTCGTGGACAGTCTGAAGCACGGCCGGCGGCGGCACCGGAGTCTCCATCTCGAATCGTCGCCTCACCCCGTTCATCACGACCATAGAATGACCTTCGTCGGGCTCGTCGCCAAGCGGCAGAAGATACCTTTTGGGACCCCGTTCACACGGACTGTTACTTAGCCGCGGTGGTCGAATCTTGCGCTAGCCGAACCACCAAAATACGTCCCCGACGCACAACAGAACGCGCTGCGGCAGACGCAAATCATTCGTTCTCCCACAACCCACAACGCGCCGACCGCTTTCGTTGCTTCAAAACGCACTGCGGCAACGACGGCACCGAGAAAGCGCCGACTGCTTCGAACCATGGCGGTTTCGCCTCGTTAGCGGGCCGCTTCACCTTTGGGGACCACAAGGTAGGCACATGTGAGAAACACCCACGGGTCACCGCTGGAAAGCCGTGTTGACGAGGTCGCGCAAACGACGCACGCAGCTCGCTCGCCATCTTCGCGCGTCGCCATGCTTGCCGGACTGCCGGTAGGAAATGCACCCAAGCCCTTGCGCGCGGCTGGGTCAGATGCGCCGTGCAAGCGGTGGAGCACGCTTCACGAGAGCCCGAGCTCTCTCCCGCCGTTGCCCAGCCGCTCACGCACGGGCAAGCGCTGACTCCCGACGACAGAGACCTCGAAACCATCGCGGCGCTACGCAGCGCCCAAACCCAGTACCGGCAATTCCTGCAACGTCCGGGCTCGGACCCGGACTACCAAGAGGCGGTGCTTCGGGCCCGGGAGCGGGTCGCCGATCTCGAAGCCACCATCGGCTTCTTGGAGCAAGGCATCGCGCAACGCCGCCTGGAAGCCAATTCGAGACGGCCTGAGAACCGTTGAAGACTGCACCAACCCCCGAAGCTGCGAGGGCCCGAGCCGACCCCTGAGCGGCGGAGTGACAACCTCGTCAAAGGGTGCGATGGTCCGCGCCCTATGCCCGGACTGCGAAAAACACAGCTCCACGACGGTTGGCGTTTCGTCGCCAAGAGCTGGCCCAAGCCTCCGGATAAATTGGGGTATTCGTGCATGGAGTGGTTGCCCGCGAGCGTTCCCGGGCACGTGCACCCGGACTTGCTTCGGGCTGGTGTGATCGCCGACCCCTTCGCCGCCAAACACGAACTGGGTGCCCAGTGGGTGGATGAAGAGGATTGGATCTACGAGCTCGACTTCACGTTGCAGACCAGCGACCGAAACAAGCGTGTGTTGCGGTTCGACGGGCTCGACACCGTGTGTCGGGTGTTCGTCGATGGCGAGCTGATGGCCAGCCACGACAACATGTTCCTGCCCCTGGAGCTAGATCTGTCGGCGCTCGCCGCTGGCTCCCACGTGCTGCGCGTGGAATTCGAGTCCGCGCCGCGCGTCGGTCGACAGCGGCGCCAACGGTTCTTCGAGCAGGAAGGCCTGGCGGACGCGACGGTGCGGTTCAACGACCGCGCGTTCATTCGCAAGGCGCAGTACATGTTCGGTTGGGACTGGGGGCCCCGGCTGGTCTCGGCCGGTATCTGGCGACCCGTCAACCTGCTGGAGTACGACGCGCGCCTGCTCGACGTCGCGATGCAACAACGGCACGCGGACGGGGCTGTGAGCCTGGTGTTCGACTCGACGACGGAGGGCAAAGGGCACGTCTTACACTTCGTCGAAGGGGTCGAACGACCGGTGACGGACGGAGAACCTCTCGTGCTCGACCGCCCAAGGCTGTGGTGGCCCATCGGCTTCGGAGAGCAGGCGCTCTACCGTGTGCACAGCCTGCTGCTGCCGACGGCACCACGCGAACGGCTGACGCTGGAGGCCGCCACCGAGCGGGCCCTCGACGTGCGCGAAATGCGCATCGGGCTACGTCAGCTGGAACTGCGGCAAGAACCGGACGAGTACGGGCAGTCCTTCGAGTTCGTCGTCAACGGACGGCCGCTGTGGGCGCTGGGCGCCAACTGGATCCCCGACCACTCTTTCCCCGCCCTGATCGATGCGGCACGGCTACGCGAGCAGCTCGCCCGCGCCGTCGACATGAACATGAACATGCTCCGCGTATGGGGTGGAGGCTTGTACGAAAGCGACGCGTTCTACGACCTGTGCGACGAACTGGGCATCCTCGTGTGGCAGGACTTCCCCTACGCCTGCAGCTACTACCCGGACGGGCCCGACGCGACGCAGGTGGCCGAGCAGGAGGCTGCGACGCAGGTGCGGCGGCTGCGCCATCGCGCGTGTTTGGCGCTGTGGTGCGGCAACAACGAGAACCTGCTGATGTTCGAAAGCGGCTGGGAGGGGCGCGAGAACAATCCGCCCCGCCTCTACGGGGAGAACATCTACGACCAGACGCTGCCCAAGCTGTTACGAGAACTCGACCCCGATCGTCCCTACGTGCACTCGTCCCCCGCAGGAGGGGAGAAGGCGAACGACGAGACGGCCGGAGATCAGCACTATTGGGACGTCTGGCACGGCCGTGGCGACTGGAAGTACTACGCAGACTCCAAGGCGCGCTTCTCATCGGAGTTCGGCTTCGCCAGCGCTCCGGGCCACGCCAGTTGGAAGCGCATCAGCCCCGACGCCCTGGGCTTCGACCCGCGCCACGACGTGGCGCGTTGGCACGACAAGACCCTCAAGGGCTACGACACCTTTCTGGGCTACGTCGAACTGCACTACCCGGCGTCCAAGACCATCGAGGAGTGGACTTACTACTCCCAGCTCAACCAGCGAGACGCGTTGCGCTTCGCCATCGAGCACTATCGTCGCTCGGAGTTCTGCAAGGGCACGCTCATCTGGCAACTCAACGACTGTTGGCCCGTGCAGAGCTGGGCCGTGGTCGACTTCGACGGGCAATACAAGGCCGCCGCTCACGAGCTCCGTCGCCTGCACGCCCCCACGCTCGCGAGTTTGGAGCTCGTCGACGGGAAAGCGCGTCTGTGGGCTGTCGTCGACAACAGCGAGCAGGGCGCCAGCGAGGAAGCCTGGCTGGAGGCCACTTCACTGCTCGACGGTAGCCTCGTTTCGCGTTGGTCCAAGTCCGTGCAGGTCCCCCCAGGGGGCCGCGTCGTCGCGCTCGAGTGCGACCTCGAGAGCCTATCGCCGGCGGAGACCATGCTCACTGCTGGCTTCGGGAGAAGTGTCACCAGTCGACTGCTCGTCGAGCCGAAAGACGCCCAATTCGCACGGCCCCAGGTGAGCGTCCGGGAAATCGACGGAGGCCTGGAGATAAACGCGGAGAGCCCGGTCGTGGACTTCCGTTTGTGGGAGGTCCACGACCGCGCGCGCTTCTTGGACAACTTCGTGACTTTGCCCCGCGGTGGCCGAGCGCTGCTGCGCTTCGAGGGTCGAATCGGCGAGCTTCGGGCGCGTTGCCTCGCCGGCGAGTGCACGCTCGGTTGACACGCGGCGGCGAGGCACGGCCCCAACGGCACCGCCCTCGGGCTCCAGCTCACTCGCCCCGGAATCGTTCCAGCGCGCGCCGGTCGGCCTTCGTCGGACGCCCCGTTCCGCGCTCTCGAACCGCGATGCGCTCTTCCTTGGGCAGGGGCGGCGGCGAATGGTCTTCGTACAGGGCTCGCGCCAGTGCCGCGGACAAGCGCTTTTCCGCCAAGTCGACGACGACCAAGACCAGGGGCCCCCGCGGGCTCTCCGCGCGCACCTCGTCCCCACGTTTGAGCACGTGGCTCGGCTTGACGGCGACATCGTTGAGTTTGACCTTGCCGCCATTGCACGCGAGCTGCGCCAAACCGCGCGTCTTGAACACCCGCGCGGCCACCAGCCAACGGTCGACGCGAACGACGAGGAGAGGCTCCGGCACACCGAACAAGTACGCCCAGCAACCGTACTTTGCAACTGCAAGTACCCCGCCCGCCCTGGTTGTCAGCTACAATGCGCCCATGCAGAAGGCAGCGAACGCCCAAGATGTGCCCGCGTCCGAATCGGCCCGGGCCTATTCGGGGCCGCCGTGCCGCATCCTGAGTCGACCCTCACCAGTGCCGTTCGCCCATCGAGGCGGTGCCGGGTTGTGGCCTGAGAATACCGCTCCCGCGTTCACGGGCTGCCGCAAGCTCGGTGACTTCGTGATCGAGACGGATCTGCGCGTGACGGCAGACGGCAAGCTGGTGCTCTTCCACGACGATCACTTGGAGCGCACGACCAACGGCTTTGGGCCCGTCGCCGACAAGACGCTGCGTCAGCTGCTGGCCCTCGACGCGGGCTACTGGTTCGCCAAAGACGGCAGCTACCCCTACCGCGGCACGAACCTCCGCGTGTTGACGCTGGAAGAGCTCGTGCACCTCGTGCCCGACGCCTGCTTCAACGTCGAGCTGAAACCTGGGCATCGAGATGCCGCCCGATTGCTGTGGCGTTTCCTGCAAGGCTCGAGTCACGCCGATCGCTTTCTGGTCGCGGGCGCGGAGCACACTCTGCTGCAGCGCTTCCGCCAAGAAAGCCAGGGTCGAATCGCCACCTCGGCAAGTCGGCGCGAAGCCATGACGTTCCTCGCGCTGCTCAAGACCGAGACCTGGGGCTGGCTCGAACCGCAGTATCAAGCCCTGCAGCTCCCCACGCACGCCTTTGGAGGGGAGCTCGTCACGGCACCGCTGATTCAGGCGGCCCACACGCTCGGCCTCGCCGTGCATGCATGGACGGTCAACGAGAGCACCGAGATGGAGCGCTTGCTGGCCGTGGGAGCCGACGGCATCATGACGGACCGCCCCGATCGGCTCGCGCAACTACTGGGGCTTTCGCCCGGGGCAGCATGAATTTCTTCGGACACGCCGTCGTGGCCAGCTGGAGCAATCGTCGGCCGGAGTTTGCTCTGGGTGCGATGCTGCCCGATCTCGTACACATGGTCGGGCGCCATCGCATCCAAAGCGACGCCCAATGGCTCGGCGCAGGCATCGACTTTCACCATCAAACCGACGCCGTGTTTCACGACAGTCCCACCTTCGTGAAGCTCCAACGACGGGCGTGGGCGGAGCTCGCCGCGTCTCCTTTGCGTCGCGGCGCGCGCTTGGCCGTCGCTCACGTCGGCTTGGAGTTGATTCTCGACGCGGAGCTTTCGCGGGCGGAACACCATCGCCAGCACTACGCCAGAGCCCTGCAAGCGCTCAC
>JBNKZR010000301.1:0-9713 GCA_050301735.1 Polyangiaceae bacterium | reverse complement strand
CGCGGCGACCCATCCCGAGTTGATCGCGTCCATCGTGCCGCGAAACACTCACAACATCGCGTCGCTCACTGGGACGATGGCGTTCACACGTCGACGTCTGTTGAAGGGGACCTTGGGGTCCGCAACGGCAGCCTGGCTGGACAGTTGCTCCGCTGCAGCTTCGGCGGGGTTTCAAGCGGCGGCGGAGCTGCAACTCGGGGTGCCACCGGATTCTGCGCCGGTCAAAGCCAGCTTTCGCCACACCGCGGAGCCACGGCGGGCTCCGTCGTTCGCCACGCCGCCTCTGCTGTGAGCGCGCCATCATCGCTCTCCTCGTCCGCGCCTCCTTGCGACCGCCAGGCTGTAGTCGCACTGGCGGGGGTCCGACTTGCCTGGCAGTCGCCAGGCGCGCCAGGCGCGTGCGCGCTCTCGGCCACTCACGGAGCCCCAGAAACGAGGCATGCACGCAATGAGCCGCCGCTCCGAGGGCCCACCACTTGCCCTCACCGGTTCGCTGACGTACCAAGGGCATCGTGCGGGAACCCCTGGACTTGGTGTCGCTCCACTGCTTCGTCACCGCGGCGCGGTTGAACAGCTTCCGTGAAGCGGCCGGAGCCTGCCACCTCTCGCCCAGCGCCTTCGGCGAACGCATCCGCCGGCTCGAAGAGCAGCTCTCGGCGGAGCTGTTCCAGCGCACGACCCGCAGCGTCGCCCTCAGCCCAACGGGGGAACGCCTGTTGCCCTACGCCCAACGCGCCCTCGAGGCTGCCGACGCGTGCTACGACGCCCTCGGCGCTGCCGCCGAGTTCTCGTTCACCCTCGGCACCCGCTTCGAACTGGGGATGAGCTGGCTCGTGCCTCAGCTCGACAGCCTCGCCCAGTCGACGCCCGGGCGCACCCTGCACCTGATGTTCGGCGACTCGCCGGAGCTGCTACGCGCCGTCGCCCGCGGCGAAATCGACGCCGCGATCACGAGCTCCCGCCAGGCCATCAGCGGCTTCTCCTACGCGGCACTCCACGAGGAACACTACCGTTTCGTCGCCTCACGCACTTTGCTGGCAAAACACGGCTTCGAAAGCCCACGGGACGCCGCCCAGCACCGACTGCTCGACGCAGGTGAAGATCTGCCGCTGTTTCGCTACCTGCTCGATGCCGGCTCGAAGAAGACACTCTGGAAGTTCAAGAGCACGACTTACCTGGGCACCATCGCCGCCATTCGCCAGCGTGTGCTCGAGGGTGATGGGGTCGCCGTGCTGCCCGAGTACTTCGTGCGGCAGGATATCGCCAAGCGCCGGCTCCAGGTGCTGCTCCCGTCGCGCAAGATCCCGTCGGATTGGTTCCGCTTGGTGTGGAAGCTCGGTCACCCGCGTGAGGACCAGCTGCAGGAGCTCGCCGATCAACTGCGCCAGTGCCCGCTGCGCTAGCGCGCGATTCTGCAACGGGATGGACGTGCTGCGAGTGAGTGCCCGCGTGGTTCCGTCGTAGGGTTGTCGTTCCAGGCGACGGTTTGTCGCGTCAGCTGACGCTCAGCGCGCTCGAGAGCTTCGTAGCCGTCCCGCACCTGCGCCACGCGGAGCCCTCGTCTCTCCAGACAGTGAGTGACCAGATCACGAAAGCTCGGATCATCGGGCGCGGAAGCGGGTGGTGCGGCGGTGCCCGCCACTAGCTGCGCCGCGAACGCGCCAGAGCGATCCGCCCGAGGTGCTCTCAATCGCGAGCGGAATCCGAGAGGCTTGCGGCGTCACCCCTGCCCGATGACCCGATCAAGCCGCCACGGTTGCGCGCGTTGATGGCCGCGGCTGCAACTCTGGCTCGAAGCGTGTCACAGTGCGTTCTGGAGAAAGCAGCAAACCGGTGGACGCGCGGTTCACGGTCGGTCGTGGCCCTCGCCGCGCTGGGATGTGTCTGGAGTTGTTCCGAGGATTCGACTCGACAAGACAGCACCAACAATGCCGACGACGAGACCGCGGCCACCACCGAAAGCAAAGACGCGAGTGCGGCAACATCGGACGAGTCCGCCACCGGCTTGCCGTCGCAGACCGACGACGAGAGCCCGTCGACCGGCCCTGAGCCCCTCGAGACGGATCCGGCGCCGGGGGCAGAAGACGCCAGTACCCCTGTCCCCACGACGGCAGGATCGGAAGACGAAACCGGAACCGCAGACGCGACGGCAGCCACAGACGACGCTGGCGCAGTAGCGCCGCGGACGCCCGACGACGAGTGCCAAGCGCCACACGCTGGCACTCGCCTACGCCCAGTGGGTCAGCGCGGCAAGGACGGCTCACTCGTCAGCCACGCCTGGTATGACGAGGAGCTAGACATCTACTGCCTGTTCGCACTAGCGGAGGACGGCGTCTCTCGCTGTCTGCCGTACGCGAGCCCGACGACCGCAGACGGGCAACTCTATGCGGACGCCGAATGCACACAAATCGCGGTCGCCGGTTGGGCTCAAAATGAACAATGCCCGGCTGACCTCCCCACTCCGCGCTACTCCCTCTCCTCGTCCCCTGCGGAGGAAGCATGCGCTCCGCGCAGCTACCAGGTGCAGCAGGTCGGCGAAGCGCTCGCTGTCCAACAGTCCTATTCGCTGCAAAGCGATGGGCAGTGTGTGCCGTGGTCGACCACGATCCCCCTGTTCGAGCTCGGCGACGCCGTGCCGCCGGAAACCTTCGTCGGAGTGGAAAGCGTCGAGGCCGTCGGCGACCGAATCCAAATCGTCCGTCGAACCGCGAGCGACGGCAGCGTGGACTATTCCAAGCTCTACGCTTTTGACGCCGCGACGGGCACCGCGTGTCACAGTGGCCTCGGTGCCGACGGGGCCATCCGCTGCTTGCCGTTTCAGGATTTCCAAACCAACCAGGTGCGATACGCGGACGCAGCTTGCACGCAAGCGGTAGGAACGGTCGAAAGCACACGCTGCGGTTTCGGTGACCTGGACCTGTTCGGAAGCAGCAACATCTACCTCTACGCGCAGACGGATCCCTGCACCCCCGATGCCGCCGTCCACATCTACGAGACCGGGGCTGCAGAAGACGCCGTCGTGTTCTCGGAGCTGTACGCGACCGAAAGCTGCTACGGAAGCTCCGACAATACGATGCCTGTCGCCCCGGTGGGACCTGAAGTCCCACCGCAGACGTTCATCGCTGGCACTCAGGAACTCGCGGCCTGCGGCGAGAACGTGGTCGCCGGTTCGCGCATCGCCGTGCTCCGATACCGTTGGGACGACGATGCCACCACCGAAGGCGTGCCTTTCGACAGCGAGTTGGGACAAGTGTGCTTCCCCCAACCCGCCAGTGACGGCGTCGTGCGCTGCTTGCCGAGGCTCCGCATCGCTCTGTCCCCCGGCGTCTTTGCCGACGCCGAGTGCAGCACGCCCGTTGCGCCGATCCGCTGCCCTTATCCGTTGGCGGAGGGTTTCGAAAGCAACGACTACGCTCACGAGTACCTGTCGTCGGACGACCCATGTGGCGGCTCCAGCACCGAAGTCTATCGCCTCATCGGGCCCGAACTCAGTGTCGCCTACGCTCTGGACGCCGACGCCAATTGCGTCGCAGTAGACGACGATGGCACGACCATCTACCGCGAAGTCGGCGCAGTAGTCCCACCCGAGGACTTCGTCGCGTTCATCGACGAGCGCGGGTGACGGAACTCCGCCGGCCCGCCCAACCGCGGC
The DNA here is from genome assembly GCA_050301735.1 of Polyangiaceae bacterium. Classification (GTDB taxonomy): domain Bacteria; phylum Myxococcota_A; class Polyangia; order Polyangiales; family Polyangiaceae; genus SZUA-265. The sequence goes on along the minus strand of JBNKZR010000301.1, from coordinate 6,061 downwards.
CGGCAAAGGGCCGGCCGAAAAGCCAAAGTCAGCTCCAGTGGTCGCAAGCGCCGACCGCTAGCGGAAGGCACCTGGGGCCGCGGTGGCTCTGCGTCGCGATAGCTGGAGCGACTTCTCCGAGACTGCAGAACCGGCGCGAAGGCGGCGCTTCGATTCCGTCAAACTCAATCCGCACGCCGACGAGAAATCCCCACGCTAGCGAGCCCCCCTGCATTGGTCTACCGTCGCCGCCATGAGCATCAAGCGCGAAGCGTTGCGTTACCACTCCGAGGGGCGACCAGGGAAGATCGAGGTCACCGCCACCAAGCCGCTGACCACCCAGCGTCACTTGGCACTGGCCTACACGCCTGGCGTCGCTGAGGCCTGCCTGGCCATCAAGGACGCACCGGAGGCGGCCTACCAGTACACCGCCAAGGGCAATCTGGTGGCCGTCGTCACCAACGGTACCGCCGTGCTCGGCTTGGGGGACATCGGTCCGGTCGCGGGCAAGCCGGTGATGGAGGGCAAGGCGAACCTGTTCAAGAAGTTCGCCGACATCGACGTCTTCGACATCGAACTCGACGCCACCACCGTGGACGAGATGGTCGCCGCCGTCAAAGCCATCGCCCCGACGTTCGGTGGCATCAACCTCGAGGACATCAAAGCTCCCGAGTGCTTCGAAGTCGAGCGCCGCCTCAAGGAAGAACTCGACATCCCCGTCTTTCACGACGACCAGCACGGCACGGCGGTGATTTCCGCAGCAGGCGTACTCAACGCGGTCGAACTCACCGAGCGACGCATCGACGAGGTCAAGATGGTGTTCTCGGGTGCGGGTGCGGCGGCCATCTCTTGCGCCGAGCTCTACATCGCGCTGGGCGTGAAGCGGGAGAACATCGTGCTCTTCGACTCTCGCGGCGCCATCACCAAAGACCGGGAGAATCTACCTCCGAGCAAAGCGGCGTTGGCTACGGACAAGGCCTACGCCTCTCTGGCTGAGGCGTTGCGCGGCGCCGACGCCTTCATCGGGCTGAGCGTCGGCAACGTGCTCTCTGGTGCAGACATCGAGGGCATGGCACCGAAGCCGTTCATCTTCGCCATGGCCAACCCGACTCCGGAGATATCCTACGAAGAAGCCAAACGCGTGCGCCCCGACGCCATCATCGCAACGGGGCGCTCCGACTACACGAACCAGATCAACAACGTGCTCGGCTTCCCGTTCATCTTCCGCGGTGCCCTCGACGTGCGGGCGCGGCAGATTTCCAAAGAGATGTTGCTCGCCGCGACCCGCGCTCTGGCCGAGCTGGCGCGGGCCGACGTGCCCGACAAAGTGCTCAGCGCCTATGAGCTGTCGGAGCTCGCCTTCGGCACCGATTACATCATCCCCAAACCCTTCGATCCGCGGGTCTTGACTCATGTCGCCCCCGCCGTCGCTCGTGCCGCAGAAGAGAGCGGCATGGCGCGCGCGCCGATCACGGATCTGGAGGGCTACCGCGAGAAGCTCCAGCAAACGGTGGACCGCGCGCGCGGCATCATGCACTCGCTGATCGAAACCGCCAAACGCTCCACAGAAAAGCCCCGCATCGTCTTTCCCGACGGCAGTTCCGCCCAAGTCCTGCGTGCTGCCCAGCTCCTCGCCGACGACAAGATTTGCACGCCCGTCATCCTCGGCAATCCAGACCGTATCCGACGTTTGGCCGAAGAAGGCCGCATCAATCTCGAGGGCATGGAGATCCACGACAGCAACGACCGCGAGCAAATCCGCGGGCTGACGCACGCGCTGTGGGAACTCCGGGCACGCAAAGGCATGACCTACGGCGCCGCGCGCGCCAAACTACGTGAGCACACCTGGCGGGGCGCGATGATGGTGCGCGAGGGCCTCGCCGACGGCATGGTCGGTGGTGTCAACCGACCCTACAAAGAGACTCTGGGCCCGGCCATCAAGGTTCTGGGCCTGCGCGAAGGACGTCGCATCGTCTCCGGTGTCTACGCCATGCTGTTCAAGGACCGTCGCATCTTTTTCGGCGACTGCACCGTCAACGTCGAACCCAATGCCGAGCAACTCGCCGAGATCGCCATGAATACGGCCCGCGTCGCGGAAACCTTCGGCGAGACCCCGCGCGTCGCGATGCTCTCCTACTCCGACTTCGGCGAGCACTACAGGGATGAGAAGGTCGCCCTCGTGCGCCAAGCGATCGAGATCGTGCGCCAGCGCTGGCCTCAACTCGAGATCGACGGCGAGATGCAAGCGGACACGGCGCTCAACCCGTCCAAGATCAAGAACGACTTCCCGTTCAGCGAGCTCAGCGGCAATGCCAACGTGCTCGTCTTCCCCGATCTGACTTCGGGCAACATCGCCTACAAGCTGCTGCTGCGGCTGACGGACGCCGAAGCCCTCGGCCCGCTGGTGATCGGTTTGGGTGGTCCGGTCAGTGTCGTTCCGGTGGGTGCGACGGAGACTGAGATCGCCAACATCGCCACGTGGACGGTGATCCAGGCTCTGCGCCGCAAGCAGGAGCGCTTCGGTCGGGAGCGGGCTCCCGCATCCGAAGCTTCGCCTCGCTGGTAACTCGCGTCGATGCCAAGCACTCGTCATCGCTTCCTCATCGACCGCGGCGGTACCTTCACCGACGTGATCGGCGTCGACGCGGACACCGGCGAGCAGCAGTGCCTCAAGGTGCTCTCCTCCGACGAGGCACCGTTACTCGGGATCCGACGCATCCTCGGCCTGTCCGACGACGCGCCGATCCCTGCGTGCGACGTCCGCATGGGAACCACGCTCGCGACCAATGCACTGTTGGAACGCCGGGGGGTGAACTGCGTGTTGCTGATCAGTCGCGGTTTTGGTGACTTGCTCGAGATAGGCACCCAGGCGCGTCCCCACATTTTCGAGCTGAACATCAAGAAGCCCGACGTCCTGCAACGGGCCGTCGTCGAAGCCGACATTCGTTCTGCTCCGGACGGCAGCGTCAGCGACGCGCTGGACGAGCCCACGTTGCGTCGTGACCTCGAAGCCGCACGCGCGAGAGGTATCCGTTCCGTAGCCATCGTGCTCTGTCACGCCTACGCCAATCCCGAACCCGAGCGACGCCTGGCCCGCATCTGCCAAGAACTCGGCTTCGGGCACGTCAGCTGCTCCCATGAGTTGGCCGCCGAGCTCGGGCTACTGCGCCGTGCGGACACGACCGTTCTCGACGCCTACCTGACGCCTCTGCTGACCGAGTACTTCGCGAAACTGCGTCGGCAGCTTCCGGGCAGCGAGTTGCTCGTGATGCAGTCGAGCGGTGAGCTAGCGAGCCCGGAGCAGCTGCGGGGGCCAGCCTCGCTCCTATCGGGACCTGCCGGGGGTGTGGTGGCCACGCGCGCGATCGCCGAGCGAGCGGGCGTGCGCGCCGCCGTGGGCTTCGACATGGGCGGAACGTCGACCGACGTCTGCCGTGTCAGTGGAGACGAACTGCCCCGGGTGTACGAAGCGACGACCGCAGGCGTGCGCGTGCTTTCGCCGATGATGGACATCCACACGGTGGCCGCGGGCGGCGGCTCACTGTGCCGCTACGACGGGCACGCACTTTCGGTCGGCCCCGAAAGCGCCGGTGCCCAACCAGGCCCGGCTTGCTACGGAAGCCCGAAGGCGTCGGAGCTCGCCGTCACCGACGTCAACTTGCTGCTGGGACGACTCCAGCCCGATCGCTTCCCGTTCGACCTGAAGCGCGAGGCCGCCGAGGGCGCGCTCCGTCGCTTGCACGAACGGGTCGCAGCGAGCAATCCGGCAATGACTCGCGACGAACTGTGCGTCGGGTTGCTGCGCATCGCCAACGACAACATGGCGCGCGCCATTCGTCAGGTCAGCGTGGCCAAGGGTTTCGACGTTCGCGAGGACGCGCTGGTCGTCTTCGGCGGTGCGGGAGGACAGCACGCTTGCGCTCTCGCCGCAGCCCTGGGCATGAAGACGGTGCTCTTTCACCCTGCCGGTGGCGTGCTCTCCGCGCTGGGCATGGGCCTGGCCACTCGCGGCTGCCACGGGGTGCGACAACTGTCGGCCACCCTGCTCTCACCCCAGGCCTGCGAGCAGCTGCAACCCCTGTTCGAAGAGTTGGAGGCACGCGCAGAAACCACACTGCACGCAGCGGGCGAGCAGCTGCTGCACGAGCGCCAAGCCGAACTCCGCTACCGCGGCACGGAAGCCACGTTGACCGTCCCCTGGGGGGCGGCTCGCGAGCTCCAGTCGAGATTCGAAGCTGCCCACGAACGCCTGTACGGCTACGTTCGCGCGACGCACCCCATCGAAGTCGTTCGCCTGCGTCTCGACTCGAAAACAGGCGAAGAGCGTTCCCTCGACACAGGGACTCCACGACTCACCCCAGGGCCAGCCCCCGTCCCCATCCGGCACGAGCGCATCTTCTGTGGGAGTTGGCAGCCACGCGTCCCCGTATACCTGCGAGAAGCCCTCTCGCCGGGAACAGCGCTCGCTGGCCCAGTCTGCATTCTCGAAGCGACCGGCACCATCGTCATCGATCCGGCCTTCTCGCTCCAGGTCGAGGCGGACGGACTGCTACGGGTGACTCGAACACGAGTCTCCGCCTCCGGAACGGCGCCTGCCGAGCCGGCGACGGCCGGTCCCGATCCGGTCATGCTCGAGATCATGGGCAACGCCTTCATGAGCATCGCCGAACAGATGGGCGGCGTGCTCGGGCGCACGGCGCTGAGCACCAACATCCGCGAGCGCCTCGATTTCTCGTGCGCCCTGTTCGACGCTCGGGCGCGGTTGATCGCCAACGCGCCTCACATTCCCGTGCATCTCGGGGCCATGAGCGAATCGGTCGCGGCCATCAGAGAGCAATTTCCAAACCCCAACCCCACAGACGTCTTCGTCACGAACGATCCGGCTCGGGGTGGCTCTCATCTACCGGACATCACGGTCGTCACTCCCGTGTTCATCGAGGGCAGGTTGCTCTTCTACACCGCAAGCCGGGGTCACCACGCCGACGTGGGTGGCATCACGCCGGGCTCGATGCCACCCTTCTCCAACACGCTGGAAGAGGAAGGCGTCGTCTTTCGAGGCCTGCAAGTGGTCGCTGGTGGCAGACTCCTGAGAGAGCGCATCCTGAACGTGCTTTCGAGCGGCCGTTACCCCGCGCGTCACCCCGAACAGAACCTGGCCGATCTCGAGGCGCAGATCGCCGCGAATCGCCTCGGTGTGCAGCTGCTGACGGAGCTGACCCAAACACACGGGCTCGCCGTCGTGTGCACCTTTGCCGATCAACTGCAGGACTATGCCGCTGAACTCGTCGGGGATCTGATCGCAAGCTTGGACCTCACCCAACGTCGCTTCGCCGACCAGCTCGACGACGGCACACGCATTGGCGTGGAATTGGAGCGCGAGGGTCGCCGACTGAAGCTGCGCTTCGACCGTACCCCTCAACACGACGGGAACGCCAACGCTCCACGGGCCGTGGTGGTTGCCGCCGTGTTGTACGTGCTGCGTTGTCTGGTCGGTCGCACCTTGCCGTTGAACAGCGGATGTCTGCGACAGGTGGATCTGCAAGTCGCGCCGAGCAGCCTGCTCGATCCGGATCCAGAGCGTGCCGTCAGCAGTGGCAACGTCGAGACCTCGCAGCGCGTCGTCGACGTACTGCTGGGAGCGTTAGGGGCCGCGGCAGCAAGTCAGGGCACGATGAACAACCTCACCTTCGGCAACCAGCGTTTCGCGTACTACGAGACCATCGGCGGCGGAGCTGGCGCCGGACCGGACTTCGATGGTGCCAGTGGGGTACAGGTTCACATGACCAACACGCGCATCACCGACCCCGAAGTGCTGGAGAACCGCTTTCCGGTGCGCCTCTTGCGCTTCGAGCTGCGGCGCGGCTCGGGGGGAGCCGGGGCGCACCGAGGAGGAGATGGCTTGGTGCGGGAGTTCGAGTTTCTGGAACCTGTCGAGCTCGCCCTGGTGTGTGAACGCCGGGAGACGCCACCCTTCGGTCTGTTTGGAGGTGGTCCTGGTGCGCCGGGCAAGAACACCCTCAACGGTCAGAGCCTCCCAGCCAGGGCGTGCGTCGACGCGGAGCCTGGTGATCGCCTCCTGATC
>JBNKZR010000300.1:0-9777 GCA_050301735.1 Polyangiaceae bacterium | reverse complement strand
TGCGGCTCAGCGAAACCTGCTCGATCAGAAGCTCAAGGAGGGGCAGGTGAGTGAAGCTGAGTCGAAGATATTCGGCATGGTCAACCCGGACGAAGAGCACGTGATTTGGGTGTTCGATGGGGAGTTCTGGCGTGACGAACTAGGTTTCTTTCGGCAGGTCGTCGAGTCTGCGTGTGGAAGGTAAAGCGAGATGAATGCATTGAAGAACATCCCGTTGTTGGCAGTGGTCGGTTTCGCACTCACGCTGGTGGGGGTCACAGCGCTCGCTGGCGACACCCATGCCGGTGAAGTTGCGAAGGAACGGGCCGGCGCCAAGATGGACAAGGCGTGCATCAACCCCGGTGCCTACAAGGCAATGGAGGAATGCCCCGGCGGCCCGAAGAAGTTCGGCGGCAAAGCTCGCCACCGCGCCGCTTTCAAGAGTGCTCCCCCGCCGCAGGAGCGCAAGAAGCGCAAGGACAACCTGTCCGCCCGCAATGCTTCCGAAAGCATGATGGCAGGTCAGCGCGATACCCGTAAGGCTCGCCTGCAGGCTCGTTCCCGGGCGCTGCTCATCACCGAGATTTCCGGTTTGGAGCGTCTCTTCCGAAAAACGAAGAAGGCGGACAAGGATCGCGCGCAGCTGGTTCGTCGGCTGGCGGAAGGCTACATCGAGCTGGGTTCGGCCGCTAACCGCGACATGATCGAGAACGAGATCAAGCGTGACGACGCGAAGCGCAAGAAGCAGCGCAACACCTATGAAAAGCACAAGAAAGAAGCGCTGAAAGCCAAGAAGATCCTCAAAGAGGCGCGGCGCAAGGCGATCGCCTTCTATCGCGTGATGAAGCGTGACTACCCCAAGTACTCCAAGATCGACGAGATCCTGTACTACTTGGCGTACGAGTACGAGCAGAACAACAACCTCGACAAGGCGCGCAAGGTCTATCTCGAGTTGATCGAGAAGGCTCCGAAGAGCAAGTACGTGCCGAACGCTTACCTGGCATTCGGTGAACTCTTCTTCAACGACGCGATGGCCGACCCGTCCAAGTGGGCACTCGCCGCTAGCGCCTACCAGAAGGTGCTCGAGTACCCGCCGCCACAGAACAGCGTCTGGGGCTACGCTCACTACAAGTTGGCCTACGTTCACTGGAACAGCGGTGACTACGCTGCGGCGATCCAGGAGTTCAAAGAAGTCATCCAGTACGGTGACAAGTTCCCCAAGTTGCCGAACGCAAAGCAACTGCAGAAGGCAGCGCGGCGTGACTTGATCCCCGTTTACGCCGTCGCCGGTGCTCCTGAAAAAGCCTACAATTTCTTCCGTCCCCTGAGCGGTGACAAAGGCGGGGAGAACGAAGCTACGATCGGGATGCTCAACGATCTCGGCTTGGCCTACCTCGACACGGGTCACTACGCCGAGGGTGTGGTCTTGTACCGAGACCTGATGACTCGGGACAAGGGTGACAAGTACTGCTTCTACCAGGTCAAGGTCACGCAAGCGATCCAGGCGATGAAGTCGGGTGACAAGCCCGCCATCCGCAAGGAGCTCGAGAAGATGCTCGCGGTTCGCGACGACTTCAAGAAGGGCAAGCACCCCAAGGACGACCTGCTCGAGTGCGACAACCGCGCCGCAGAGTTGCTGGCTGAGACCGCAATGAGCTGGCACCTCGAAGCGGTCGGCACCGGCGGCACGCGCGGTACGGGCGACAAGGAGACGATGAGTCTCGCCGCTCTGCTGTACCAAAAGGTGGTCGACAACTTCACTCAAGAGGAGTTCGAGCAGTTCGAGTTCCCGCGCATCGTCAAGGCCGACTGGCCCAACATCTACAAGATCAAGTACGCCATGGCCGACTTGCTCTACGTTCAGGAGCGTTGGGAGGACTGTGGTCCGGCGTTTGACGCGGTGGTGGAGGCGAACCCCCAGAGTCCCGAAGCCCCCGAGGCCGCCTATGCATCCGTGCTCTGCTACCAGAAGATGTACGACCAGATGCACAAGGGTGACGACGACAAGAAGGGTGCCGGCATGGCCCCGGATAGCGTTCGTGGTGCCGAAAAGAAGCAAGGCGAGTGGGAGAAGTTCAAGCCCAAGGACTTCACCGAGATGCAGAAGGGCATGATTCAGGCGTTCAATCGCTACGTCTGCTACATCAAGCCCAAGGAAGGCGACAAGAAGGCCTACGACCAGTTCGTCGAAGTCAAGTACGCTCGCGCTCGCACGTACTTCGAAGCGCAGCACTGGGACGAAGCGGCAATCGGATTCCGTGACGTGGCTCTGAACCATTCGGATCACGACTCGGCAATCTACGCTGCGCAGCTGTACCTCGAGTCAGTCAACGTGTTGGGGTCGAAGTCCGAGCCTCCGAAGCCAGAGTGCTTCATGGAGATGGGCGACGACGTTCCTGCGTTCTTGGAGCTCTTCTGTGACGAGAAGAAGTACGAAGAGAACAAGGAGCAGTGTGACCTGCTGAGTCGCATTCAGTGCGACGTGAAGCGTCTCCGCGCCGAGAAGATCGTCGAGAAGGCCGACGCTGGCGGTGCGGACGCGTTGGAGAACTACAAGCTCGGCGGCGATGCGTACATTGAGATTTGGCGCACCTACGGCGAGGAGCACGTTGCGGCGGGCGAAGAGTCCAAGTGCGGCAAGATGGAAGAGGTCCTCTTCAACGCTGCGCAGGCGTACCAAGCGGGTCGTCTGCTGGCGAAGGCCATCAGCGTTCGCCGTCTGCTACTCAACCCGCGCTACAACCTGCACGAGACCGAGCTGGCGCAGAAGTCGTTGTACCAGCTAGGCCGCAACTACCAGGCCATTGCCGTCTACGATCAGGCTGCGAATTTCCTGATGAAGTACGCGGAGGCGACGAAGTACAAGGGCGAAGACGCAGACAAGGCCGTCAGCGACTCCGTGGTGCTGAACCTGGGCCTCGGGCTCGAGGACCAAGCGATCGAAGCGGCTCAGTCGTTCAATCGCAACTTCGGTCGTCGCAAGCCGGAGCAGGCAGCACAAATCGCGTTCGCCATTGCTTCACACTACGGCGAGAAGGAAGACTGGCAGCAGGTCAAGCAGAAGCTGGCAGGTACGGCAATGCGCCTCATCGACCGGCAAGCGACGCTGGACGTGAAGGTACAGGCACATGCGCTGCTGGCTCATGCCTATGCCGAGCTCAAGGCGAGAACTCAGGCCAAAACCGAGTACGGCAAGGTCGTCAATGCTTGGAAGGACCCACAGAAAGCAGCCGCAGAGATCCAGTCGAGCGGAGGCGGAGACGCTCAACGGCGCCTGGGTCGTGCCCTGACTGCCGTGGGTGAAGCGTTGTTCTTCTTCGCGGAGATCAAGCGCGACGCCGTGAACAAAGTGAAGTTCCCCGAGTACAAGGGCACCGGCGACAAGGAAGCCGTCCTCAAGCACATCCAGACGAAGGTGAAAGACTGGATTACCAAGAAGAAGCCTTTGGTCGAGGCAGCGACGGCCGAGTACAAGAAGATCGTCGATCTTCAACCATTGCCTCCACCCGAGTGGGTCATTGCTGGTGGTGCACGGGTGGGTGACATGTGGTCCACGTTCGTCAAGGAGTTCCGGGCGGCACCAATCCCGAGCTACATGAAGAACGACTACGAGTTGCGGACGGCCTACTACGGCGCGCTCGATGACGCGTCAGAGCCCCTCAAGTTGATCGGCAAGAGCGCGTTCAAGACGTGTCTCGACTACTCCGTGACCTACCAGTACTTCGACGAGTACAGCCGCTCTTGCGAGGAGTGGCTGGCAGAGGAGTACAAGGCTGAGTTCCACTTGATCGACGAGTTCCGCGGTAGCCCGAATCGCGTCAACAGCGCGCTCAAGGAGAAGCCGTACCCACTGAAGAGCGGCGGCCAGCCAATGATCGTCGCGTCCGATGAGCCTCCCGAGCCGAAGAAGGGCGACGAGGCCAAGAAGGACGAAAAGAAATAGCAACCACCGACGCAGGTCCCCGCCCGACGGGTGGGGCCTGCACACCACAAGGTAAGTGACATGAGGCAATTGAAGAGTTTTTCGTGGACCGCCCTAGTGTTCGCAGTGGCTTGCGGCGGTGGAAGCGGTGAGGGCGCCAAGTCAGCCGCCGATGCTCCTGCTAAGAAGGGCGACAAGTACATCGTTTCCAAGGAGGCTGAGAAAGAACATAGCCGGGCCCTTGAAGAGTTCATCAAGTACGACAAGGCGTTCAGCTGGACCGAGGAGAAGTGCAAGTCCGTCGCCAAGCAGTTCATCGAAGCATCGGAGAAGCAAGAGTCAGCGACGGACAAGCCGTTGCCGACCGCGCTCTACAATGCGGGTGTGACCTACATGCGCTGCGGGATGGAGCAGGAGGCTCTTCAGCAGTATCAGGCGGCGAGTAACGCTGACCCGAACTTCCACCGCGGCCGCGCGCAGATGGCGCTGTTCGAGTACGATCAGAGCAAGGACTTGGACGGCACGATTTCGCGTCTGGAGACGATCATTCGCGACGCCAAGTTCCAGGTGGTCGAGGCGTTGGTGAGCGTCGCCGCACTGCAGATGGAGCGCGGTAGCGACCAGGCAACGGACGATGGTGCCAACGACATGGAGCGCGCCAAGAAGAACATCCAGCGCGCTCTAGCCATCGACGACGGCTACATGCCTGCGTTCAACCAGCTGGCCATCTACTACATGGAAGCAGCGAAGGTGAAGGCGGGTACTCGTCGCGGTCGCAAGCGTGGCTTGGTCGTCTCGGGCTCTTCTCGCAAGCACATCAACCAGCAGCAGCTCGAGTTGGCGGCGCTGGTGGCTTCGCAGGCAATCCAGAAGAACGGGAACTACGCGCCGATTCACAACACCGCGGGCCTGATCCAGGTGGAGATGAAGAACTACAACGGTGCGGTGAAGAGCTTCGGTCGGGCTCGCGCGCTGGACCCGAAGTTCTTCGAGGCTCACATGAACTACGCCGCGGTGAACCTGAGCTTCCGAGGGTTCGCAGAAGCCGAGAAGGCCTACAAGGACGCGTTGAAACTGCAGCCCCAGGACTACGAAGCGCACCTCGGTTTGGCGTTGGCGATCCGTGGCCAGATCGACGACTCGAACTTCGACAAGTACGTCGCTGCAGCTCAGAAGCAGCTCGACGAGTGCAAGAAGATCGATCCTTCGCGCGCAGAGGCCTACTACAACGAAGCGATTCTCGTGCAGGAGTTCCGGGCCAAGTCGACTGGCGACGCGAAGAAGTCGATCCCGACCCTGAAAGAGGCGATCGAGAAGTACGAAGCTTTCATTTCGAAGGCTGGAGGCGACGAGACGTTCGCTGTGGCCGTCAAGCGCAGTCAGGATCGTGTGCAAGACATCAAGGACACGATCACCTTCATCGAGGAGGGTGAACGCGCACGCGAAGAGCAGGAGAAGCTCGACGCTCAGATGAAGGCGGAGGAAGAGGCGAGGAAGAAGGAAGAGGAACGCCTCAAGAAGGAAGAAGAGCAGAAGCAGAAGGAAGAGGCGGAGAAGGCCAAGAAGGACGAAGCAGCTGCTGCAAAGGCCAAGGCCGGCAAGAAGCCAGCTGCGGACGCCAAAGCGGCGCCTGCTGCCAAGGATGCTGGAAAGACGCCTCCCGCTGACAAGGCTCCCGCGAAGAAGTGACGGCGTTGCTGCCGCTGGAGAGTCTCCAGCGGCAGCGGACTTTTTGCGTCTCGAAGACGAACACGCGTCGAACTGAGACGAAGAAAAGTCGCTACCGAAGAAAGTGGGAACTCGAACGTACCGGTCGTGTCAGCTGCAGGGGAGTCGTCAAGCGAACTCAGCGACGGACTCAGCAAAGCGATTGACGCTTCGAGCATCCGGCAAGTACAGTTACAGCGAAATTCCGGTTAGGGCTCCAAGGAGTAAGGCAAGCATGTTTCAGCGTTCGAAATTCCGTATGACGATGGTGGCTATTGCGCTGGTCTCCCTGTCGCCGGTGGCGATGGCCCAGGACGAAGGGGGCGAGGGTTACGGGTACGAGTTCGAAGACGATCCGTTGAATGCCGGCGGCTTCGGTCCGAATGATGCGACCATCCGCGTTCGCCCCAAGGCTGCCCGGACAACTCTCATTCGGCCGCGCACCAGCTTCGTGAAGGAGATGCTGAAGTCGGTCGAGAATCTCTGACTTCGGCGCGACGTCGGGCCGCTGCGCGATCTGAACGGCACTGCCCGACGACAATGCCGCCGCGTCGACGGCTAGTTGGCCGCCAGCCAATCGCGGACACTCGGTGAGCCGCAGGCACGAACTAAACAAAAGAATTCCAGGACAGTCACCAAACCCAAAGCCATTCGGGCCGCATCATGGCCCGCGCGGAGCCAGAACGCTCCGTTATTCAGCCAGGAAGAGACAGCTCATGGCCAAAGCCGTATTAACGTTCGCCGTCTATCAGAACCAACAACTCGTTGCCCGTGAGGCCGTCGCCGAAGATGTTGTGAAGGTGGGAGCAGATCCCAACAGCCACCTTCGCATCGACGACCCGTCCGCGGCTCGAATGCACGCGGTCATCGAAGTGACGAGTCCCGAGGAGGTCACGTTGATCGACCTGGGCAACGACCCCGGAACTGCAGTCAACGGCGCCATCGTCAACAAGGCCCGGCTGAACATCGGCGACCAAATCCAAATCGGCAGCACGATTGCCGTGTTGGAGAACGTCGAAGCTACGGCTGCGGTCGCGCCGCCCCCTGGAGTGGGAGCTCCCGTTCAGGCGGCCGCGCAGGCTCAGCCAGGGTTCGCCGCACCCGCGGCGTTCGCATCGGGTGCACCTGCCGCGCCAGCGGCGAACCCGTTCGGTTCTGCGCCGCCAGCGGCCAACCCGTTTGCTTCGGGTGCTCCAGCGGGCTTCGCCCCCGCTGGCTATGCTGCGCCGGTCGCTGCTGCCGTGCCTGACGACGCTCCGGAAGGGACCTACACCTATACGCTGGTCAAGAGCGGCCCCGACGTCTCACCCGACGAGGTCGAATTGCCGCACGTCGCGTCCGTCGAGGTCATGGTGCTGTGGGGCGAGAACGTGCTGCACGTCAACCACCTGACTCCGCCACGGAACTTCTACGTGGGGGAGGACCAGGGTAAGCAGTTTGCAGTCGACTTCTTCATTCCGTCGGAGAAGATCGGAACGACGCGCATGCCCGTGGTCGTGGGTGACGCGTCCAGTGTGGCGGTCGTCATTCCTCAGGGTGCGGTGGGGACGGTGGAGATCGCCGGCCAGCCCACGATGACGTTGGACGAGGCGCGCATGCAGTCACAGCCGTGTGCTGAGCTCGCAGGAGCGCACCAGCTGCCGTTGCCGGCCGGCGCGAAGGCGCGCGTGCAGGTTCAGGACTTGGTCTTCCAGGTTCAGGCGGTCAACGCCGGTAAGCCGATCCCTCACGGACTGGCCAGTGGCTTCGACTGGAATGTGGCCATGTACTTCGGCCTGTCGTTCCTGTCGGTGGGCAGCTTGATGTTGGCAATGGCCTTCTTCGTCCCGCCGATGGGGCTGACTGATGGAGAGGGCATCGATCAAGACCAGCTCATCCTGATTCAGCAGTACCTCGACGCGCTCGCAGAGCGGGAGCAGGAGGAAGAGGAGACGGAGCAGGTTCCGGAGGAAGACGCTGACAACAAGGAAGGCGGCACCGGAACGCGAGCCAAGGGCGAAGAAGGCTCGATGGGTAAGGAGACCAGCAAGGATACCAACAAGCGGTATGCCGTGCAGGGTCCCAAAGACAACCCCGACCCGCACATCGCTCGCCAGGCGGCTCTCCGTGAGGCCGTCGAGTTCGGTATGATCGGGCTGCTCAACACTGGCGCCGCAGGTGACCCCAACGCGCCGACGGCGCCGTGGGGTCGTGAGACGTCGCTCGGTATGGACGACGTGAGTGCCATGGGCAACATGTGGGGCGACGAGATTGGCGACGCCTACGGTGCTGGTGGTCTAGGCCTGTCCGGCATCGGTGAGGGTGGCGGTGGTCGCGGCGAAGGCATCGGTTTGGGATCTATCGGCACCTTGGGCCACGGCGCGGGTACCGGCACTGGTCAGGGCTTCGGTTCCGGTCACGGACGGCTCGGTGGTTCCCACAAGACCAAGGCTCCGCGGGTGCGCATGGGCGCGACGACCGTGAGCGGTCGTCTGCCGAAGGAAGTGATTCAGCGTATCGTTCGTCAGAACTTCGGTCGCTTCCGTCTCTGTTACGAGAAGGGGCTCGGAGCGAACCCGAACCTCGAAGGGCGCGTTTCTGTCCGCTTCGTGATCAATCGCGATGGTTCGGTGTCAAACGTGAGCAACGGCGGATCGAGCATTCCTGACTCGAGCGTGGTCAACTGCGTGGTGCGAGCCTTCTACGGGTTGAGCTTCCCGAAGCCGGAAGGCGGCATCGTGACGGTCGTCTACCCGATCATGTTCTCTCCTGGTTGAGGCAAGCGCGAAGGCCCCGAAGGCAGCGCGGGAGGGGTCACCAGTGCTTGGCATCACGACAGTTTTCGAACGGCGTTTCGCGTAGCGAGACGCCGTTCGGCGTTTGTGGGGTGGAAGCCCCCAGGGGTGCCAGCGAGGAGCTGAGGAGTCTTGGTCGCTGGTCGTGGCCAGCCGCGAACGACCGGGTGTGTGCTCGGAGGGCGGGAGAGCACGCGCTGCTACGGGTGCAACGGAAAGTTACCCATGGCGCCCCGGTGGGTAGCGTCGAAGCGGGGGAATTGCTGGGCTGCGATGCTTGAAGTGAAGCCTACAAAAATAGTACGAGACGCTGACGCTGCCGAGGAGGTAATCTCCGAACCAACTGCGACTGCTCACGTGAGTGACGGTGGTGAATAGGTGAACGGTGCGAGAGAGATAACGAGGAAGTGCTCTGATGATCTGGCAGAAGATGACGAAGATGGCTCGGCGAGCAGCCGGGTACGGTGGGTTCAGCGCTTTGGCTTGCATGCTGCTCATGAGTTGCAGCCGCGATCATATCGAAGCCATTCAGCTGGCGAACCAGGGTGACCAGGCTGTGACGGTCAACGTCAGTGGCGCAATTGCCAAGTACGAAGAAGCCTCCAGGCTCGATCCCAGTAACCACCGTATCTTCTGGAAGCTCGCTATGGCGTACCAGAAGCAGGAAGAGTGGGGGAAAATGGAGTCGGTGTTGTCGCGAGCAGCCGCCCAAGCTCCGGACTTCGCGGACTACTTCTACTATCGAGGCTACGCGCTCGTTCAGATCGCCCAAGGTGGCAACAAGGATGCCTATGAGGACGCGAAAGCGCCGCTCGAGAAATGCATCCAGCTCGATCCGAACTACGCCGAGTGCTACCACTGGCTTGGAATCGCGATGCTGTGGACCGGCAACGAGCAAGCAGCCATCGAGAACTACACCAAGGCGATCGAGCATGACCCGAAGGTCGGCTACTTCTATCCTCCGTTGGGCGAGATCTACATCCACCTGCGCTTCTACGACCAGGCTGAGCAGGTGCTCAAAGGCGGCGAACGACTGCTCGACAAGGTGCAGAAGAACAAGAACTCGCTGTACGCAATCTACACCCTCCTATCCAACGTCTACCAAGCCAAGCGAGACGACGCGTCGCGGATTTCCGCTCTCGAGAGCGCTAATGCGGTGGCCGGGGACAGTCACCCCGAGATCGCCTTCAACCTGGGTAGTACGTACGCCACGATGAAGCCGCCTCAGAAGGACAAGGCAGTTCGCTTGCTGAAGTCTTTCAACAAGCGCGCGTGTGCCGGAAAGAAGGGCGCAACTACGTACAAGGAGCAGTGCGAGACCAGCCAGTCGCTGGTGCAGAAGCTCGGCGGCGGTTGACGCCGACGACGCTCTGTCGGTGCGGGGAGCCTTCTTCG
>JBNKZR010000299.1:0-9826 GCA_050301735.1 Polyangiaceae bacterium | reverse complement strand
GGTTCGTGGACGACGCCGGCGATATGAACGCGCCTCGTCTTCAGATCATTGACGAACAGCACCGCGTATCGGACGAGGCCGCGAGTCGTCAGCACTTCAACGGTGAAGAAATCGGCGGCAGCGATAGCTCCCCAGTGAGCCTTCAGAAACCTTGCCCAGGGAGTGCGCCTGCTGCGCTCCGGTGCCGGCTCGATCCCATGATCGTCGAGAATGCGCTTGATGGTGCTTCGCCCCAACTCGTGACCGAGGTTGCGCAGCGCGCCGCGGATCCTGGTGTAGCCCCACGTCGGATTCTCCCGCGCCATGCGAGCGACAAGTTGTGCCAGACCTGCCCCCGTCACGGGTCGTCCAGGGCGGCGTCGTCGGCTCCGGTCATACTTCTTCGCGACCAACTTTCGGTACCAGCGCAGCAGCGTGTCCGGTGTCACGATGCAAGCGACATTCGTGAGTGCCCTTCGACCCAGCGTTCTCGCGCGCACCGCTAAACGGCGACGTTGACCATCCGTGAGCCGTAGCCGCCGACCCCCGAGCTGCTCGCGCAGCACTCGGTTCTCTTCCAACAGATAGTGGATGACCTGGTGCTGGCTGCGGTTGAGCCATCCCGCAATGGTCGCGACCCAAGTTGTCAGTCATCCCATTCGCAGATGTAGCTGGTGGGGATGTTGCCATCGTCCCACGTGCCGTCCTCTGCAACCTTCACCCAACGCTCCGTGCTGGGAGCGTCAGGCTGTCCCGGCTGCCAGTGGGTGTACGTCACGGGCATCCCGTTGACCCAAACCCACGTATTGACGTCATCCTCGTTGTTGAGGCCGATCCACGGCCGGGTCGTGCCGGCCAAAGAGAACACGAACGCGTCCTCGGATTCACTCGCGACACAAGCGAGGTAGCCGCCTTGCTCCTCACAGATTGCCTCGGCTTCGGCGCCGCCAATCTCCGCCATGGTCAGGCGGTACCAGTGCCCTTCGAACTCCACCGCATCGTCCGGATGAACGCTCACGCTCCCCATTCCGCCAGCCCCTCCGGTCTCGGCGCCTCCCGCTGCAGCACCACCCGTGCCAGCTGTGGCACCGCCGACGCCCCCCGCGTTTGAACCGCCCGCTCCAGCTGAGCCACTCACGGCTCCCCCGGCACCTCCAGCTCCAGCGCCGCCTACTCCGCCGGAGCCAGCATCGCTCCCCGCGGCGCCGCCCGCACCAACACCGCTCATCCCGCCCACAGCGCCGAGCACTCCACCAGATCCCTCGGCCATGGTGGCAATCGTGCCTGCGCCACCAGCACCGCCCTGTTCAGTGCTCGAGGGGGTCGGCATCGGCGTCGACGGCATTTGCGGCGTTGGCGTCGGTGTAGTCACCGCCTGAGTAGGCGTCCCCGGCGGACTCACCTGGGCGCCAGGGGTCGAGCCGCTGCCGGGCACGGCCACTGCGCCCGCAGGATCACCGACATCACCAGCGGTACCGGCAGTGCTCCCTCGTGCGGAGTCCCCGCTCTCGTCCGAGCAGCCAAGCGTCAACGCCAGGAACATCCACCAACTTGCCCGCTCGCAGGATCGCCTCATCTCATTTCTCCAATTGGAGTCGGGCTGGACGCTCCCACGCTTCAGTCGACGTGGTCAAGGCGCGGAGCAGCTGGCAACGGGTTTTCCCGTCCAGAGCCAAAGGTCCACGCAAATGGCACCACATCTTCGCCACTGCCCGGCTCGCGATCCGCAGTTCGAGCCTGCACGTGGTGGGTGACCGCCGCTCCGATGGCTTGGTCTTGGCGCCCAGCCACCTCCGCAAGGGACGCTAGTGTCTCGAACGAGAAGTTCGAGACCCAACGAAAGGGTCGTGTGCCGAATCAATAGGGCGGCCGCAGCCGCAGAATTGCTGCCACTTCCCCCGACCTGGGGTCGCAGCAATTCTGCTACGAACCTTGGATTCGGCACACTAGCTAGGCGCCTACTTTGCGGGGAGCTTCACTACGGAGGCGTTCGCGCGCAGTCGAAGCTTCGCACGTGACAGTCGAGGTAACCTGTCTTTGTGGAGCGTGAGTGGGCTCGTCGAGTGTGCGCAGCAACCGGCGGAGGCTTTGCGGTCTGACGAGGAAGGCTTTGAGCTGCATCGGTCCGCCGCATTTCGCGCACTTGACGTCAATGTCGAAGCTGCGCTTGAGGAGCTCCTTCCATGGTCTCCAAGTGGAGCGCGGTTTGTCCGGCGCATCACTGTCAGCAGCGGCTGATGATTGAGGCGCCTCTGGCTCATCGGACTCCGGCACGACGAGCGATCGCCACTTGGCAGCCGAACGAATCGAAACCTTCATTCCACGGTAGACGACAGCCTCGACGCAATGCGCCCATCCAGGGCTCACCAAACGCGGGCGGCGCTTTTCACCTGGCCGAGCCGATGCTGCCTTGCATGCAGTGGCCCTTCAGGCGTTCACTACCTACACGTCGCCACTGCAACAGTGAAACGCTCGCGCGAGTCGCTGCATACTTCGCGGGCTACTGGGGCGTTGCATGAGGGGCGTCGCCAGCGAAAGGGCAGGGCAGCCTCCAATTGCTCCTTGCCCAAACTGTCGCGTGGGTTCCCCACAGGGAGCTCAACTCGAGCTGCCGGGTGAAGAAGATGACTCTAGCACGCACACTTCTCATGCTTTTGCCAGTAGGTTGGATGCTGCGGCTTGCCGCTTCGAGACGCAGTGGGCTAACGAACTTCAATTGTCTTGGCGGCATCTCGTCCGAAGATTTCTGGGGCGTACATCTCTTCGGCTCGGGCCGCTGGCACGACGAATGTACCCTTGGTGGTGGCCCTGACGACGAAGTTGAAACGATACATTCCCGGCTCCAACTGGTCGATGAAGTAGACGACCTTGTTGTCGCGCAATTCCCGGCGATAATTCGGGATGCGCGTGAACCCGACGTGAGCCCCACTCAGATCCAGTTGCGACAACGGATCCTCCCGGTTCGTGTCCAGCAACACGTCTAGTGCTTCGAACCCAGCGGGTAGGGGAGCCTCGATCACGACGTAGTTGCGCCGCGTCGGGGTGATGACAATCACGTCTCCGAGGGCGGGCTCTCCGGCGCGGAACAGGCGCTCACTGGGGGCTGCACCGTAAATCGCCTCTTGGCTCAAGCCCTCGGAGTCCAAGCGATAGAAGCGGTGCTGAACGTGGAACCCTCGGTCGAGCGAGGCAGTTGGCAACTTCTTGGGGGAGTACGTCAGTAACGCCTCGTAAAATAGCTGTCCTTCGCCTTGCTTTTGGAACGCGAGGCTCGTGCCTGTGGACGGAAGCTGGGACATCGCCAGCTCCAATGTTTGTGCCCGGGCACTGCGTCCGCGATGCCGAGTGGTGCCCAGCTTTCGTTCGCCCAGCCACACCACGGCGTTGAAGTTTGGAACACTTGGCTCCTGCACGTGGCGGTAGCGATCGAGTGCCAACAAGGCGTAGCTAGTCTCCTGAGTGTTGCGCCACGTCCCCCCAACACGTGCCGCCAGCAGTTCCCTCGCCAGGCGATCCGCCAGCGGATGCTCGGGATTTGCCAACAGCAGCGCCTCCAATACCATGGCGTTGGTGCGCGTACCCGAGTCGAAAAGGTGGCGCCAATCGCCGTTCTCTTTCCCCCGAACGAAGGCACGATTGCCGCTGACCCGCAGGCGACCTTCGAGCAACTTGGTGAGCTTGTCGATGTGCGTGGAGAGCCAGTTGTCTCGGAGTTGCTGGGACTTCGGAGTAACGTTGCCAGGACGGTCGGAATAGTGCCGCTTGGCGTGGACGAACGCCTGCAACGCAAGGGCGTGAGCAAAGGTCGGGTCAGCCTGGTTGTGGCTGTCCATCAGATACTTCAACCATCGCCACTGAGGGTCACCGTATTTGGTCAGAACATAGGTGGCGAACGCCATCGTTGGGCGTGAGAGATCGTCGTGGTCCGTGTCGTCGAGATAAGACTCGACGTGGTCAATCAGGTAACGTTTGGCCTTGGACAAGGCTCGGTCGGGTACGGCTCGACCGCGCTGCTTGGCCTCGTGCAGAACCGTCAGTACGTAGGCGGTGAGCCATGGTGAAGCCGCTGCGGATTCGGGCCACAGCTTGAAGCCACCGCTGTAATGCTGCCGCCCGAGGATTTGTGCGAGGGTGGCGTCGATCATGCCGGAAACATCCTCGGGGAGCGGGATCTCGAAGTCTTTGGCCAGGTCGCTTAGGGGCAGCAATGGCATCAACTTACTGGACAGTTGCTCGGTGCAGCCCCAAGGATACTGCACCAGTTGGTCCATTCCACTGTCCAGACCCACCAGCGCGGTCGAAGCCAGTTTGACGTCCAGCTTTCCAAAGTCGCGTGATGCTTGACTCAGGTCTGCTAGCTGCTCTGCACGCGTTGATTGGGTCTTTCCATATGCGGCGACCGCCTCGGGCGTAGCAGGCAGTTGCACAGGCAGCAGGATGCGCACGGAGTCGCGAAAGTTGCCCGCGGCGACTTCGAACACCAGTGCGGCATCACCCGCTTTGCCGGCAACGAATTTGAAGCGCACCTCCTGGGTCTGGTCTTTGCCTAGCTTGGCGCTCTTTTGGGCGGGGCCTTCGATGCGCGCACCTTCCGCTTTGGCATTCACCAGGACCTGCCCAGGATTCACGCCGTTGGTCGTCACGATGACACCGGCTTCGAAAGTGTCCCCCACGCGCGCGAAACGCGGCAAAGCCGGTCTCGCCATCAGTGGTAGGTTGGTACGGATGCTAGCCTCACCGGAGCCAAAGCGATCCCGTTTGCCGACCGCTACCGCCATGATGCGATAGCTCGTGATCGAATCGGACAATTTGACCTGGACGGTAGCGTTGCCCTGAGCATCGGTTTGAACGTTGGCTTTGAAAAACGGAGTGGTCGAAAAGTCTCCGCGGGGCGGTTGTGCGGGGGTGACTGACGTCATGCCCATGCGTACTTTGGGGGCCCGCGTCTTGTGCGAGCCACCCAGGCGAACGCGGCCTGCGCCGAAGCCCTGTCCGGTGCCGCCCGCGTACATCTGGATCATGGGTCTGTACAACCACCCCATGTGTTGGCGACTATCTTCGGCGTTGATTAGATCTTCGCGGGGCGGGGTGAAGGCGGAGAGCAGTTGCGGCGTGTCGTAGCTGGTCAGCTGCAAGACGCCTTCGTCGACGGCGTACACGGCGACTTCGACGGGTTCGGGCTTTCCGCGAGCATCAGCCACGTGGATCGTGACGGGGACGGTCGAACCGGGTTTGACGTCAAGCGATGCCGGGCTGACATCGACTTTCAAGCGCTTGTGGCTCTGATCGATGTCGATGCGAGCAGAGCCGGTGCGCAGCTGCGGACCCTTCCCCCAATCTCGATAGCTCTGCTCCTCGTTGAACTTGATGCCGCCGGAACCTCGCGTCGTTTGCGCCACGAGCGTCGCGTTGCGCTCGATTCGATCGCTAACGGGGACTTCAAACTGGGCCACGTGGCCCTTGGCGCGTTGCTGCTCCGACCAGAGCACACCTCGCTCTTCGAGCGTCAGCAGCACTGGAGCGTTCTTGAACGGCGTGGTGACCAAGACTTTGCAAGTCTCCCCCGCGCGATAGCTGGACTTGTCGGTTCTCACTTCGACGTGTTCGACGTGGAAGCTCTCGAAGGGGTTCTCGCGGCGGCCTTCGACGTCCACGTCCACAGACGCCAGGATTGGGTTTTGTCGATCGTCTACGGCGCGAGCTAGCACCACGTAGCTGCCGCCCTTGGGTGGGCGGAGTGGGCAGCTGACGGGGGCATTGCCGGTCGTGACCTGGCATTCGCCCAGTAGCTTTGGCTCGAAGCTCTCCCGGTACCACCAGCCAGGCCCGTCATACAACGAGAGGCGAACGCTTTTTCCCGCTACACGCTGGCCCTCTGGGGTGACCGCGATCACTTGGGGCCTGAGCTGCTGTCCGGCTTTGGTCTTGACCTCCGGTCTTCGCACGCCGAGGTAGAAGTCTCCGGGATGTACTAGCGCGCTGCCGCGTGCGCTGACCGTCTGCCGACTCTTGTCCAGAATGGTGGCGCTCACGCCCACCTGTGCGGCGCCGAACATTTCGAGTGCGGTCGTCGTCTTGAACGATGCCGTGCCCGAGGCATCGAGCGTGATGGTGCGGCCGTTATCTTTGTGGGCCGACATGAATAGTTGCTGGATTTCAGGTCGCGTCATCAGCAACGTCTGGTGCGTCCACGCGTCGGTGCTGAAGCCATTCGTATCTTTGGGCGTGAAAATGGCTCGCTCAGAAAACGGTTGATATGTGCCGTGGACGTCTGCCATGGGTCCACCAAACAGATACTCTCCGACCAATTTGCCGGACAGCTGTTGTCCACGGGTCAGCTGCCTCGAGTCGGGTGTGACCGTCACTGTGAACTCCGATGGGCGATATTCGCCCACGCTCAGTCGTGCGTAGACGACAATCGTGCCCGATTTGGCGACTACGTAGTGAGCCTGCAACGGACTTTGGAGCGGAAGTTCGAATCGTGCACTGAAGCCACCAAATGCGTTGGTGAGCGTCGTGACTTGGTCGACTTCTACGTCCCCCCGCTTGAGCGTCAGCTGGACTTCTTGTCCGCTGATCGGCGCGGAATCTCGTTCCAACTCCTCGCGGGCCCAACCCTTGACATACACGGGTTCTCCCGGCCGATAGATACCTCGGTCGACGAAGACTTCACCGAGTTGTCGGTAGCTGCGTTGCTCCAGGCGTGGCAAGAAGCTGTAAGACCAATCGTCGTCACTCTCGGCGACCACCAGGCCGCCGCGTCGGTTGTCGGGTAGCTCCGGCAGTCGATCACGAATCAAGGCCACACCGCCAGAGTCCGTGCGGTACGTCTTGGTAAATCCTTCGACACCGACCAAGCGCACGTCGGCGCCAGCGACCGGAGTGCCGTCCGACATGCGCGTGACCCACACCGCACCGCCATCTCTGGACAGGCGAGAGCTGACTGCCAGGTCCGTGGGATGCAATAGCGCCGTCTGTTTGGCTGTCTCGGGCTTGTCGCTGACCGGGGATTGCCAGCTGGCTTCAAAGCCGATCAGCTTGGCGCCGAAGCGTTTGCCAGCGATGGAGCTGAACGACACACGCTCGTTCTGCTGGAGGTTGATGCGCTCGGCAGGCTCGATTCTTTGTCGCTGCAACAGCGGCAGCGTGGGGTTGTCGGTGTCCCACTGTGTGCGGTACCAGTCGAGTACTTGGTCGGGAGTTAGCGCCGCGGTCAACAGATCGTATTGCGCTAGATTGACGCTTGCGATGAGCGGTCCGCTGCCGAGCCCGGGTTCGATGAAGCCTGATTCAGCTCCCAGGTTGATGTTTGGCCAAGCCTTTCCGATGATGAATTGACTGCTGAAGCGTTCGGCGAGCGTTTGGCCGTACTCGTCCTTGACCGTGGGCTCAACGCTGATTTCGTAGCGTTTTCCTGGCTTGAAGTTCGCGTGTATTTGAACCTCGCGCACGCTGTCGTCATTGCCATTGCGCACGAATGAAATGCGATGCGGGATGGCTGGAGAAATGCGGATTGCCGAGCGCGCACGCTTGGTGTCAATGCTGTTGTTGAAGCTGATGACGGCGGGCGACAGGCACTTGTCGTTGCACCACATGGTTGGCTGCAGTGGCGCGTAGGTCTCTAGGACGTGCGTTTCAGCCTTCGCCATCGGCAAAGGCCCGAGTTCACCTCGCAGCTTGTTGGAGACCGTCAGTCTGAAGTTGGTATTCAGGGGCAGCGCCTGGGTTGGTGCAAGCTGAAGCCGTCTGGGCGTCTTGTCGTTGGGGCGCGAGATTTCAACCTCGACCGGGCGACTTGGAGCATCCTCCTGACCGCGTTCGGTTGCGGTGACGGTCAAAGCTGCTTTGAGCGCTGTTGGCGTAACCGGTTGGCTGAACTCGACTACGATGGTGCTATCGGGATGAAGCGGGCCTTGATCCATCGCTTCGGGATCCGTGTCGGGGTTGAGCGCGTACGCTCCGACGAAACGCGGGCGTTCCGTTTCGAAGCTGAACTCTCGGCCCTCCTTCAGAGGCGATCCGTCCAAGGCCAAGAGCGACGATGGTACTCGCACGGTGTACTTGGTGGCGGGTTCGACGGCGTCCTTGTTTGGAACGAACAGCAGCCCATTCGTGCCGACCCAATTCCAGGCGCCTTCGATGTTCGGTTCGATCGCGATGGGAGGAGTGGGCTGCTGTCCCGCCAGGCCGAGCGCGCGCATTGGGCGAGTGAAAAGCAAATGGATTTGAACAGCTTCGCTATCTATCTCACCTTCGGGGGCCGCGCTCACCAAGCGTAGACCGAGATCTGGCTCGTCGCTCTTCAGCTGGAGCGGAGCGCCGTCCGCTGCGACGTTCGGTGGCTTCGCGGTTGGTTGGCTGCCCGCGCATGCGGTGACGACCAGGGCGCTCCATCTCCACAGCTTGCTGAATCCCATTTCCCTTCAGTACGTTCCTGCTCGGCAAAGTTCCGGGCGTGGCGCATGACGCCCAAATGGCTCCGACCCGCACGGTGCTGGAGCCGAGGACGTCCAGCGACTGATCGCCTCCATCGACGTCGCAGCGGGAGAGTGGACGCCGCTCTACGGCGACTTCGGTGTGGGATATGCAGGATCTCCAACGTCTGTCAGTTTGGCGGATCGCACCCAGGTCGAGCAGGCGGTGCAGCAGCTGCGCGATCAAGGCCGCGTCGAAGCCAGCGATTAATGGGTTGCAGTGGCCGCCGCCCCCTGCTCGGCCGACGACCCGCTGGGAACGCGCCGCCGACGGAAGTGTCTTCAACATCGGAGTCGATGTGTCACCGCGTCTCGAGCAAGCGGCGGGGACCTGGCTCGTCGTCGAGCACCTGCCCCCTTTGACCTTCCAGTCTTTCTCCAATCGCATCCAGTGTGATAGCCTCGTCTCTCGTAGCGAGGGTTCATGGCTTCCGTCAGAAGTGTTGCGCAATGCCTGGGCTTGGGTTCCACCTTCAGCATCCAGCACGACTTGTTTGGGTTCAAGGCGGGCATTCCGGTGGTCAGAGGCGCACCGCCGCAACTCTCCCTGCTGGACCACGTAACCCGGTTAACACGTGGTTCGTACGCCAACCTCAACCTGATTCGCACGGGCAGCTGGAGCACACGCGATTTCAGAACCGCCAGCGCGGGGGTTCACCTGGCAAGGGAACTGTATCGCCAAGCCGGGGTGACGATCGGTCGCGTGCTCTGGTACACCATTCCTGCTGGCGACCTGGCCGTCATCGATTCACAAACCGAGGTCGAGCAAATGATGATGGGCTGGTCGGTCTCCAACGACGGAGTCGACTGCTTCTTGGTGACTAGAACACTTACGGGATGGGGCGGTCTGGCCCCGCCCATCGGAACCTGTTGGAAGGACTCGATCGTCAAAGATGGCGTGATGGTTGCCCTGTACAACGGAAGCCTTGCGTGGTTCGGGCACGCCTTGGCGCACGAGCTCGGGCACTTCTTCGGCCTACCCCACGTCACGGGGTCTACCAACCTGATGTACGAACGCCAGCTCATCCCCGGCACGTCGATCTTGCTCGATGCGTCCCAAATCTGGTTCATGAACGCCTTCTGCGCGATCAAGGACGGCTGCTCGGGATGACGCGTGTCGAGCCGCTGTCCACGCTCCCCGACGAGCTACTCGGCGTGGTTCGAACCCCGGGCGACCGACGAGCATTGGATGTGCTTTTGGCGAGTTCGACGGCACAGGTCGAAGAGCGCGGCCATCGTTTGAGGGCAGCGCTGAAAACCGTAGAAGCTGCGCAACTGCGTACGGGGATTCTCTGGAGCAGGGCGAACTGAGCGAAGCCACCGACTTTCGTTGGACCGTGGTCCACACCGGGCAGGGCGCTGCGGTGCCGTAT
>JBNKZR010000298.1:0-9848 GCA_050301735.1 Polyangiaceae bacterium | reverse complement strand
ACCGCCTCCTGGCAATGGCCCGGGACTTCGACCCCGACCCAGGGGTGCGGCACTTGGCGCGCCTGGCGGCTCGGGGGCCCATCGAGGAGAGCATCCGCGGCCAACAGGTGCTGTGGCTGTCTTTGGGCGAGCAGGCCGCCAACCAGGTGGTCGTACTCACGACCGACGCAGGCGGCGCCTTTTCCGTCAAAGCAGCTCCCGACGGTCAGGTGATAGTGCTCGGATTTGACGACGCACCGGTGGACGCCCGGTGGGCCCCCCGTTCGCAGTGAAGGAGCGCTTCCTGCCCCTCGGTTCTCGGACTGGCTTGGGCTTCGAGCCCGCTTCCGCTATCTCTCGTTGGGGATGGCCGCACGCAAAACGAAACCGAGAGCCGACGAGGCGTCTGACGCCCCAACCTTCGAGAAGTCGATTCAACGGCTAGCCGAGATCGTGGAGGAATTGGAAAGTGGCGAGCATCCGCTCGAACACTCGTTGCTCCTGTTCGAAGAAGGCATGCAATTGGCCAAGTCCTCGCAACGCACCTTGGATGCCGCGGAGAAGCGTGTGGAGCTGCTGCTGGAAATCGGAGAAGATGGCACACCCATCGTCGAGGAATTGGACGCCGACGACTGAAGGAAGCGATGCGGATCGTCGAAACTGCTGCTGCGCTGTTGATCGGGAACGAGCTACTGACGGGCAAGGTCGAAGACCAGAACCTGCACGCTCTGGCCGGCACGCTGCGTAGCTTGGGTATTCGCCTGATCCGCGCCAATTTCGTTCCAGACGACATCGACCTCCTCGTCGCGGAATTGAAGGCACTCCGAGCGACGGCCGAGCTCGTGATCACCAGCGGCGGCGTGGGCCCCACCCACGACGACGTGACGATGGAGGCGGTCGCCCGTGCCCACGGCGTCGAACTGATCGAGCACCCCAGACTTCGAGCGATTCTCGAGCGCGTCTACGGGCAACGTCTGAAGCCGGCACACCTGCGCATGGCCCGCGTCCCAGACGGAGCTCAAATCGTGATCCCGGACGCCGCCTCGTGGCCCACCGTGATCATCGACGAGACGTGGGTGCTCCCGGGAGTCCCGGAGCTCTTCCGCAGCAAGCTCGCGTCTCTGCGCGCGCACGTGCGCGGACCAGTGAAATTCGTCACCCACTCGGTGTACACCCAGCTCGACGAGGGCAACCTCAAACCCTTGCTCGACCAAGTGGTCGCAGATCACGCCACGGTAGAAGTTGGCTCCTATCCGAAGTGGTTCGATGAGAATTATCGCACCAAGATAACGATCGACTCCTCGTCCAACGAAGCGGCGGGTCGAGCACTCGAGGCGCTGCTGGCATTGCTACCTGCGGGAGAGCCGCAGTGGGTCGAGCGCGACGACGACGCCTAGCGCCGTCGAAACCGGCCGGCGCCGGCGACGGCCATCCGACGTCAAGCCCCGCTGCCACCCCGCTCCGAACACACGGGTTGCAGGGTGCCCGGCATGGATCCTGCTCACCGGCGACCATGCCATTCAATCTGTCGGATGAAGAATTGTTGGCCTGTGTCGTGGGAGCCCCCAAGGGCAACGCGGGACCAAAACGCCTGCTCACTCGCCTGAGCCACCTCAGCGAACTGGGCGATGCTCGCACCGTAGAGCCTCTGCTGATCGCGGATCTGGGCGCGCGCCGCGGACGACGACTGTTGGCCGCGTTGGAGTTGGGGCGCCGCTGCTTCGTCGAGCGCCCAGTTCCCGAGACCTTCGACTCCCACCTCGACGTGCTCGACTGGGCGCGCGCTCGACTCGTGCACCTCGAACACGAAGAGCTGTGGCTGCTATGCCTCGACGGCAGGAATCGCCTCAAACGAGCCGAGCGCGTGGCACAAGGGGGACTGCTGGGATGCTCCGTGGCGCCGCGAGACGTGCTCAGGCCAGCCGTCCGCAATGCTGCGGCCGCCATCGTGGTCGTGCACAACCACCCGAGCGGCGATCCAACGCCGAGCCCGGAAGACATCTACATGACGGAGCGCCTCGCGGACGCTTGCCACGTTCTCGGGATCCCCCTGCTCGATCACGTGGTCGTCGCCCGCGGTGGTGCCCGGTCGGTAGCCGCCCTCGGGGTGCTCGATGCGGCGTGAGCATGCCACATCCAACCCCCAGGAAGGGTGATGTCTTGTACTTGCCCGCGTTGAAACGTGGAATGTGCGACGCCTTTCGCGTACCTTAGCTGCGGAGCATGGAAGCCGCGAATTTGAACTTCGCCGCCCTGTCGGACGTCGGCAAGAAGCGCGACCACAACGAGGACAGCTACCTCATTGACGAAGCGCTCTCCCTTTTCGTCGTGTGTGATGGCATGGGTGGTCACGCCGCAGGCGAAGTCGCGAGCGCGATCGCCGCGACCACCATTCGGGAGGAGCTGAAGCAAGAGGAGGACATCCTTCAGGATTACCTCGCTGGCAAACAAGGCGCCGACAAGGTCAGCAAACGTGAGATCCTCAACGTTCTCGAATTTGCTGCAAACCGCGCCTCGCACAAGGTGCACGAAGCGGCCCAGGCGGATGCGGCCAAGCGAGGCATGGGCACGACCTTGGTGGCCATCATGTTCCTCGGCAGCCAGGCGTTCATCACCCACGTCGGCGACAGTCGGCTGTATCTACTGCGCTCGGGTTCCCTGGAGCAACTGACGGACGACCACAACGTCTACAACGAGCTCGTCAAACGCAAGAAGCTGTCTAGGGACCAAGTCATGCAGTTGGCCCCCAAAAACGCGATCACCCGCGCGGTCGGCGTGTACGAAAGCTGCGAGCCGGAATCTTTGGTGATGGACATCGCCGAAGGTGATCGCTTCTTGCTGTGCAGCGACGGACTCAGCGAGTACTTCGAGGAGCCCCACGGCAGCGGGGAGGAGCTCGCCGCCATCATTTCGGGGCAAGATTTGGAGGCGATCACGAAGAAGCTGATCGCCACTGCGAACGAGCGCGGCGGCAAAGACAACATCACCGCCGTCCTGGTCGCCGTCGGGGAGCTCGGCTCCAAAGACCAAGCACGGTTGCAGGAACTCCAGCATCGCCGCAACGTGCTGGCGCAGGTTCCGCTCTTCCGCCATTTGGATGACCGCGAGCTGCGACGGGTGCTGCAAGTCACGGAAGTGCATCGCTACACCGACGGCGAAGCGATCGTCACGGAAGGTGAACGCGGAGAGAGCTTCTATGTCGTGCTAGCCGGCACCGTGCGCATCCTGCGCGGCGAGACGGAGGTCAAGACCCTTTCCGAGGGCGAGAACTTCGGCGAGATGGCCCTGATCCGCAATCAGCCCCGCTCGGCGACGGTGCTGTCGAAAGATACGACCGAGATGCTCGTGATGCGACGGGCGGAGTTCTTCGAGATCCTCAGAAACCAGCCCCGAATCGCCGTGAAGCTGCTGTGGCAGTTCACCGGCGTGCTTGCGGAACGCCTCGCGGAAACCACCCGAGACCTCGGCGCAGCTCGTGTCGAGCTGGCAGAAGAGCTAGAGCCGGAGGACATCACCGAGGAGCTTTTCATGTTGGAGGACGACGATGACGACGATCGCCTCACCAACAAGCTCCCGCCGCCGCCCGATTTCGACGCTTGAACCGTCATCGCACCGGCCTCGGCGATGCCCGGATCGGGCTCGAGGCTCCCAACGGGCCAGGCTCCGAGTGCCCCAAGCGACCCGGAACCTCGGCCAAACTCGACGGCGATGCCGAGTCGCGCGGCCCGGGTCTCGAAGCCGCGAAAGGCAAGTAGCTGAAATCTCAGGCTGAACAGCTTGGCGCGCGAGCCCCTGAAGCCCCCTCGGACGACGCTGGCGAGGCGGCGGACTCGGTAGCCGCTGAGAGTCGAGTTCCGTTGCAGTTTCGCGCGTGTACAGGTAGCGTCACCAACGCACTACCCCGACAGCTGCCCAGACCGGGAGGTACGGGCGGTATCAAGCCCAACTCGGGGTGGCTCACCATGAACGGCAGCTGCAGGATGTGGAACGAGACTCGAACCAGGCGTGCCCCGACCGGCGCTGGACGCCGTGGCTTCGTTGCCAGCCGAAACGCACTCCAAGTGGCAATACTCGCCGTTGGTTTCACCGCCGGCCCCGCCGCTTGGGCAGATGAACCGATCAGCGTCACGGAACCGCTGGTGTTGCGCGAACCCGCCCAAATCGTGCAGGTCGCCGATGCCTTCGATGATCGGGACCCGTTCGACCTCCACTTCACGCTCGGGTTCCAACAGACGTGGAAGACGGCGCAGATCACCCGCGAGACCTCCATTTCCGAAGCCGAATTCTCGAGTGGTGGCTTCACGGCAAGCACGCTCAACGTCGCTGAGTATACGGAGGTCACGACGCGGATGAACACACGTCTGGACATCGGTATCTACAAGGACATCGCCGCCGTCTTGCGCATGCCCATCATCCTCTCCAACGACAGCAAGCTGGAAGGCGTTGACGGAAGCGCGAATCTTCAGAACCTCACGCTGCAGGGTTACCCCGGCGAACGCTTGTTCAGCCTCCCCTTCCACTCACCTACCCGCAGCGGCATCGAGTATCTGGCCGCAGGACTCGACTTCGGGCTCATGAACCAGTGGCGCAACCCGTCGCGTCCGACCTGGGTCGCGGGTATCGAGGGGCGCTTCAACGTTTCCGAGCCGATGCACGCGTGCAACGACGCGCCTTTGGCAGCGGGCGACAACCGCGTCAAATGTGCCCACCCGAGCGACGTCAATCAGAACGGTATCGCGGGCGAGACGGAGCTCGAGGGCGATCGATTCTCCGGCGGACGAGACCCAGGCGTTTCGCGAGGAACGACCGGGTTGGCCTTCCGCACCTACATGTCCAAACGCGTGCGCTACATCGAGCCCTACGCCGGTATCGAAGGGCTGTTCGAGTTCCAGAACAGCGATAGTGACTTCGGACTGACCGACGTCGAAGGCGCACTGGTCAATCATCCACCACTGCAAGGAACCTTGGTAGTGGGCATGTCGGTCATGCCCTGGGAGCAGCTCGAGCGCTATCAGCGCGTGGAGCTCGACTTCCGCTTTGCGGGAACCTACCGCTCCGAAGGCAGGGACTACTCCGAGCTCTTCGACGCGCTGGGGAGCAGCAGTGCCACCTCGTTGCGCGAACCGCGTTTTGCCGAGTACACGGCCAACGACGGCCCCAACTCGGACGAAACGCCTTCCGTCGTCGATGAAAACTCCGAGAAGATATTCATGACGGGCATCACCGACGTGCAGCCCTACGGCATCTACACGTTCAGCACCCAAGGCACGTGGATGGCGGGCGAATACCTCAAGTTCAACTTGGGCCTGGGCTACACCTTCGTGCAAGGGCATCTGATCACCTACGACCAGCCCTGCAATCCCGACTTCAAAGACGACGTCACCAAAGCCGGGCCCTGCCGCAACACGCTCTCCGGGGCGATCTCGGCAACAGGCATTCCGAATGCGAACTTCCGTGAGGTGCTCAACACGCCCGGGCGGAGATTCCGCGTCAACTCGTCTTCAGGCGTCGACGCTTGGCTCAACGCCACCGTGATGTTCTGAGCGAGCGGACGAGATGCGAAAGCGCCCCTCGTCCCGTGCCACGCTGAGGCGAGCGCGATGGGTCATCGCCCAGGTGTCGTGGGTTGGGCTTTTGGCCTCGCCGGCCGCGGCTCAACCGGAAAGCTCTTCGCAAACCGCGTCACCGGACCGAAGCGAGCAGCGAGCAGAGACCTCAGTACCTGACGCGACGCCAAGCGACGCGGCAACGGAGTCTGGGCCAAGCGAAGAGGAGACAGCCCCCACCCAACCAGGTCCAGAGGCAGGCACAGAGAACTCCAACCGAGCCCCTCCGACGTCCGACGCGCCTCCCCCGTCGAGCGCGAGCAGCAACGCTGCGGTTGCCGATGATGGCAGGGCACTCGACGATGGCGCCCACCCTTCAGCAGATGGGCAACTCGAACGATTGTGGCGGCTGACAGACCAAACCCTCGCTGATGGTGCGGAGGACCTCGCCATCGACGTCGCTTTCTCGCCTCCGACCTCCGGGCACACCGATGAACGCTCGCTACTTGCCTCCTCGAAACGTGGTTGGAGTTTGGCCGCGCAATTGACCCGAACGAGTGGCGGCTTGCAACTGCGGCTCTCTGCGGTCGCCCCCGGAGAACGTTTGCTGCGAGTGATGGTCGAGAACGTCACCGACGAAACCTTGGTCGTCACGCTGCTCAAGATGCTGCGCGATCTTCAAAAAACCGTGCGAGGGCCGGAGCACCCAGGTCCCCCACCGATGCAAACCGCACCCGCGCCCCCTCGCGAATCCGATGGGCGTGCCTACTTGGCGGTCACCGGCGCGTTGGTCGGCGGCTACGTGGGTTTCTCCTTGGAGCACATTGCCGGCTCGAGTGATACGAGGCTCATCTATCCGCTCATGACACTGGGTGCGGGGGTGGGTGTGGGCGCGTCCCTGGTTGCTGCGGACGAGTGGCAGGTGACCACCGGGGAGGCCTGGTATCTTTCCGCCACGACCCTGTGGTCTACGACCTCCGCGCTGCTCATAGCCGATGGCGCAAATCTAGAGCACGCCTCTCACCGTCACGCCTACGGTCTGCTCGGCGCTGCCGCAGGCCTGAGCCTGGGAACCGTCGCTATCAGCACGGCCGAGGTCGGCCAAGGGGGCGCGTTGTTGACACATTCAGGGGCCGTGTTTGGAGGTCTATTCGGTGCGTTGACGGAACGCTTGGCGGAGGCCGACATCGAAGAGCGCCCCAGCCTTGGGCTGGGCACGGGGCTGGCCGTCGGTACGCTTGTGGCGGGCTTCGTCGCAACGCAAGTCCCCGATCCGTCACCCACGCGCCTGGTCTACGTCGACTTGAGCGCATTTCTCGGCGGACTGACGGGAGCCGCTGGCGCCAGCCCAGTTCTCGTGGGGGACGCAGTGACGGCAACAGAGACGCGCATTTGGGTCGGCAGCGTTCTCGCAGGCACGATCCTGGGTGGCGTCCTCGGGTATGCGTTGACCACAGACGTCGATGGCGGCGCTGATGATGCCAGCTCGCGACACGTCGCGCCCATGCTCACTCAGCTCGACTTCGGACAGCCCTGGGGCCCACGACCGTGGGCGTTGGGGGTGACCGGCGAGTGGTGAAGCGGCAGTGGTTCGTCGTCACGGAAGCTGAGGCAGGCGTTCGCCTCGATCGCGTCGTTGCGAAACGTCTGCCGGCGCTGTCGCGCGGAGCCGTGCGCGCGCTCTTTTCGGAGGGGCGCGTGCTACGGGGTTCGACCCCCGTGGCCAAGGGCGCTCTCGCCGAGACTGGGATGCAGCTGACCATCGAAGGCCCTGCCAGGCCGGCCTCTCATTGGCCGCTTCGAATCGTCCTGGAAACGAGCACGTTCGTGATCGTGGACAAGCCCGCTGGGCAACCCAGCGTGTCCCTGCCGGGCCGCCCGGCGCCGTCGGTCGCCGCCGCGCTCCTCGAACGTCATCCCGAGACGCGCGGGGTGGGCTACGGAGAGCACGATGCTGGTCTGCTCAGTCGGCTCGACACGGATACGTCTGGACTCTTGCTCTGTGCCAAGACCCGACTCGCCTTCACCGAGTTGAGAGCGGGCGCCGCCGCCGGCAGGCTCATCAAAGGCTACCTCGGGCTCGTCCATTCACCGGATGGCCTCAGACCAG
This sequence comes from Polyangiaceae bacterium, assembly GCA_050301735.1. Lineage (GTDB taxonomy): Bacteria > Myxococcota_A > Polyangia > Polyangiales > Polyangiaceae > SZUA-265. The sequence goes on along the minus strand of JBNKZR010000298.1, from coordinate 2,213 downwards.
GCTCGATCGAGCTGCCACTGGGGCCGAGCAGGAGTAGCCGCCGCAAGGTGGCTACCGGGTCGGCGATCAGAGGCAAAGCCGTCGACGCCCGCACGGAAGTCGTCGCCGTCGAGACTCGAGGTGAGCTCGGCCTGGTCCATGCGCGAGTCTTCACGGCCTACCGCCACCAGGTCCGCGCGCACTTGGCGCTCTCAGGTTACCCGCTTCTCGGGGACGCACTATACGGCGGACGCCCGGTACCCGGACTCGAACGCCACGCACTGCACGCTCACCGGCTGACGTGGCTGGGCAGCGAGGGCGTCAACAGCTTCGACGTCGAGTTGCCTCTGGCCCGGGACCTGGCACGACTCTGGGAATCATGACTGTTGCGCGGCCGCCGTTTGCGCGTGGGTTTCGGCTCCCGCAACCGGGCAACCACTTCGCCGAGGGTCTCGATGCACGAACTCTGCAACGGCAGGGGCGCTCGCACCACCGCTACTCGCTCGTCCGCGCTGCGACCCCGACTCCAGTGTGCGTCGCGAGGCAACGCCTGATGAGCAGCAGAGTCTTCCCTCACCCGCACGATCACCGCTGGAACGAGCAGGCGTCTCAGAGAGGTGTCGACGAAGCCGAGCCCCACCTCCACGCTGATCAGACCGGCGCGCGCTTCTGCAAAGCCGACGCGCAAACGCAACTCGTCGGGCAGCTCTCGGTCCAACCCGTAGCGCCCGACAGCCTCGAGCTCCAACCCTTTGCGGCGACGCAAACGTTTGACCAAACGGATCAGAAACTCACACTGCTCTTCGACGAGTGACCGGTGACTGGCCGTTCCGAGCGTGAAGAACAAAGGTACCAGCGCCGTCGAGTACACCAACGTCATGGCGGAGTGGTATGGCGAGGTCCCCAACAAGCGCAGTCCGGCGATGCCGAAGCCAACGAGGGCGAGCGCGAACACCACCAGCCCCACCCCGCTGCTCGCATCGAGCCAACGAAAGCGGGCGAGCTTAGGCAGGATGGGTAGCTCGACCTCATCCAACTGAACTGCGCGCCAGCGTCCCGGGCCCTTGGGTTCGATGGGCGGTCGCCGGGACTTCTGGAGCGTCAGCAACATCGCGGCGATCAGGCCGACGCCAGCCAGCGATGCCTGCTCGTAGACCAGCGCGGCAGCCAGGCTTGCGCCCATACAAACCGCGATCAGCGTGTATCTGGCCCACGCCCTGAAACGAAAGACGAAGTGCCCCACCCCCAAACGCTGGCGCAATCCGACGAGGAGCGAAAACAGCAGTCCGCCGAGCGCAGCCGCCAGCCACAGCCAGGGATGAGGCATCGCGACCGGCGTGGATTTCGGCAGGGGGGCGACGGCGGGCGGCGGCGCTTCCTGCGTCCCTTCCTCGGTCACACTGGCGCTCTCGAAGACGTCACTGGCCACTCGCACCTTCCAGGTGACTCGTTCACCCTTTGCGACATGCGGCCGCGTCAGCTGCAGGCGGTCGTGCTCCGCCCCCCGAGACACCTCACTCAAGAACACCCCTTCATCAGTCACCACCATGCCGACGGCGTCATCCCCCGACTCCGCGACGAGTCTGGGTTCGATCGATGCGCGAGGCACGACGAAAGTCGTCTGTAGCGAGTCGATGCCGTCGGTAAAGCTCAAGCCTTCCCAATGGACGTCGACCCGATCGCCGGCACGATGAAGCAGTTCGCGAGTCCCGAGGTTGGTTTGATAGGCGAAGCGCACCAAATAGGTGCCCGTGCCCACGCCGCGCTTGGCACTCAGCTCGAAGCTCACCTGAGACTCGTGATAGCTGGGAACGAGCAGGATCGGAGGTCCGGCAGCTTGGCCGCTTCGCGCGCGTGTGATCGTCGCGTCGCCGAGCGGCGCGGCGTCCGCATCGACGCCGTCGAGGGCAAACTCCTTCAGCGGACCGCCGCGAACGTGCAACAGGAGTTCGTGGTCGACCTGGGCGGTGCCGTCACGACTGAGCTCGACGGTCGCATTGTCAGCCTTGACGCGCAAGCTCAGCCAGGCCGCGGCCGGCATGGCAAACGTTTGAATGAGGGCTACGACAGCCAGCGCGAAAACGGAACGGACCACTTCAGCTCGGCGCTACCGTGCCTCGACGCGGTGGGCCAAGTTCCCGGGTAGGAAGTGACCCGCTCCCGAAAACCGCGAGCGCGCGGCGCATGTCGCGAAGCTCCGCCTGCCCGATAGCGCGCGGTGCGCGTCGCAACAA
>JBNKZR010000297.1:0-9876 GCA_050301735.1 Polyangiaceae bacterium | reverse complement strand
TCTCCAGGTCGTCATCGACGCCTTGCTCGAAGCTGACTTGCCCGGCGCCCGGCACATCATCTTGCTGACGGACGGAGATCCAGACACCTGCCTGCATCCCAATCCGCAGTGCGGTCAAGACTACACCGTGTCCATCGCCCAAAACGCGTGGAACAACGGCATCTCCGTGCACCCGGTCGGGTTGACCGAAGCCGTCCAGCAACCTTTCTTGGAGTCTCTTGCGTACGCTGGACTCGGCTTGCCGGTGCCCCCCCCATTGAGCCCCGAAGAGCAGGATTGCCTGTCCCGACAAGCGGGCTCGATGGGTATGAGCTACGATCCCAACAATTGGCGCGACTCGGCGCTCGCCGAATACGCCGATGATGACACTACCTTCGGCGAATCGCTGGCGTCCACCGCGACGGACGTCACCCAGCTGACGGACATCCTCATCTCGCTGATGACGGAAATTCGCGGCGGCTGAGCCTTCAACGCTGCACGCCTCGAAGGCGTTTACCTGCCTCCAACAGCGTCTCGTCTCGCTTGGGATAGCAGAAGCGGATCAAGCGACGAGCATCCGCATCGCCCGCTCTATAGAAGCTCGATGCGGGAACGACGGCGACTCCGACCTCTTCGACCAGATACCGCGTATACGCAACGTCATCGAGATCACGGGGATTCGGGAACTCCGCCATCACGTAGTAGGCGCCTGCAGGTTCGAAGGGTCGAAAGCCGGCGTCCTGAAGCAGCGGAAGAAACATGTCGCGCCGACGTTGGTACCCCGCGCGGAGCTTGGCGTAGTACGTGTCGTCCATCTGCAGCGCCGCGACGGCGCCCCGCTGCAACGGCGCCGGAGCACCGACGGTACAGAAGTCGTGCACTTTGCGAATGGCCGCGCTGATTTCCGGGGGTGCAATCGCATACCCGATGCGCCAGCCCGTCACGCTGTAGGTCTTGCTCAATCCGGAGATCATCACGGTTCGCTCACGCAAACCCGGCAAGGACTGCGTGTAGACGTGCTCAGCCCCGTCGTAGACCATGTGTTCGTATATCTCGTCGGTGTAGATGAGAGCATCAAACGACGTCGCCAACTCGCCGATGAGCGTCAACTCCTCGCGGGTGAACACCTTTCCGGTGGGGTTGTGCGGAGTATTGACGATGATACCCTTGGTGCGCGCAGAGAACGCTGCACGCAGCTCCTGTGGGTCGAATTCCCACTTGGGTGGACGCAACTTGACGTAGACTGGCTTTGCCCCCGAGAGGATCGCATCGGGACCGTAGTTCTCATACCAGGGCTCGAACACGATGATCTCTTCGCCGGGATCCACCGTGGCGAGCAGTGCGCTCAACATCGCCTCCGTCGAACCACAGGTGACGGTGATTTCCGTCTCGGGATCGAGTTCGAGACCGACGAATTTGCGATGCTTGTCGACCAAAGCACGGCGAAACTCGCTAGCGCCCCACGTGATCGCGTATTGGTTGATGTCGTCTTCAATCGCTCGACACGCCGCGGCCTTGAGTTCCGCCGGTGCTGGGAAATCGGGGAAACCCTGTGCCAAGTTCACGCCACCGTGACGGACGCAGAGTCGGGTCATTTCGCGAATTACCGACTCAGTGAATTGCGCTGCCTTCTTCGAGACCTTGCTCCGCTGCACCATGGGGTGCCCAGCATACACGCAACATGCCGCTTTGAGACCCCCCCTTGCCGTTGGGACGCCCGCATACTACCACCTGCGGGATGATCGACTCGTCTCGCATTCCCGGCTTCTACAAGCTGCCCATCGAAGAACGGCAGCGCGAGATTTCCGAACGGACCGGCGTTGAACTGTCACGCCTGAGCCAGCTGACGCGCTCCGGGGGGCTCGGTCCCGAAGCAGCGGACAAGGTGGTCGAGAACGTGATCGGGATCTACAGCTTGCCGTTTGGACTTGCCCTGAACTTCACCATCAACGGCAAGGACCGCCTGGCTCCGATGGTCGTCGAAGAGCCCAGCGTGGTGGCGGCGGCTTCCAATGCTGCGCGTATGGTTCGCGCAGCGGGAGGTTTCGTCGCGGAGTGTCCCGACGACTCGATGGTTGGACAAGTCCAACTGTGGGGGGTACCTGACGACGAGGCCGCGACCCGCGCCATATTGGGTGCAAAAGATGAACTGCTCGACCTAGGCTCGCGCGCCGTACCGAACTTGATCAAACGCGGCGGAGGCCCGACCGACATCGAGGTGCGGCGGTTGGAACGGGGCATGCTGGTCGTCCACGTCAGTGTGGATTGCCGAGACGCGATGGGCGCAAACCTCGTCAACACCATCGCCGAAGCGCTGGGGCCGAAGCTCGCCAAGCTCAGCGGAGGTAAGCTCGGGCTGCGCATCTTGACCAACCTGAGCGACCAACGACGCGTGCGCGTAAGCGCCAAGGTCCCAACGGAACAGCTGACGATGGGCCCTCCGCGCGACGTCAAGAGTTCGTGGGCGCCGGAGGTCCCCCGCAACGATGGCGAGCTCATCGCCGATGCCATCGAGCGGGCCTCGCGCTTCGCGGAACTCGACCACTACCGCGCTGCCACCCACAACAAGGGCATCATGAATGGCGTCGATTCCGTGGTGATCGCGACCGGCAACGACTATCGAGCCGTCGAAGCAGGAGCTCACGCCTACGCAGCCAAAGACGGAAGCTATCGCCCCCTGGCGATCTGGAGGCGTGAAGGCGCGACACTGGTGGGGCACCTCGAGATGCCACTCGCGCTCGGCACCGTAGGCGGCACCCTGCGGGTCCACCCCACCGCCCAACTGGCGCTGGAATTGGCGGAGATCGAGTCGGCCAAAGACTTGGCGCAGCTCGCAGCAGCCGTGGGCCTGGCATCGAACCTCGCGGCCTTGCGCGCGTTGGCCACGGAGGGGATCCAGCGTGGCCACATGTCGCTGCACGCGCGCAGTGTGGCCACGGCGGCAGGCGCCGTTGGAGAAGAAGTCGAACGGGTAGCGGCGCTACTCAGCGAGTCCGGCGTCATCACCGTCGACCACGCTTGCAAGGTCCTGGTCGACCTGCGCTGCGGTTGAGCCGCTGCTCGAGGACGTGGCAAAGTGCGGTTTCCTGCTCGGGCGCTCATCCAGAACCATGTCCTTTAGAACCACGCTCTGTCACTCGATCGCGGGCCTATGCAGCTGCGCAGCGGTGGCCTGTGGAGGCTATTCCAAAACGCTGCGCGTCGTGGACGGCAAGCCCATCGACGAGCGCCCGATTTCCAGCTCTGCCTACGCCGCGTATGCCTACGCCGCGCAGCTCGAGGGCAACGGGAAGCTCGAACTCGCGCTGACGGCCTACCGAGAGGCCCTGGGCTTCGACTCGGAGAGCGTCGAGATCCAGACTCGGATCGCAAGCCTCACGTGCCAGCTCGCACCCGATGACGCGAACCCCGAATTCGAAGACGCCCAGGAATTGGACGGCAACTACGAAGCGCTGTGGCGAGAATGGGCTTTGTGTGAACTTCGGCGCGGTAATCTCACACGCGCCCTAAGAATGGCCAAGCGCGGAGTCGAGGCGGCCCCGGACGGTCTGGAAGCCTCGATGACCGTGGTCCGAGTCTACGAGGCTCGCAAGGAGCCAGAGCTCGCGCTGCGCCAACTCGTTGCCTACACCGTGCGCTTCCGCGACAGTCGAGAGGCGTGGTCGGAGCTCTACCACCTGGCCCGGCGACAGCGAGATGACGCGTGGTTGCGTGAGGCGGCGCAGCAAGTGGATCGTCTGACGCGCAAAGACGCTCCGATACCCGCTCTGGGTGATACCCCTGAGCAAATCGTGGGACGCATCTTGCTCGCCGAAGGCCTGACGCCGGCGCGCAACGCCGCCGTCGAGTTCCGCCTGGGAGCGACGGATCTCGGCTGGTTGGCGGTCGCCTTGGGGCGCCCGAAGGAAGCACTCGCTCAGGCGGAACTCGTGCTGGGCGCCGACCCTGACAACCTGGAAGCCATCGTGCTCGCGCTGACCGCCAGCCATCAAGCCGATCGCAGCGCCGCGTTTCGGGAACAACTAGCGAAGACACCAGTGGGTGATGTGAACGACCTGTCGCCGAGGGCGCGCGAAGCCCTCGTCCATCTCCTCGAAGCGCGCGTCAGCGAAGAAAGCGCTCGGCTGGTTCAGCAACTGATGGAGCACGGGCCGCGCGGCGATGCCGCCGAGTGAAGGCTACCGAGTTCGTTCGTGTGGCGCGCTCGGCACGGCCAACCCGGCTCACGGCCAAGGACTACTCGGTGGCGCTGCCACCCGTGCCTTCATCGGCGAGTTGTTGCCGCTCGAGTTTCTTCTCATCGAGCTCGATTTCGACAATCACTTCTACCGTCTTGCCCTCCTCGACCGTCACCGCGCGCTCGACGGTGTCTCCGGTCGCCGGCAGCAACGCGTTGAGCTTCACGTCACCCACCGGCACGCCCAAAATCTCGAAACGTCCATCCAAGCCCGTCACATCCGTGGTCGGATAAGAGACGACGTAGACATCGACGAACGCGAACTCGTGTGAGCGATCCACTAGGCGGTGCAAGCCGACCTTTCGGGGATAAAACTCGATCGGGTCGCCCCCTGGAACAGCGATCAGCAAGGCTTGGGTGCGCGTGCCCAGCAATTGGGGAGTAGCCGCCTCGTCCCCCTCGTTCTTGACCTTCAAGGTCTGTCCAAACATGAGCGGCAAGGTGCGGCGGTCGAACGCGCAGCCCTTGGCAATCACCGTGGGCGTTTCCTGAGGCACCGGTAGATAGCCTTCGTAGCCAGTCACGGCGACGAGCACGTCGGCCAAACCGCGATTGGGTCCCTCTCGAAACAGGGACTGGTACATGCTGTGAGCCTCGTAGCACTTGCCGAGTGGGATTTTGCTCTTGCCCAGTTCGAGCGGCGGCGAGCTAGCCCCTTTCACACGCACGACACCCGCAACCGCACCGGTGGGCCCTGCGTAGGGTTGCTTGTTGCCGGGATTCGTCTGCCTTTGGACCTCTTCCGCAGAAACGACTGGACGCTTCTTTTCCTTCGGAGACGCTTTCGGAGCCTGCGCGGAACTCGCTTCGGGTGCGGCCTGCTCTCCCGAGGGCTTTTTCTGGCAGCACAGGGCGGTACAGGCGACGAGCAACAATGCCGAAACGCGATTCATCCGGCGATGGTTGCTCAAGCGGAGGGGCCGCGGCAACGCCTCCGTGTCATTCCCGGAGGGCTGGCCGGCTCCGTCGTGACGGGCTGTGAGCGCTGGCCATCTTGCTCCCTCGCGCCTGGTGTGCACTGGTTCGAGCATGCGCGCGACTCTCACGTCCTTGACCTCGACGACGTTAGTCGTGCTGATGACGACTGCGCTAACGGGCTGCAAAGAGACGGATGACGCCAAGGCCCAAGCTCCCGTTTCCGCACAGGTCGTGGGCCTCGAGGACCGAATCTACCGGATCGGAGAAACAGCGGCGAACGAGGTCTTCCAGGTGCGCGTGCTCGGCGTGAAGACGTGCACGGTCGAGGCCCATTTCCAGCCGCCACCCGGGGTGCGAAAGCTGGGTGTCGAGGTGGAGATTTCCGCACTCTCCGAGGCCGAAGTTCCCGTCAATCCGTTCTACGCACTGATCGTCGATCGCGAGGGTGACCGATTCGAACCAACGCTGGCCGGCTGCAGGCCCGTGCTGGAGGCGAAACGCATTCAAGCCCAACAGTCCGTCCGCGGATGGATCTCCTTCGACGTACCGGAAGACCTGCGCGAGGGGCGGTTCAGGTACGCACCGGTCGTGCTCGGGGTCGGGGAAAAGCAGCTCGAGTTCGCTCTCGACGCTCCCTAGCCCCTCCTTGCGGCGGGGCGATCCTAGTGTTGTGCTTTGCACGGGCCCCGACTACCCTGCGGCCGGACCCCAAGCTTGGAGAGGATTATCTGTGTTTTGCCCTAATTGCGGTGCACCCAATCCGGATACTGCCACGACCTGTGAGAAGTGCGGCTTCAACGTCAAGGGCACCGGCTCGCCCAAGTTCAAGGGCACCATGCTGATGATGAACGCTCAGGGTGGCCTACCTGGCGCCCCGAACGCTCAGGGAACCCCTCCCATGCCGACGGCAACTCCCGGCGGAGTCCCTCTTCCTGGACAACAGGCGCCAGCTCAGGCCCCAAGCGGCGGAGCGGCATCCGCGTCGGTCAACTCGAAGCTCAAAGGCACGATGATCGGTGTCGCGCCCCCGTCTGCGGGAGGGGTCATGCCCCCCCACGCAACGCAGCCGTCCGCCGTGAACCCAGCGCACGGAGCGCAGAACACGACCGGCATGACGACACCGGGGGTACCTGCGCCCTACAATGCACCCGCGGCCGTCAACCCGCTCGAGAGCACCGTGGCGGCGGACGCCGGGATGCTGAGTCCGTTTGCTCAGCAAGGCGTTCAAGCCCCGGGCCAGCCAGCACCCGGTACGGGTCAGCCCGCGGGGATGGGGCCCGGGGTGCCGCAGCCCCAGAGCGAATCAGTCACCGGGGTACCCCCCACACAACCGGGAGTGGAGCAACAAGCAGCCGGCTTTGCTGGCCAACAGCCTGGCATGCAACCCGGAATGCCTGGCATGCAACCCGGAATGCCCGGCATGCAGCCCGGAATGCCTGGCATGCAACCCGGAATGCCCGGCATGCAGCCGGGGGCACCGGCGATGGGCGTCCCTGCGGGGCAACCAGGCGCACTGGCCGCCGCAGCTGGGCAGATGGTGAGTCCCGGCGCGCCACCTGCACAGGGGGGCTTCACTCAACGTTCACCTGCTGCAGTGTTCTTTCTGTCACTCATCACCTGCGGCATCTACGCCATGGTGTGGTTCAAGAAGACGGGTGACGAGTTCGCGGCCAAGGGTGCGGAGATCCCGCCCTGGTGGCACATGCTGATCCCAATTCTCGGTCTGATCTGGCTGTGGAATTGGTCGAAAGGACTTGAGAAGGTCTCGGGAGGTCAGCTGAGCGCTGGCAACACGTTCCTGCTCATCTGGTTCCTCGGTGCGATCGGCATGGCCATGCGACAGAGCGCACTGAACAAGATGTGAGAACGCGGTGCTCGGCCCGCTCAGGCCGAGCCCGTTGAACCAGATGTTGCGGCCCACTCGGGCGAAAGCTGACGACGGGCTTGAACGAGCGTGCCCGTCGCGCGCGACAGCGGCGTCGGAGCGAGCTATCGTTGGCCGATGCGTGCCGAAGCGGGAGCTGGTCCGGGTCACCCGACTTCTCGAGTCCGGGTTCTGCTTGCGAGGCGCATCGCTGCTGTCTTTGCCTTGGGCCTGGTTGGCATGCTGGTCGTTGCCAGCGAGTGGACCATCTGTCCCTTCGCCCGCCTGAGTGGCCACCCCTGCCCCGGCTGCGGCATGACCCGGGCCACGCTGGCTCTGCTCAGGTTGGACTGGGCCGAGGCCGTTCGGTGGCACCCATTGAGCCCCATCTGCGTCCCCCTGGTCGCATTGCTGTGCGCCGAGGGCGTTGCGAGTTACGTGCAGCAGCGTAACGTCGCTTGGGCCACACGATTGACGTCGGGCAAGTTCGGGGGTTGGTTGTGGGGTGGCCTCGGCGCCGCGCTGATCGCAATCTGGCTGGCTCGCTTTTTCGGCTATCTGGGCGGTCCCGTCGACGTGTGAGCGACCCGGTGACGCGCCAGCTCAGCGCTGCGTGGCGCTGAGAGCACCCCAGGCGGCAGCCAAAGCCAGCAAACACATCAGCGGCACGGCATCGCGCGCGATGGGGCAGGTGCCTGCGGCACATAGCGCCCGAGCGAAGCCCCAGCTGAGGACATACCCCAACGCGCCGCCCCCCAGCCCCGCCAACAGCACGGTCCGCGAGCGTTTGCTCCGGAACCACTTCGCGACTGCAGGACTTGGATGCGTCATGCTTCGAGCCTGCGCACTATCTCGCCGCCAGGCAAGGCGTTGGCGAAGGGCGGCGACCACGAGTCGTGGGGTGGCGCTCCACGACGGCGCAGGGTGCACGGGAATGGCACCTTGCGACAGCTCTGAAGATCACTCTCCAACAGCTCGAAGCGGGACGGACGTGCCGGCGCAGCATCACATCGACGAAAGAATTGCGTCCGAAGTTCGCCGGTGCAACACGCCAGCTTGCGGCAGCGCAAGTCTTGCCACCTTCGCCAAGATGTTGTCGCCGTTGGCGCTCAGGCAGCTTGACTCCCGCCGGCACGGCGTGCTCTCTCTTCGCCCCAATACGTAGACTTACCTCGTCGGGTTCGTCCCCCTGCCGCTGGCAGGTCGCAACGAAAGGAGCGCCACAATGCGCGCAACAACAGTATGCCTCGCTGTAGGGTCAGTGGTGATCGCCGGATTCGTCGCTTGCGGTGGCTCGCAGCCGCCACCAGCACCTGCTTCGAGTGCCCCGCCTTCTGCCGATAACTCGCAACCGGCAGAGGTGACCCCGCCCGAGGCGGCTGAAACAGCACCGGGAGAGCCCGCTGCCGATGAGCCGGAGAAGCCTGCAGAGCAGCCCGACGTTCCGCCAGAGGGCGCAACTGTCGATCGTATCATGCAAGCTCACTTCAAGGACGCGTTGCTGATCCGCGAAGCGGTGATCGACGGCCGCCCGGAGGACGCCGTAGATCCGGCCTACGTCATCGCCAACATCCAAGACTTGGACAAGTTGCCGGCAGGTTGGCAGAGCTTCGTCGAACACATGCAGGCGACCGCCCGCAGACTGAGCAACAGCACGACTGCGGCCGCCGCGGCCGGCGCCGCAGCCGATCTCGGCGTCTCCTGTGGTCTGTGCCATCAACGCCATGGAGGTCCCAAGGTCTCGACCGAGCCCCCACCCCCCAAGGGCGACACGATGGAGAGCCGTATGCAGCACCACGTGTGGGCCACGGAACGCTTGTGGGAAGGTCTGGCTATCCCCTCCAGCGAAGCGTGGAACAAGGGCGCCAATGCCTTGAGCACAGAACCGTTCCCGGCGCAGCTACTCAAGGAAGGCGGAGTCGACGTCCGCAGTGCCGCCAAGGACTTCGAAAAGCTGGTCGCCAAAGCGCCTGCCAAGAAGACCGCGCAGGAACGTGCCGGCCTGTACGCTGAGCTCCTAGTCACATGCGGCACCTGCCACGCGGCAATGGCCGGCAAGGAATAGCGCCCGTCGAGAGCGACCATGCGTCGTGCAGCCGCGCGACGTGACAGCGCTCGCTGTCTTGCCGCGAGCTTGTGCATGGGGCCTTGAGCCGCCGAAATGCGCCCAGCTGCAAAAAGTCCTCAGCCCAACGCTGCACCGACGGGAGGTTCCCAGCCTAGGATGGCCGCACATGCCTCGATGCCTCGACGGTGCACGTCCCTGCCCCCGGCAAGGAACGCCGACCTCGTTCGACGACGCCACGGCCGCCACGCGGAGAGGTCGATGAGATGAGCACAGCGCTCGTTCTACCCGGAGGCGGCGCGCGCGGCGCGTACCAGGCAGGGGTACTATCTCGCCTCGCAGAACTCCTGCCTGAGTTCGAGCCCGGCATCATCACGGGCGTTTCCGCTGGCGCCATCAACGCCGCATTCGTCGCCAATCACTCGGGCGGGCTTCGCGAGTCGAGCCGAGCGTTGGTCGAACTTTGGAGCAACCTCCAGTCCGCAAATGTGGTGGTGACGACGACGCCCCATCTTCTGCGCAATGTGTTACGCTGGGGCACGCAGCTCGTTGGTGGTGGCGCGATGAACGAATCCCAGGCCCGCGGCTTGTTGGACACCTCGCCACTGCAGACGTTGTTGGAGCGTGAGTTATCCCCCCGAGGAACGCCGCTGCCGGGCGTGCAGCAGAAGTTGAACTCGGGGCGCCTCCGAGCGCTGGCAGTGACGGTCACCAGCTACGATAACGGGAAAGCCGTCACGCTGGCCGACGTCGCCGACCGCCCAGCGATGCCCGGCTGGACCCGGCCGTACCGCGAAGGACGCCACGCCAAAC
>JBNKZR010000296.1:0-9904 GCA_050301735.1 Polyangiaceae bacterium | reverse complement strand
CCCGGACGATCTGGGTCGGGCTTCAACGCCTCATATAGTGCTTGATCAACAGCCGCGTGTGTGTGGCTAGTAACCAGGAGTCGCTCGCCAGCTTCGATGAGCGCTGCGACAAGGTGGGCAATGCCGTAGGTCTTCCCCGTGCCAGCGCTGGCCTCGACCAACGTTCGCTGCTCGCAGCGCACCTGGGCGACGTCGAAGGGTCTCATGTCCCCTCCTGCAAGTGACGGAGCAAAGGTCCGAAGACGAGCTGCGCGACGTCGCTGAAGTCGGCGCCCAAGTCGTGGAGGGTTTCCGCACCGTAGAGCCGGGAGACCGCGGGGTCGTCCTTGTACTTGGCGCGAAACACCTTGTCCGCCGCTTCGAGCGCGTCGCGAGGGCTCTTGCCGCGGGCCTGTTCTCGCACGAGGGTGGCAGAGGCGTCGGCGAACAGCGGTAGTGGGTGGCTCGCGCCCCGTCGGTACAGGGAGAGCAAGTCTCTCAGTGGGCCCAGGGGATCTTCCACGGTGACGAAGCGCGCAGCGGCCACCCCATCCCCCGTCTTTGCCCGCAACAGGAGCCAGCTCTCTGCTTGCACGTTGCTTGGTGCGACGGCGCACAATACCAGGTGTGCGAGCCACCCGCGCAACTCTTGCTCGGCAGAGATGCGAGAGAAGCGGTAGCTGATCCTTCCGATGGGGTGCAGGTTGTCGAGCTCGCCTCGGAGCTTCGTCGTGCCGACGAGCAGCTCGAAGGCGAGGGGCGTCAGCGGAGCTCGGTCGGTCGTCTGCCGAACGGCGCTGGCGATGGGATCGGCTGAGCGCAAGGCTCGTTCGAACTCCAATCGACCCGGCGTGCCCACCGGCAACCAACCGGTAGCGCGGCACAACATCAAAGCCTCTTCCCGCTCGAGACCGTCGAGGCGCTGCTCCAAGAGCGGGGCGCCGATGGCGTAGGTCTCCAGGCCCCCGAGCTCCACCGGTTCGCGCTCGGGGACCGACAGGTGTTCACCTTTGATGTTGACTCCCAATCGACGTTGGAACAAGTACGCGCTCGGCGAGCGGAAGAAGTCCGTCAGCTCCGGCAAAGTCACGTCGTCGACGTCGGGCAGCTCGGGCAAGTCCGTCGGAAATAGCGGCGCCGGGTCGTGCCGCTCGCCCTCCATCAGTCGTGCGCCCCCGAGATAGGAATGCTCGTAGCTGAACAGATGGGCCTCCGAAGCCTTGAAGTAGCGCGGACTGAAGGGTTGCAGCGGGTGGCGAGTGACCAGCTTCGCAGTGACGGTGGCCGACGGGCTCTTGCCAGCTTCGGGTTGGACGTGCTGCGCCAGTGCGTCCAAGAGCTCGGCCACGACGATTGACGGTGCCAGCTCGGCGTTGTCTCGCACGCTCTGACCGACGTAGCTGATGATCAGGCGCTCTCTGGCGGAAAGCAGGGCCTACAAGAACAGGTATCTGTCGTCCGTGCGTCGGTCCGGATCTCCGGGGGCTCGCGGGCGGCTGCTGTCGTCGAGCAGGTTGAAGTCGGGTCTATGAGAGGTGCGCGGAAACGTTCCATCGTTCATCCCCAGCAAGTAGACGACGCGGAAGGGGATGCTGCGCATGGGAACCATGGCACAGAAGGTGACGCCGCCTGCCAGAAAGCCTCGCGCTTGACGGCTGTCGTCGACGTGACCTTCCAGCCAGCGGCGCACGACGCGCAACGAGAGCTTCTCCTCGAAGTTCGTCTTGGCGGCAGATTCGGCCAAGCTGCTCGAAGCGTCGAGTACCTGTTGCCGTTGCCACGCATCTTCGGCGCTGGGCGCCGTCAAGCTCGTCAGCAGCTCCGACAGGGTGGTTTGCCACTCGGCAGCGGTCTGTTCGATAGCGAGGCGCTTGCAGAAGTCGAATAGCTTGTGTGTGAAGTGAACGAATCGCCCCAAGAGCTCACCGATGCTGCCCTCGACCTCGTCGTAGGGCAGAATGCCGGCGATCGTTTGGCGCCCTTCGGTATTGACGGCGTAGCCGAGCAGCAATCGGTCCAAACCGAAGCGCCAGCTGTTCTGCTCTTGATCGGGTACACCGGAATGCGCCTTGTGCCCTTCGTCGATGCCCCAACGAATGCCGGTATCCACCACCCAGCGCGTCAGTGTCGGCAGATCAGCGGCGCTGATGCCGAAGCACGTGTGCACCGGCTCGAGAGCGAGCAAGTCGAGCACCTCCGAGGCACTCACTCGTCGCTCCGCGAGCATCAGAACTCGAAAGAAAGCCTCCAGAACGGTGTTATCCCCCTGCGCGCGGCGGTCGGAGATGCGGAAGGGGACGCGGCGTGCGTCATCACTGTCGCGCTCGAAGACGGCTTCGATGAGCGGGGCATACTCATCGACGTCGGGCATCATCACCAAGATGTCGTTGGGGGCGAGACCTTCGTCCAAAAGTGCCAAGACCTGATCGTGCAGTACTTCGACTTCGCGGATGGGTCCGTGGCAGGCGTGCAGCGCGATGCTCGTGTCGGAGGTGTCGAGGGGGGCTCGCTCTTCGTTCGACGGGGTGCTGTGATCGAGGATCGAGTTCTGCAGACGTCCGAGCAAGGTGCTGTCGGCACGTACGTAGTCTTCGCGCTCTTGGTTCAGGACGCCGACTGCGCTGGGCGCTGCGTCGACGATGGTGGCGAACTCCGCGCCCAATGCTCCGCAGGCCTCCAGAATTGGACTGCCGCTGGGCCCGAACAGCGTCGGGCCACTCTGCGCGCGGCGGCGCACGTCGGCAAAATACTGCTGGCTCGGGCTCAGCAGGAACAGACGCACGTCGGCTTGTCTGGCGAGGCTACCCAGAATGCGCACGTAGAGTGGTGGCAGGTTCGTCAGGCCGAACACGCTGACCCTCTCGGGCAAGGTGTCGATGCGCTTCTTCCGCTTCAGTGCCTTGTGGAAGTCCAGTTCCAAGTTGGCGACGTGCAGCGGGCCGAGCTCTTCGGACAGCGCGCGCCAGAGCACGCGTTGCCATCGTTCGGCCTTGGACACTGGCGCATTGGCGAAGAGGTCCAATTGATCGCGCTGCTCGCGGTCTTGCGATCGCCCTTCCCAGTTGCGCAGCCATTCGGGACGGTAGGTGAGGTACTCGTCGAAGGTCTTTGCGACTTGCTCCGCCAGCTCGAAGGCCCGAACCCCTTGGGCGTCGCGGGAGAGATAGCGCGCGAGGTCTTCGAAACCAGGTTGATCGAGCAGGCCCCGCAGTTTCTTCAACGTGACCCACGTCAGTTGTTCTCTGCGGTAACCTTCTAGCGCGAGCTCCGTTGGCTCCTGCCCCAACGCGGCGCACAGTACGCGTTGCACGAGCTGGCGCGGGTAGATGTAGTCGACGTTGGCCCAGACCCCGAAGCGCTCGCTGAGGCGCATGTTCAGCCACAGGGCCATGCCCCGGCCCTGAACCAGGATCCACTCCTTGCTCATCGGATCGGAGAGTGGCTGCTCCAGCAGTGAACACAGCGCGTCGACGGAGCGTTCGAGGCGATTGCTGCGATGAATGTGGATGCTGGGCGGGTCCAAGGCGACGTACCTGGGGCCAGGGTAGCAAAACTTTCACGCGGCCATTGTGCAGGCGGACGTTGCCTGACGTACCGCCGGTCGCACACCCCCGCGGGGTACAACCTGTGGATACCCTTGACCGCGACACGGGTCGTTGGATAGAGCCATTACCTTTTCTCGAGGTCGCGCTACGTGGGTGTTTTTACCGGGTCCGTCACTCTGACGAAGTTCTACGTGCGGGGTAAAATCCCGAAACGTTTTGCGCAGCCGTTCCTCGAGCGCATCGAGCTGCGGCGCTTCACGGAGCTTTCGCCCGATTCGGAGGAGGAAGAGCAGAGCGGTTGGAGCGTCGCCGGCAACCCGCTCGATCTGGAGCTCGCGCACGAGAAGGTATTCCTCAATGACTACTTGGTCTTGGGCTTGCGCATCGACCGCTGGCGTATCCCCCGACCGCTGCTCAAGGCCCAACTGGAGCAGGCGATGGACGCGTTCCGCGAGCGCACGGGTCGCGACAAGCTGAACAAGAAGGACAAGGACGAACTGAAGTTTCGGGTGGTGCGCAAACTCCGCAAGAAGGTATTGCCCGCGATGCGGCAATACGACGTGTGCTGGAACTTGAACCGCCAGACGGTGCTGTTGTGGAGCCGCTCTCCGCGGGTGAAGGAAGAATTCCGTGCGCTCTTCGAGCAAACCTTCGAGCTCGAGTTGGACGAAGACAGCCCCTACATGACAGCCAAGATGCTGCTCCCCGAGGAGCAGCTCGAATCGTTCCTGGAGCTGGAGACGACATTGCCCGTAGGCAAAGGGGAGGGCTGATGGACCTCGTCGAGCGCATCGAGACGACACGCTTCGTCGGTGTCGAGTTTCTCACCTGGCTCTGGTTCAAGACGGAGTTGTTCGAAGGCACACTGCAGGCCGCCGACAGGAGCAGCCTCGAGCTGTGGTTGGACGCGCAGCTGTTGATGCAGTCCGTCAGCGACAAGAACGAACGCACGCAGTTCAAGGGCATCGCGCCCAGCGGCACGCGCGAAGCCAAGTTGGCGCTGCTCAGCGGCAAGGTCCCACTGCGGGCGCGGATCTGTCTGACTCACGACGAGCAGGACTACAGCTTCGTCTTCGACGCGTTGTCGCTTTCGATGGGCACGGTCAAGCTGCCGACGGTGTTGGTGAAAGAAGAGGACGAAGGGTTCTTCGAGCGCATGCGT
The DNA here is from genome assembly GCA_050301735.1 of Polyangiaceae bacterium. Taxonomy (GTDB): domain Bacteria; phylum Myxococcota_A; class Polyangia; order Polyangiales; family Polyangiaceae; genus SZUA-265. Next base: position 5,218 of record JBNKZR010000296.1, on the reverse strand, counting down.
TTGCTCGAGCACTTGGACGACTTGTGGCAGGAGCAGTACCGAGAGTTCCTCACGCTGCGGTTGTCGTCACTGTGGGAGGCTGAGCTGGTGCCAGCACTTTTGGCTTGGGCCAACGGCAAAGAGGCACTCTCGGAGCGGGCCTACCGCGGTCTCTTGCAGCGCGCGGGCAAGGCGCAGGACTGAGCGCGGCGTTCAACCGCTGCAGACGACGCGGTTTCGGCCACCTTGCTTGGCCACGTACAGGCGCTTGTCAGCCAGCGCGATCAACTTCTCCACCGTCGGGGGATCGCCGCACTCTGCCAGGGAAGCGCAGCCGACGCTGATCGAGATCGGGATCCTGTGGTGTTCGAACTCGACCGTGCGGTGATTGGCCGTGCGGATGCGCTCCGCGAGGGGCGCCGCCCCCGAGGGGCCGATGCCACGCACGCTGATGGCGAACTCTTCTCCTCCGTAACGGGCCAAGACGTCTTCCGCTCGCAGGGCTTCGTTGACGACGCGCACGACTTCGATCAGCACGGCGTCTCCCGCTTGATGCCCAAAGGTATCGTTGACCTTCTTGAAGTGGTCGAGGTCGAACATGATGAGCGACGTCTCGGTGCGGTGCCGCAGCGCGAAGGCGACTTCCGTCTTCAAGCGTTCACTCAGGTACTCACGATTGAACGCGCCGGTCAGCGAATCGCGAACGCTGGCCTCGTAGAGGTGTCGCAGCACGCTCTCCTCTTGAGAGTCGGTGATCGAGTAGCGCACGCTCACCAGAGGGCCGAACTGCAGGATGTCGCCGTGCGCTAGCCGGTGGCGCGAAACGCGCTGCCCGCGAACCAGCGTGCCGTTGGATGAACCCAGATCTTCGACGATGTAGGCGCCATCGTGGAAGGTGATGCGCGCGTGCTCGCGGCTGACCCCCTCGTACTTCAGCGGCAGGTCGCAAGTGCCTTTGCGGCCAATCGTGAAGCTGTGGTCCTCCTTCAGAGCGATCACCTTGCCCACGTCCGAGCCATCCATGCGCACCAGGACGTGACGCGCATCTCTCGGGATCTCCGGGACCCCCAACGCGTCTAGGCTGAAAACCGCCGTAGATTCGCTCTCTTCGAATTCGTCTTCCGACACCGGTGCTCTCCGCCGGGTGGCACTCGAGCCCAGGGCCCGAGAAGGCGGTCTATCTATTCTGACGCTACAATCGCCCGATTGGCAAATTCCCCACCGACACCCGAAGCCGTCTGGGCCGACCCCGCGGTCCGCCCGAGAGGCGTCCCGGGTCGCCTCAGCTCCCCGATCAGCACGACCGTGCAGCTCTGCCCGATAAGTCTCCGATACACGCACATCGTTGGTTCGATATGCGTCTGTCCAGCGTTACCGGATTTCCCGAAGGCTACTTCTCCGAACGGCGATAGGCCGTCGCGAGCGCATCCGCGTATTCGTTCCAGCGATTGCCCGAGTGCGCCTTGATCCAACGCAATTCGAGCTCCGGTCGAGCCAGGTGCATGGCGTACAGCTCTTGGACCAACTCCAGGTTCTTGATCGGTCCAGTCTTTCGCTTCCAGCCGTTCTTTTCCCAGCCGGCCGCCCACTGAGTGATGGTGTTGACGCACAACTGGCTGTCCGTCCACACGGTGGCACTCTGGCCCTCAGGTACGAGGTGGAAGCCTTCGATCAGGGCCATCAACTCCATTCGGTTGTTCGTGGTGTGCTTCTCATCACCGTAGGCTTCGCCCTGGATCTCGCCGTTCACCACGTACACCGCGCCCCAGCCGCCCGGTCCTGGATTGGGGTGGGAGGCGCCGTCCGTGAACACTCCGTCCTGAGGGCCGTCGGTATACTTCTCCAAAACCTCACGCACGGTGAGATTCTCTTCGGCGGTTGCCGAGCGGCGGGCAGTGGACGCTGGACTCGTTCCCCGTGTGGTTTTGCGTCCGCCCTTACCCTTCTTGCACTTGAGACACACCTTGGGTGTCCAACCGGGGTACTTGTCGAGGACTTCCTGGGAAACCTCGAAGTCGTTTCCGCAGGTCTGGCAGTGAAATGAAGGCAATGGGTCTCGCTTTGGGTGGTCTGAGAGGTGAGTGAGGACGACGCAGCGACCCGCTGCGGGGCTGCGCCGACGGTATCCGGGTTTTGGACGCGGATGTAAACAGGAGCCGACGCCTGCGCTCCTCACCCGAAGAGCAAATAACGGCAACTCCGACCCGAAATTTACCGACGTCGGGTCCCCAGCTCGCGCTCGACTTCCTCGACCGCCTGATCGATTTCGCGCTCCAATTCCTCCACGCCCCGTTCGAAGCCTTGCATGCGAGTCTGCGCGACGCGCACCTTGCGGCGGGCCCGTCGTCGGCGGGGCAGCCGCTTTGGTCGAGCCGTGGCGTGCACTCGCGCGGAGGTCTGCTGCAAGACTCGTTGCGCTTGACGCCCGGCGAGCAGAACCTGTCGCGCACCGCGTTTGGGCCCCGGCCCGAAGAACAGCGCCAGAATGCTGAGCAGCATCGGCACCAACAACGTCATGACGACGCTGGTGCACACACGCGCGATCCACAGTGCCCACATCACGACGAAGGCGACGGGCAAACGGCGTAGCCAAAACCGTGCGACCAAGCTCTGAAAGGGGAGAATTTCGGCGCTGGCGGCCGCAGCACTCGACGTGTTGGTCGCCGCACCGCGTGCGGGATCGGCGGCAGCGCCCGTGGCGTGGGCAGACGGAGCGCGAGCCCCCGTTGCTCGCGCTCCGCTGGTGTCCGTCGTCTCGACGGCGTGCAGTCCGTGTTTGTCGAGCAACTGTCGGAGGGTGTGGCGCGAGCGAACGTCGGGATCCGGTTCCAGTGCTTCTTTCAAGAAACGCTTCAGGCGCGCGTCGAAGTGGGCTCCCAGGGCCGCGTCGACGTCGAGGCCCAAACCTTTGTGCGGAAGCTGGTCCGGATCTTCGCCCGCCAGCATCGACAGTGCCGTAGCGCCCACGGCGTAGGTATCGGTGGCGGGCATGGCGCGGCCCTGAAACTGTTCGGGCGCCATGTAGCCGAAAGTCCCGACCACGGTACTGCCGCCCTCCGGCTTGAGGCGATCACGCACGGAGCCGAAGTCCACCAGCACGAAGCGACCATCAGGCGCACGGATCACGTTGCTGGGTTTGATGTCGCGATGAATGATCGGCGGCGCTTGCGTGTGCAGGTAGTTCAGCGTCTCCGCGCTGTCGTTGAGAAAGTGAATGACGTCGGCCTGCGAGATGCGCTCCGCGCGGAGTTCTCGCAGGGTCTTGCCTTCGACCTTTTCCATCGCCAGGTACAGGGCGCCGCCTTCTTCGAAGTGAGCGAGGTAGCGGGGGAGGTTGCGATGATGGAGTGCGGAGAGCACCTTCGCTTCGCGCTCGGCCAACTCCACGTCCTTCCAGCTGTCGGCGCCACGCACGGAGAATCGTTTCAGCGCCACCAAGCAACCGTCGCGCTTGTCGATCGCCTCATAAGTGGTGGCTTGCGAGCCCGAGCCGAGCTGGCCGGTGACGGCGAAGCGCCCATCGCCGACGACCGCGCCGACCTTCAACGTACTGGAGCCATCCGTCACCGCGGCCCAGTATTGGGTGGGCGCGCCAGCGTGTAAACCGCAACTCCTGCATTCGCTGGCCCCGTCAGCTTCAAGTGCTCACCTGCTTTGCCGGGCGGGGCTGAAAAGCACTGCAACGATTGGTGAAACGGGCTAGTGCTTGGGCGATGTTCCGCCGTGGGTTCGGGTCGCGTGGGAGGTTGTCGCTCGTCAGCGCTTTGCTGCTGTGGGTGCTCGGCTGCCACTCGGCCAGCGATGCAGCCAATCGCGTGACGAACCAGGAGAGCAAAGCGAATGCGGCAGGCTCTTCACGAGAGACACCGGACGACGACTCGGTCCCCGCGCCCCAAGGGGGCCGGCAGGGGGCGAAAGACGTGGCCCCGGGTGGCGAAGCGGCGTCGCAGAAAGACGCCCGCAATGACCAGGCAGCGTCCTCCGCGCCGCAAGCGATGGCCCCCGCTGCGCGTCCAAGCCTCGAGGCGGGCCCCGACGATGCGCCGCTGCCCTACGTGCACATGACCACGGGCGGCGGTAGCGTCGATGCGGAGCTGCCGTGGATCGTGGGATTGCATGGGTTGGGTGATCGCCCGGAGGCCTTCATACAGGCCTTTGCGCGGGCCCCGTTCGAAGCTCACGTGTACGTGCCACGAGCGTTGTTGCCGCGAGGGCGCGGTTTCGACTGGTACGGGGTGCGGGTCTCTGGTGATCCCGTGGAGCTGTCGAAGGCGATGGAGCGGGCGGCCGTGCGCGTCGTCGCGTTGCTCGACCATCTCGCCGCCGCCGACGAGAACCGAGGCAAGCCCGTCGTCACAGGCTTCTCTCAAGGGGGCATGCTCAGCTTCGCGTTGGCTACTCACTATCCCGAGAAGATCCGGGCGAGCCTTCCGATTGGTGGCTGGCTGCCGCCCCCGCTGTGGCCCACGGAGCCGCCGGCAGTGCGGGTGCCGATCGTTGCGTTTCACGGTGAAGCCGATCGTGTCGTGCCGTTCGCCCCAACGCGTGAAGTCGTCACCAACCTGCAGAAGGGTTCCTGGGATGTGCGCTTCGAAAGCTATCCCGGCCTCGGGCATGGCATCAGCCCGCGCCTACGCAGCGACTGGTACGCCGCGCTGACGGGGTTCCTGGGAGCGTCCGAAGCTGCCCGCGATTGAAGCGCGTGTCTTCGATCAGCAGGGGGCTTGGGGCGCGGGAGCCGTCGCCATCGTTTCGCTGCTCTGGGTGTCGAGCTCGGCCTGGACGCGATCGAGGTAGGCACAGAACGCGGTCTCTTCTGCTGCCATCACGGCGCGCAGGGCTGCGCGCCAATGCGCGAGGCGTTTGGGCAATTCGGCGGCCATTTGCGTCAGGTGCTCTTGTTCATCCGAGACGATGGACGCGACGGAAATCGGGGAGCCCGCCTCCTCAAGCAACTGCTGATAGAGGGGGTAGAAACTTCGGGCCCGCACCTCGATGGCCGTGCTCGTCAGCCAGTAGCAGACTTCGCTTGCTTCGTCGTTCTGCACTCCGATGTCGTTCTGCGCCGCGGTGTCGCTCTGCGCTGCTTCGCTGCTCTGCGCTGCTTCGCTGCTCCGCCCTGGCGCGTTGCATTGTTCGGCGGCGCTGCGATCGACGTGTTGAAAGTAGGCTTCCGCCGCGTCGCCTTGCAGGGTGTGCTCGTCAGCGAAGGTCGCGACCGCGAGTCCTTCGGGCGCCA
>JBNKZR010000295.1:0-9913 GCA_050301735.1 Polyangiaceae bacterium | reverse complement strand
GATTCACACGGGTCCACAACAGGACGACAGCAATCCCGAGTGCCGCGCAAAGGAGCGCAAGTGCCGCAAGGCCCGTTTTGAGTGCCGACATTCAAGCCTATCGGTTCTTAGCGAACTCGAGGCTCTGCGTCCAGCGGGGTCCATCGAAGAGGCCAGCGTGATATCTCGTGACATCGCTCTGCGTCTCGACCCTCCCCTTTCTCAGCCCGCGGCCGGCTCAGCGGGTGTAGCGATGTTTCACTCCGACGGGGAAGTAGCCCGGATCTCCCGCCGGCATGAGCCGAATCGCGACTTCTTGGCGCTCTTCGGGAACGTAGTTGGCGAACTCGCTGTTCACTCGCGTCAGGTGCTCCGTCACCGCGCGGCTGAGGTCCTGGCGCAACGATTGCGGAGCGGTTTGACCGCTCGCCAGTTCGACGGTGACCTGCAGCACGCTGTCCTGTTGCGCGTCTTCCACCACTTCGAGCACGAACTTGCCAGTCACGACCTGCCCAAACTGGGGTTGCTCGAGACCGATGGCCACGTTTTCGGGAAAGACGTTGGCTCCGTAGTACGAGACAGCGAAAGCGTCCCGTCCAAACACATACACGAACGGCTGTGGGAAACGCTCGAATTGCGTGCGCAAGGCATCCGTCATCAGCCCTTTGGCCTCGAGGTACTCGCTCAACTGCGCGTGGGTCAGCAATCCGCCGCGATCCAAGATATTGTAGCGAACGAGCGGTATCCCTCCGTCACCCGACAACACGAGTTCGCCGTCGACCTGTTCGAAAAAGCGGTGTGCTGGATCGTATTGGCATAGGGTCGGCAGCCGAGCTTGACCAAAGAGCTCTTTGACGAGCTCTGGATGCTCGTCGATGGCACGTCGTGCCAAGATGCTCGCGGGCGTCTCGTTGGCGATCACGCCGGCGTCCGCAGTCCCGTAGAGCGAGGCCGTGCTGTGTTCGGGATCGCTTTGACCGAGGCGCTGAGTCACCCGATCTCGCCAAGCTTCGCTGAACACCTCTCCGGCCATCGCGACCTTGACGCAATAGTTTGCCCAAGGGATCCCTGCTGCCGTCCCGCGGTCGAGCACGTCTTTGATGAACGGCGGATAGCCCAGGAGCACCACCTGATCGAAGAACGGGGCGAGCTTCGGGATCACCCGCAAGATCTCGGCGAAGTTGTTGCCCGGCGTGACCACCGTAATGGGGTAACCTTTTGCGGCGAGTTGGCGGCAGGCGGACGTCGTGTACATTCCCCCAACCCAAGACCCCAGGGCAAAACACACGATGGCGAGTGTGCGTTTGCCATCTGCCCCGAATCCCTGAACGAGCACCTGCTCGAAGCGACGCAACGTGCCCACTTCGTCTGCGATGAAGCGAGGCCAAACCGTGGGCTCTCCCGTCGAGCCGGAAGACACGGCCAGCATGTCGCAATCTTCGAGGCGTCCGTTTGAGCACAACTCAGGGAGCGGATACGCAACGTGGTAGTTGCGCTTGGTGGTGATTGGGAGTTCGCGGAACCGATCGATGCTGGCCACGCTCTCGGGGTCGACGTCGTGCTTCCGCAAGAACTTGCCGTACGCGGGAACCTGAGCGCTCACGCGACGAAACAGCTGCAGAACCTCATCCTCTCCCGACCCCACGGTGCTTTCGCCAGGGCGTTCGCGAAAGAACGAAGCGCTGGCTTGCAGGGCGCGTTCTGGCTTGGAAGGAGTGATTGAACTTGGTGTCGGCTGTTTCATGACTGATCGGCTCGTGCTTGGTGCGGAGTCCTGCGAAGGTCCCGAGGACGGCACTTCGATGCCCGCAGAGTGTCTACTCGATGCGAACCGAAAGTCCATGCCGAGCAGCAGCAGAGCCCGGGCGAGGAGTGAGCCCCCTCGGATCGCCGCTCGGGGCAAGGAGCGAGCGTGGTTCGATACTTCCAGGCCGTGGGCTCGCCAGCCCACGAAAGTTGTTGCTCACCCTGTGGTGCGCGGTAACTTCCGTGGGCAAGAACGTATGCCGAGCGTGAGCGTGATGCCGAACCAACCAGCCGCGGGTCTCTAGGCGTTGGCGACGTTCGTTGACTCGCGTAGAGCATGGCGCCGCCCGGCTTCGATCGCGCAACCCGCGACGGGTGGCGTCGTCTCCGTGCTGTTGGCGCACGCAGTGCTCGTGGCAGCGATCTCCTGTCGCTCCTCGGAGAGAACGTTGCAACGCGTCGAGGATGCGGCGGTTCCGGGAAGCGTCGAGGCGACGGCAGACTCGCCTGCCCCCGTGGCGACGGTTGACGAGGCTCCGCAATCGCGCGAGCAGCAAGCGGCAAGGGCGCGCTGCGAGGAGCGCATCGCGAGCGCGCTCGAAGAGCCCACGGCCCCGGGCACGCCGGAACTCGACCGTGCCCGGCCCGAGTTGTTTGCGGCCGTGAAGGCCGAGCCAGTGCTGTTCACGCGGAGGCCGCAGTACGTGCCTACGGACAAGCCCGCTCTGGAGAGCTACCGACGCTGGCTCGGGCGTTCGAAGTATCCGATGAGCGTGCTCGGTCAGTTGATGCCGTACGTGCTCGGCCACAAGGAGGACGGTCGGCTCGTCTTGTTGCGCGACGGCTACCTGTATGCTGAAGAGCCCGTGCTCGCCCGGACTCTCGTCGGCGTCGTCAAGGCGGAGCATCTGTTCTCGGAACCCGAGATATGGATCCAGCGAGGCGAGAGGGTGCTCCGCGCACGCCGAGCGGGCAACACGTATCGGTATGTTGGCGGTCCTCAGGATGGCGAGACCGTCGCGCTGCTCTTGTTCGATCGCGTCGGTGTGGGCCCCGTGCCTCGGGCCGTTCATCGTGATCTGAGATCGCTGCGCTACCGCCTTCACTTCGACCATCTGAGCGTCGTCCATCTCGGCGAACGCTGGGTGGTTGCCGATTTGTTCTACGGAAAGCATGCCGTGCGCACGTTGCTGCGGGCGGAGGGCCCTCGACTCGAGGTCGAGTGCGAATCCACACCTCCCGCCGAAGCGCCGGAGGTGAACGAGCTGCGCCAGGCGTCTGCGCGTCGAAACCGCGCCTTCTCCGCCGTGCAACGGGCGATTGCGCTCCAGATCGACGACCAGCTTCCCTTCGACGAACCCTTGACGGAAGTGGGGCAGGAGGATGGCGAGCTGCGTCCGCTGTGGATCTGGGCATACGAGGCAGGCAAGAAGGTCTACGAGCACCGCACGGACCGCTACCCCATCTTCGACGGGAAGGGCCGAGCGCTGGTGCCTGAGGTGTGCGTGGATTTTCTGCTCGACACGCTCGATCGCGCTTCAGGGACTTGGTGGCGCCCCCAGGGGCAACCGCGGGAACGAAGCGTGGGCAAGTTCGACTTCGATCGCTTCGATCGGGTCGCGCTACGGCGGGCACCACAGTTCGTCGCCTTCGCCCGTGCCCACTCCGAGTGGTTTGACGTTCTCGAGATCCCGGAAACGGAGCAACACGAAATGCGTCGGGACGCCTTCATCGGCTACCTGGTGCGGCACGCTGAGGAATTCATTCCCGGAGACATGGTGCTGATTGCGGGCCGCGCGCCTTGGGACCCCTCCACGACGATTCACTACCATTCGTTCTTCATCTTCGAGTCCGACCCACTGACGGGCATGCCCCTGCTCGTGGCCGGTAACCCGGGGCGCCCACGGCTCGTCATCTGGAACTGGGAGCGGCAGCGGACGCCGCGGCGAAGCCTGCGTTACCGCATCCGTCCCAAACCGCACTGGCTCGAGAGCATCGTCGACGTGTTGCCCAGCGGAGAACTCGAGCCTCCCCCGCTGTCCGATGGTCCGCCGTAGGACCTGGGGAGAGGACGCCGTGCGCGACGGTTCGTGCTGCCTGCGCCGTCAATCGAGTCGTCTGCGATGGCCCCTCGCGCCCCTCCGGTCGCGGAGCTTCCGCACCCAAACGCAGCTCGAGCGTCAACGATCGTGGAGCTTTCGCACCCAAACGCGGATCCAGCGCCAACAATCGTGGAAAAGCGCCGCTGACATCGTTCTGGAGCGCGCTCATCGTTTGCAGAGGGCACCCAGTGCATGCATTGGCCCGCGCTCCATCGTGGTCCGCTCGAATCAGCCTCCCACAAAGGCGCTTGCACGCGTTGAAGTCGGCACGAGGCACACGCGATGTGGCGCCTGCAAGCGTTGCAGGCGCTCACGAGGCGTCACTGGCCGTCAGCTCCATCGTTGTAAACGCAAGATCCGCGAATATCCCCACCAGCTCCACGAAAATTCGCAAGCCAGCGCCGTTCGGCAGCGCTCAAACCACCGAAGTCGTCGTCGAAGAAGCGCATCGATGCGCTCGGACCAGCGCTGTCGAGCGAGCTGGCGTGTGTGAGCCACACAGCGGACGCGGCCACCATCGCGGCTCGCCTCTCATGTGCGCAAAGCCGCGCTGCGCACCGCCTTGCTTGCGCCAGCTCGTGCAACAAACTTCGGCGTTGTGGTTGCCCCGAGTAGCGTGTCGGCATGCAACTCGCCAGCGCCTCCTTGCAGCAGCACGCCGATCCGGGCTGTGCTGCGTCGGGGGGATCTGGATGGCTGCCTCGGGGGGTCCGGCTGTTGCCGATCGAGGCCCGACACGCGCCTCAATTGATGAACATCGCGAGCGATCCATTGGTTGGCCCGCGTGCGGGGATCTCGCTTCCCCTTCGGCCGGACTGGGCGAAGTCCTTCTGCACCTGGCGAGCTCTACCGACGGCCCTCTGCGACGCGATCACCTTCGTCGTCGTAACGGCTCCCGATCTGTCGACCCAACGAGTACTCGGCTGCGCGGGCCTCCACGATCTCGATGTGGTGGCTGAGACCGCTGAGCTTTCCATCTGGCTTGCAGCTGACCGTTGGGGACGCGGGATTGGCAGTGCGACCACTAGGACGCTGCTCGACTTCGGTTTTCGCAGTTTGGGTCTTGCTCGAGTTCATGCGCGCTGCCTGCCCGACAACGAGCGGGCTTGGCGGCTTTTGCGTCGGATGGGATTCTCGCCGGACTCGACTTGGCTTGGCGCTGAGGGACACGCGCTCCGAGACGCTGCCTGTGGCCTATCCCTGCCCCGAACCAGGTACGAGGCGTTGCGCGACGACTCCCCAGGCACGATTTTGCTCTGACCACACGGCACCATGGAGAGAGAAGAACCGAAACTGAGCAAATCCATTTTGCTGGGGAGCAAGTCGAGTACGAGCAAACTGCGCTGCCTGTTGGTACACAACGCCCATGATGAAGCGGACTCGGCGACGAACTTCGAGAGCGACTGCCGGCATGTGCAGAAGGCCAGGAGTCACACCCTACTGAACAAGAAGGGGGCGAAGCAGGGCCGCATCACACTCGCTAGCTGGGATCTCGGCCGGTGCATCGCGGGTAGCGCCTGGGGGTCTGGTCCCATCTACATATCGTTTCAGTCGCACGGTGCCCCCGGCTGGACTCTCGGCGCAAATGGAACGGCCCTCGAAGAGTACAAAGCTGCCTTGAGACTGCTCAGCCTTCGCAACGCCCTCCAGGTGAACCAGGGGCAGCGAGTTTGCGGGATTGTCTTGCGCAGCTGCTACTCCGGGGTGGAGTGTTACCACAACGGCAGATTCATGCTGTCGTCGGCGCGTCTGGTCAGCATCCTGATGCCCGACCTTCTCGTCGTCGGGTACTTCGGCTCCGACAACGGTTCGACAACGGTGACAGGCCTATGTTCAGACACCAAGTTGTCGCTCGACGCGGGGACGGTGTGCTTCTTCGCGGGCAAGCTGGTCGAGGGCACGGAAAGACCAACTGTCTATGCACCGGTCCTTCCGCGGGCAACCAAAAACGAATTGGTCCGCCTGTGTGACTACCACGGAGAATCTCTGCCGTTGAAGGTCATCCCCGAGGACGAACTTCCGGAGATGATGATGTTCGTCAATCACTTGGCATATCTGGCTGCGCTAGATGAACGACGCCGGATGCACCGGTCTTTCCGCGACTGGAGAAGCAGACAGCAGCGCGAGCGTCTAGAACGCCAACGCGCGCCGGTGGTGGAAGCAATTGCCTCCCCACTGGTAGGGGGGTCGACATCGCCGCTATCGAAGTCCCCTCCAGACAACTGGCAGGACTGGGACGACTCGGATTGACCGTGAGACTCATGCTGGTCTGCCGCTAGCTCCGGCTGCTTCCTGTCGTGGCCGTGTACCCACCGCCGGCCGTGCGGAGTCATCCCACGGACTTTGGTGTTTCCAGCTGGAATCAGGGCTTCCGGGCTCCAGGTCGAGACAAGGAGCGCGGAAGTGGTATCGCCGAGAGCTGCTGCGGCACACTGTTACGCGATGAACCAGCCTCTGCCGCCTGCGCGTTCGTGGCTTGGCTCTAGCAGCCCGTGGTGCGGGCAAGAATGAAGCGGAAGCAGTCGGGCGGAGCGGGCAGCTGGGGATGCGTCCTTGCTAGCGAATGGCGCTGGGCACGTCGGGCACGCAGTCGAGGGCGAAGGTCGCGCTGGCGTCACCCCATGGGAGGTTGCTGGGCAAGAACTCGAAGCCCGCGTCACGACTGATGTCGTTCATGTGGACCAGGTCGTAGTCTTTGACGACGTTCCCATAGTAATCCATGACCATGTATAGCCCCTTGCCGTAGTCTTTGACGAAAGAGGTCAGCGTTGGCTGAAGGTCGTCGGGCCATAGCGCTTCCGGGTCGTCGGGTAGGGTTTCTGCGTCGGGGTCGATGCCCATGTGGAAGCCGCACAACATGATGACGTCCCAGTCTTCTGCGAGCTTCTGCGGGTTGCCGACGTATTCGTCGGGCATCTGATTTGCCCAGTAGGGGTACGACGTTCGATCGTCACAGCCCCAGTGGCTTCCAATCACGGCGATGCGCGGAGTCTCCGACTGACCCAGATACTCCCAGCCAGGAAACTCCTCCATCAGCTCGATTCCGGACGTGGAATCGCACCAAGCGATGACGTGCCCGTCACCCCAACGGCTCATCGCAAACACCAGGCGTTCTTCCCCGTCGACGTTGAGGTAACCCGCGCCGTCGACCTCGGATCCATCCACCAGTCGCATGTCACACGACGCGCGCGTCGCCACTTCGAACGAAACCGGATTGCAGTCGCAGCCGGGGGTGCCCGCTTCGCACTCTTGCGGCAGCTCAGCGAGGTCCTCCACCAGCACCTCTGAAGCCTCCTCGACGACGAACTCTGCGGGCTCTTCTGCCGGCGGCGGGTCAACCTCTGGAGCGAGCGACTCAGACGCCAACGGCTCGCTGCCGTCGGCGTCGTCGGCTTCGGGCTGCTCGTCCAGCGGCACGCTGGGGGCTGGTTCGGAACTGACTGACGGTTCCTCTGCGTTGGCGCCCGCGGGGGTTGGATCACCCGGTGCACTGCTCTGCGGTGCGGATCCGCTCTGGTTCGTTCCAGCGTCGGAGGCCCCGCAGGCGATCAACCCGGCGGCTCCCGCCAAACAAGCAAGTCGTCGAAAGATCATGTCTCCAGCCGCAACGAACAGTCAGTGAGTGAAGCTCCGTTCACCCAAGTTCGCGTGAGCGTAGCACGCTCCCAAGCGAGGTGCCGAGCTCGCTCAGCTCGGGGCCAATGTCCTAGATTTTTCGACCCCGTGAGGAAATGGTCCGAACCGCAGTGACCCGCCCGCGGGAAGCGCTGCCTTCTTCGGGTATGGCTGGTCTTGCCTCCCGCTAGGTCCTTGCCTCGTAGGTTTTGGGCTGTGTTGGGTGAATGTCAAAAGATAACGATGAGTCATCGTTGCTAGTGGTTCGAAGCATCGCCTGTGCGCCGCCGCGGGCACTGTTTCACAAGGGACAAATTTGTCCCCACGCACTCTGGTCCAATTTGCTTGTGCTACTCGATGCGCGATTCGAAGCATGTGCCAGTCGCTGCGTGGGGCGTGTCGCCCTGCTAGTGGAGAGCTAACGCTCACCGCGGTGATGTCGTTTCAAGGAGAACAGTGATGAACACTTGCCACGCCCTTCCGTCTACCACTCTCTGGAGCAAAGGTCTCGCCGCCACCTTCAACGCCATGGCTCAGGCACCAGTACTGTCGCTCTGCGTGGCCGCTACTCTCTCGACCGGTTGCGGCAACGACTCGAATGAGGCAGCGGCGAGCGCGACCACGGCTAGCCCCACCGGCGGGCTCGTGACTGCGACCGGACAGGCCAACGCGGCTGAAGGCGGCGATAACCCGGTGGCAGCAGCCCCGATGGTGTCCTCGCAACCGACTGCGTCTCCCAGCGTTCAGCCGTCCAGTGGCGGCACAGCTGCAGCTGGCACGGGTCCAGAGAACACCCCGTCCGCAGGGATGCCCACCAACGCCAGTACTGGGGAGGCGCCGAACCTTGGCGCCAGCGGGGGAGCAGGCGGCGATATGGCAGGCGAGGTCAGTGGCGGTGGCGCTGGTGGCGATGCCCTAGCAGGTGGCGATGCCGTATCGGACGGCGGTGCCACTTCGGGCGGTGGAGCTGGGGGTGTCGCATCAGACCTCGGCGCTGGCGGTGGTGGCGATACAGGTGGCGACGTTCCGGAGAACGCAACGATCGTTCCCGATCCGGATTGGGCGTGCGGCATGGCCGACGGGATCCCTGAGCCCACGCTGGGCGAGCTTGCGTTCACGATCACGCTCGAGATCCGTGCCGAGCACGAGGTTGGCAACACACCCTACGGCTATCGGCGTCTGCTCGACGTGAGCGGCGGCACGATCACGGGTGACCGTCTTCAGGGTTCGGTCCTGACTGGGGGGCTGGAATACGAGCTCACTCTGTCCAACGGGGTCATGGAGTACCAAGGGATCAACGTTCTCGAGACCAGCGCCGGCCGCATCTTCGTACGCAGCTGTGGCGTTGCCACCGACGAGGGCTCCATGCCTCGCATCATTCCCGATTTCGAAGCCACTACCAGCGGCGGCAATGCGTTTCTCAATACGGGCACCTGGGTCGCGACGCGTGAGGTGGCGGACGGAAAGATGACACTCGCCGTCTACGACGTTTCCGGCGTGACGCCCGGCGAGCCGCGTGTGGAGATCAGTAAACCTGAAGGGGTGCCCCCACAACCGTGGGAATGCAACATGACCGGTGGCACACAAGGCGCGGAGGTGCTGACTGAGAATGTCACCCTCGGGACGTCGTACTCCATCGCCAACGCTAAGTACGGCTCCCGCAACATCATCCCCATCACGGGCGGCACGACCACCGGCAGGGTCACTGGCTCGATTCTCAACGGCGGTGCCGACTACCAGCTTTCCGGCTCGCTCGACGCCTGGTACACGTTGGCTCCGGACAACGGTGAACTCATCCTGGTCAGGAATTGCGGCGGCGGCGGAGGGCTGATCCCCTGGTTCGAAGCCGCGGTCGATGGCGAGTTCGATTTCCTCAACACCCAGGCTTATCTGAGCTCCGCCCCAGGCGTTGGAGGGGGCGGCGTGACCATCACGTTCTACGAGCGAAACTGAGCTCTCAGACGAACAGGACGCCGAGGACGTTCGCGCGCTGCTGGGCATCGACATCTCGCGCCAATCCCTCGGTGAGGTGGCGGAAGCCATGCTTGCGGACGAGCGTGCGAGGGAAGGAGTCGCTGCGTTCTATCGCTGGTGGCTCTACTTCGGCACCGAGGTTCCAGCGGATCAGTCAGACCCGCTCAGCGTCGCCCGTCGCGCAGAAGCGCCGGCGGTCGGCACGTACTTGACCTTGGATGCCGATGGCACCTTCGCCGACTTGCTTACCGCTTCGTTCACATTCATGAATGAGACGCTGGCAGAAGTGTACGGCGTCGACGGAGTGGTTGGGAGTGAGCTGCGTGTGGTCCCGTACCCTTCGAACGAACCTCGGATCGGGCTGCTCACCGGCGCAGGGGCCCTGTCGTTCTATTCGAGTGTCGACGATCCGCCTTGGCCAGGAGGGTGTCAGATTTCCTGTGTAACTTGACTCAGACAGGCAGTCTTCCGTCGAAAAGAATGTCCAGTTGAGCAAG
>JBNKZR010000294.1:0-9917 GCA_050301735.1 Polyangiaceae bacterium | reverse complement strand
GCATTTTCCGCCAATGTGCGTCGCGGCGGTCGGCGCGAGTCTATTGGGTTCGCTTGCCTGTGGCGTATCGCTCGAAGCCTGCCTGCTATTGGTGGCCGGCGCACTCGGGATGGCTCTCGGCGCCCACGGAGAGCGTGTCCCGCGCAAAACCCCGACGGCGACACCAGTCTACCTATCCCACCGCGCCCCGCGCTGATGCTAGGCGACGGCGGGTTGGCGGACTCCGCGAAGCAGGTACACTGGCACAACCAGCGATGACCGACGTCAAGATCACGTTTGAGGGCATGCGTTACTGCAAGCGCCCTGGTGAGAGCGTGCTGGAAGCCCTCCTACGCGGCGGCGCAAACGTGGCCTTCTCGTGCAGACGTGGGTCCTGTCACGTCTGTGCGCTACAGGTAACGGAAGGCGAGGTCGCTCCGGTCGCTCAGCGCGGTCTGCGCGCAGAATTGGTGCAGGCGGGACTGTTCAAGCCTTGCGTCGCGACGGAGTGTGGTGCGCTGAGCATCTGCCGCCCAGACACGACGCAATGGGTTTCCAGCGCTTTGGTGCACGACAAGCAACGACTCTCCCCGACGGTATTTCGACTGCTTCTGGAAACGGGACTCGACGTCACGTGGAAGCCCGGCCAGTTCGTGCACCTGAAGGGACCAGAGGGCGATTGGCGAACCTACTCCATCGCGAGCCTGCGTCAGCAAGACTACCTCCTAGAAGTCCACATCAAGCACTGGCCTGAGGGCAAAGTGTCCTCCTGGGTGGCGTCCACGGTGAAGCCCGGAATGGCGATCGAATTTCGTGGCCCTTTCGGAGCCTGTACCTACGAGTCGACGTTCGACGGTCGCCCGTTGTTGCTGGTCGCCACCGGGACGGGCATCGCCCCGCTCAGTGGCATCGCGCGGGAGGCATTGGTGCGGGGTCACCGCGGCAGCGTGTACCTCTACCACGGTGCCCGCAATGCGCAGGAACTCTATCTGCACGAGCAGCTCAACTCGCTGGCAAGTGAGCAAGGGGAGTTCACCTACGCAGGATGCGTCTCCGACCCTGAACTGAAGGACTCCACCCTTTCGGAGCACACCTACGCGGGGCGGGCACTGGACGTCGCGCTGGGACGACACGCGGATCTCACCGAGTACGAAGTGTTCCTCTGCGGCAATCCCGCTGCGGTGACGGCGGGCCGGGCCGGAGCACTAGCTCGAGGAGCGCAGCGGAGCCGGATCCACGCCGACCCCTTCGAGGGCCCGGAGCCGCAGGCCCCGACGGACAAGGAAGTGCTGGCGAAGCTTCGACCCGATGCCGAGCTGTGGCGGGCCCTGGGTGAGGGAAACCTCCTGCGTGCCATCCTAGAGGAGTTCTACACGCGTGTGTACGACGATCCACAGCTCGCGCCCTTCTTTCACCGCGTGACCAAAGAGCGAGCAATCCAGAAGCAGTACGAGTTCGTGCGCGACGTCGTTTCCGGAACGAAAGACTACTTCGGATTGCGTCCTTTCAACGCGCACCACTGGATGATCATCTCGGATGAGCTGTTCGACTACCGTCAGCAATTGTTCTTCGACTGCGTCCGACGCCATGGCGTCGCCGAACACCTGGCGCGCCGTTGGGAGGCGAACGACGAACTCTTTCGTCCCGACATCGTCAAATCCAATGCCCGCGGGCTGTTCGTGGACGGTCGTGAGACCAAGCTCGAAGGCTACAGTCTGGAGCGCCTCGACGTCGCCACAGTGTGCGATGGGTGCGGTACCGCGATGGCCAGCGGTTGCACCGGAAGGATGCACCGCCGCACCGGTGAGCTCTATTGCGAGAGCTGTGCTGCCCGTGTCGTCGGTGAGAGTCTGCGGCCGGCGTCACATCCTTGAGCAAACGGTGGCGACAAAGAGGCGCTCCAGCTTGGGTCGGTAGCGAACGGCGACCACGTCGAACCGGGCAAGCTGCGCTCGTAACGCTTGCACGCCGTCCCCGTCCAGGTCCGACCTCGCGAGGATCGCCTCCAGAGCCGCCGCCTCTCGGCCCAACTCGTCCGCACCGAAAACGGCCGCGCTACCGGCAACCTGGTGTGCCAATTCACGCGCTTCGCAGCGCTCGTCATCGTTCCACGCGCGAGTCTTCTTGCATGCCTGGGTCAGCGCATCGAGGAGCTCAGGCAACTCGCGGAAGTACGATTCCCGGATCTCTTCGAGCGCGGCCGCAATCTCAGGCGGTTTTGGGGGTGTTCCCATCACCTCGTCTACAGCGACACGCCGTCATTCACTATTTACGTAAGATATCCTCCCACATCAACTCAATCTGGGCCCAGCAGCTGATCTTGGGACGTCGTGTCGCCCGAGCCCATGCGGACCACCCGAAAGCGAGCAATACTCCGCTGAAAAGGATGGGAAATGACGCTTGTTCTCGTCGTCGAAGATGACCTGCCGGTCCGAATGCTACACACGCGCGTACTGTCCCGCTTGCAGGGAGTAGTCGCCGTCGCTGCGGCATCGCTCAGCGAGGCTTTCGAAGTCATCGAACACGAGGAACCGGTCGTGGTGCTTCTCGACATCAGGCTCGAAGACGGCAGCGGGCTACAGCTGTTGCAACGGCTCACGGAGCGGCACATCTTCCCATTGATCGTCGTCATTTCTGCGTTCTTGGACGACCTCGCCGAACGAGCTTGGCCACCTTCGAAGATCATCACCATGGCCAAGCCGGCAGACCTGGATCGCCTCAGCGAAACGGTAGCCACAACGTGTGGGAAACGAGCCCGCTCCGACCCATTCTCGCCAGCTGAGTACGTTCAGCTCGCCTGCCTGGGGCGCCACAACATCAATCTTTCGCTTACTGGACTCGAGTCCTCCGGAAGCATCACGATCCGCGAGGGAGAGGTCTGGGCGGCACGATGGGGCCAGTGCACCGGGCTCGAAGCGTTTACTTCCGCAGTGCATCGTCAGGGAACTCGGGTTGAAATTTGCGACCTCCCTGACACGTTGCCCCCCCGCCAGTTGGCCGCGGGTTGGCAAGACCTACTGATCGAGTCAGCTCGCATCCACGACGAGGTACATTCGAGGTCACGCCCAAGTTTGCGTCCAGACGAGTTGGACTTCGCTGATATCTTCGAAGAGGTGCGCCAGCAGAGCGGCGCGCCGCCGGCCCGCGCCGAGTCGGAGCCAGCGCGACCCGCACTCTCCGCCACTCTCGCCAGCGATGGCGACTCGGAGCATTCGGCCTTGGTGGAAGCTGGCGTCCGTGCCGTGATCGGCCGCCGCTACGGAGACGCCGCGCGCTTGTTCGAACGTGCGCTGGCGCAGAAACCCGACTCGCGCGCTCTCCAGCACCGTCTGCAGCGCTTACGCCAGCTCGGCTACTGATCCTGCGCTTGACCCGAATCTCTTCGGGTGGTGCAACGGTTCCAGGTCAGTTGCACCTGGTCGCTGATGCGCATCGGGTCGAACGGTTTGGCGATGACCCCCTGCGCGCCGCAACGCAACAGTTCGGAGACTTCCCGATCGTCAGTCTTGGCCGTCAGAAACACGACTGGCACCTCGCGAGTCGCCGATAGCTCCCTCAGGGCGGTGAGTGTCGTTGGCCCATCCATGTCCGGCATCACGACATCCAGCAAGACGAGGTCGGGAGCAAATGGTTCGGCATCTTCCAACGCCCGGCGTCCGGATTCGCAGTCTTTGACGACGAAGCCGCCGACTTTCTGCAGCGCCAACTTGAGCACCGCACGCAGGGCGTTGTCGTCTTCGACCAGCAGGATCCTCTTCAACTCACTCACTTCGATGCCCCCCCAATGGTGCTGCAACCGAAACCCGCGACCACGCCTCAGCGGCGCAGCCTCAACGAACGCTCAGAGCGCCGGGCAATCGCCTGCGCAGGCGAGAACATCGCCACACTCCAGGGGATTGTCGGCGGCGCACGAGATCGCAGCGTCCGTTCCCACCTCCTGCCTCACGATGAAACACGTCGAGTCGGCACCGCACTCCAACGTGCAGCTCGTCGCGCCGGAGCAGTAAAGCGTGCACTTGCCGCCCCCAACGCAGGCCATGCTGCAGGTCGAGGTCTCACCGCATGCCCCACTGCAATCACCACCACCCTCGCAGACGTATTGCACGCTCTCGGCAAACGCGCCTTCGGCGTTGCACTTGGCGCCTTCGGCACAGTCGATCCCGACGCTCGTAGCTTCGCCGACGTCCACCGAACAGGCGGCTCCAACACCGCACGTCGGCGAACATTGCTCGCCGGTACAAGCGAAGTCGCAAGTCTCGGTGCCATCGCAGACGCACTCCGCCAAGCAGGAGAGCGGTCCGTCGGTAATCGTACCTGGGTCCGTTTCCGTCCCCGAATCTCTGCTGTCGTTGTCGACGTCGGAAGCGTCTCGCTCGACGACGGGTTGCTCGCTGGCGTCACGCTCGAGCGGTTTTCGTCCCCCATCGGCTCCGGCGTCTACGAGGTTCCACCCACCATCTCTGCCTTCTTCCACGATGACCGAGGCGTCCAGATGAACGTCCGTCCGCCCGCCGTCTGGCCCTGCGTCTGGTTGGGGCTCGACGTCCGTTTCTGCCGGGAGTTCGGTCTCAGCCGGCGTGGCATCCGTGGGCACTTCCTCACTGGGTACGTCCGTCGGCTCGCCCTCGTCGGTCTTCGTGACTTCGTCCGTTTTGGTCCCGTCACCGTCAGAAGCGGACGCATCGCGGTCGTTGTCGAGCTTCTTGCCGTCGAGGTCGACGCCGACGTGGCCGCAGCTCAAAACGAGTGCCACAGCCGCCAAATGAAGGAAGGGCAGCTTGGATGTGCCCGTTCGAGTAAGTAAGCGTTTCACGGTTGTCCTTTTGCTCGAGAGACCCGTGCTCTGACGGGAACTCTGAAGGCCACGTCTGCCTTGAGCGGGGGAAACTGGACGCTGTTGGCCGCCGTTTTCAAGCAACTCCCCAAAGGCGTAGCGGCTACTGAATTAGGTTCTACTTTAACCTGAGCGGCGCCCCCCTGCTTCGCAACGGAAAAGTGCAGAACCGCCTGTGGAGACTTCTTCGTCTGATCCATGTGCTGAGCGAAGCAGGACTGGAAAGCTGCGCTCTTTTGGTGAACTGCACGCGATATCTTCTGCTGCTCGCCAGCCGCAGCCGGTTTCGCGGTCGGAGCGTCCACTGCCCCGCTCTGGGACTTCGATGACGTCGGCTCTCCGGGCGCGTCGTCGCCCTGAGTCGGAGGTGGGGAGACGTCCGACGATTCCGCCCCCGTATTCAACGGCGACACTGGGTCGACAGGTTCTACCTTCGGCCCGCCTCCCGAAGCGGCAATCGCTTCTTCGCCAATGCTGTTCGCCACGGTGGGACGGTCACCTCCGACGACGACAACCTGATCGCCAGATCCGCCGCGCGAGAGCAAAGCCACCGCTGCTCCGAGTCCCACCGCAATCAACCCACCGATGACCAGCAACCCCCACAGCAGGCCGTGAATCGGCTTCTGGCCCGCGGCAGGAGCCGCCGCAACCGCGCCCCCTGGCGTGTGCATGAACGACGAGCGGCCGTCCACGTCGACCACCGTGGGCAGGTTCGCTTGGCGTTGCCGCTCGGGTTTGATGAGCGGACCTGGCGCCGTCGATAAGATGCGCTCGAGTGCAGACTCTCGCTCCTTGAGTGGCTCGACCCCAACTTCGGCCGGAAGGAGTTCGAACTCCTCGCGCACCAGCTCCTTGAGGCGTTGCGCGATGTCCTCATCGTCCTCGGTCTGGAAGCGTCGCAACTCCTTTGAAAACGCGAAAGCGGACTCGTAGCGCGCGCTCGGGTCTTTCTCCAACGCGCGAGCAATCGCCTCATCCAACCCCGGCGGGATATCATCGCGCGTCACCGAGGCTGGTTCCGGCACCTCGTTGACCATGCGCTGAAACGTCTCCGCCACCGAATCCGCCTCGAACGGCGTCATGCCCGTCAGCAACTCGAGCAACAGAACCGCGGCAGAGTACTGGTCCGACTTCGGTGTGGCGACTTCCCCCTTCACGGTCTCTGGAGCCGCGTAGCACAGCTTGCCACGAAACCCGCCGGACTTGGTCGTACCCCCACCGTGCGGACCGCGCATGCTGGCGATGCCAAAGTCCAGCAGATGAACGTACCCCTTGTTGCTCAGGAGGACGTTGTCCGGCGAGATGTCGCGATGAACGATCTCAATTTCCTGGCCCTCTTCAGTGTCGAAGTGGTGAGCGTAGTGCAACGCGTCGAGAATGCGTCGAACGATGTACAGGCACACGTCCACCGGCAGGGGCACGCCTTTGCTGTGTCGATAGTCGAGCCACGGCGAGAGGGTGTAACCGTGGACGTACTCGAGCACCATGATGTGCGCGCCATCTTCGACGCCGAAATCACTGATCCCGACGATCCCCGGGTGCTGCAGCTTGGAAAGGATCTTCGCTTCGCGAATGAAAAGGCGGTTCCCCTCTTCGCTGGCACGCACGTCGCGCTTCATGCGCTTGACGACGACGGGCCGCGTGAAGCCTTCCGCGCCCTCCACACGCGCCAGGTGAACAGTACCCATTCCGCCTTCACCCAGCAGCCGCATCACACGGTAGCGACCGAGCAGTAGCTTGTTGTCCAATGGGTGCTGCGAGTAGATCATTTCTTCTGTTTTGGCCGCCGGATGTAGTAGTGGGTCCCGCGGGTGGGGTGGGAAAAGGCGATCGGGATCGTCTCTCGACCATCCGTCTTGACCGAGAAATTGCGCTCGGCATCCACGTCCACCTCTTGGCCTGCCACCGAGACGTCCCACCCCGGAAGTGCCTGCCCGCTGATGTTGACCTCTTCGCCCGGCTCGAAGCCAATGGGCGGATCGGCTACCCGCGCCGCAGGCGCCTGCGCGTCGTAGACGACCTCGACGGTCGTGGTGCGCGACTTGCGTGCGGGCGTGGTTTGTGCACCGAAAACGACACTGTGTGAGCCTCGCCGCAACGAGCTAAACGTGTAGTTGGGGGACTTCGTCTGGATCGTCCTGCCGTCGATGGTCAGGGAGTAGCTCTCTGCCTTGGGCGCAGTGGGCCAACTGACGGTGACTTTCGGCAGTCGGTGTTGGTACATCACGGTGTAGCGACGCCCGTCTGTGGTCACGTTCGCGGTCGGCGCGAAGGTGGGTAGTTTGCGCGTTCCCGCGTCGCGAAGCACTCGCACGCTCCCCTTGGCTGCGACCACGTCGGGCTTGTCGAGGCAGCGTACTTCGTAGCGATGCTGCCCCGGCGGAAGGCTCAGGTTCGCTTGCCCGGCGGCCTCCGTTTGCAGCGCACCGGCCCGGACGCTCGCGGGCCCATCGCACACGCCCGCCGTTCGAAAGCCGATCGCGGTCGGCGGACGCGGATCGTGGACCACAAACGTGTCCCCAGCGGCCACCACGAGTTCAGCCGAAGCGACTCCGTCCCCCACTCGCAGCTCGGGTTCCGGCTCAGGTGTCGGCTCCGGCTCCGGCTCAGGTGTCCGCTCCGGCTCAGGTTCCACGACGTCGACGACGATGCCGCCGATCTGTAGCGCGAGACTGTCTCCGGCGCGTACCGCCCGATCGGCGAGCTGAATGCTTCCCAATTCCACACCGACGTTCAGCTGATCCCCGTCACGACTCATCGTGATGGAGCTGTTGGCGTCCAAAACGATGTCGCCGAATTCGGAGCCGATCGTCACCTTGCCGTTGCCGCTCACGACGTCCGCCTGCCCAACGGCTACGTCTACTTTGACCGAACCGACATTGCCCCGCTGGAAGCGCACCAAGGAGGCTGGATAGAGCTTCAGCGTCGCGCCGTTGAGAAGCCGAAATCGGGCCTCCGAGGCAGTCGGCGTCCTGGCCCCATCTCCAGACATGAAGTCGTCGCCGGTGTGGGCGGCCTGCCATCGTTCGAGCTCGGTCGCCGTGTCGCGCTCCGGTTGGCCCTGAAAGTCGACCAGCGTGGCCAAGGCGTCGTCCTGCGCCCAGCGGTACCCCACGACCCCCAACACGACGAACAGAACCGCGACGACCAGCGCTATCAACAGCGGTCGCTTCGAATTCGTTTTGCCATCCGAAGGCGCAGAGTTGGCCTTGCGCTCTGTCATGCTCCCCCTCGAGCTCGGCGGTAGACGTGTAGATTCATTTGGTCAGCGCAATGTTGAGAATGACGACCCCCCGGTCATGGACGCGGATTTTCCTCCACTGCGTTGAGAAGTCCTCATGTTGGAACTTGACGGTGTACGTGCCCGGGGCAAGCTCCAAGTCGAAAGAACCGTCAGGTTGTACGGCCACGGCGTGATCACCGGGTGTGATGGTCACGCTTGCCTGAATCGGTTTGCCTTGAAGGTCGAGCACCTTGCCCCGGACTTGGCCGGCAGGCACCGCCGGTCGCAACATGATCTCGCGCTCGCGTAATTCACCTGCGACGATGGTGAGTGTTGCCGCTTCGAATCCTGGCGTCGTGACTTCCATCTTCACTGCGCCCGCGTCCGGTACGCCGGCAAACTCGAACTCGCCTCCCGCTGCGGTGCGCGTAACCCGCGGCTCTTCACCTTCTCGAGTCAGCGTGACTTCCGCATCCGCGAGAGGTCGCCCCCCCTCGTCCACCACCGTACCTTTGACGGAACTCACGGGCACGGGTGGAGGCAGTCCCTCTTCAGCCAATATCGGCTTCGGTTCCGGCTCGGGCTCGGGCTCGGCCTTTGGCGGCGGGGCCTCTGGTGGACTTGAATCGAAGTGCCAAAGCAGAGCGAAACCAACGCCCACTCGGGGCTCCACCGGAACGAGTTCATCACCCAACAACGAGCGTGGACGCTTGCTGAGCGCCACGTCGAACACCCCCATTACCGAGAACGCGCGACTCAGCGGATGTCGCGCTCCGGCGCTGATCCGATACGGCGAGCGCGACACACTCGGCCGTGCGGCACCGATCAGGACCTCCCCGGCCACCTCACCCAGCAACTCCGTCTTGGAAGCCAGCTGGTGGCTGACTCCAACTCCCCATTGGATAGCGTTCGACGCGCTCGCGCCCAGGGTGCGTTTATCTGCCGAGGTCAACACGTCAGGCTCGGGAATGGCTTCACTGGAACGGTCTATGTGAACCCCCAACTGAGCTCCCAACCACGTACCAGGAGACAACTGCAAACCGGCCAAGCCTCTGAGGGACGGACTCGTAGCCGCGATTTCGATCGACGGCGCATCAGCCCCCACGAAGCGGGCATCGGCCTCAGCTCCCAACAGAAAACCGCGTGCTGCCTCGCCGGCGAAGCGGGCCGTCAGGCGAGGTTCACCATAGAGCTTCGAGCGCTCCCCGACGGTGTCATCCGAGTAGCGGTCCCAGTGACCCCGCATATCCAAACCCACGGAAAAAGCGGGGAAAGGGGCGTAGGCAGCAGCGATGGACGCACGCATGCGGTGCCCGCCCTCCACGCTGTCGGTCGTGTCCATCCAGCCGTAACCCGCGCCGGCAGCGGCAACCAACGGTACGCTCGCCGGAGCGGGCAGCCCGACGTTGATTACAGCAGGCATGGCTCGGGCCGACTCAGCGGGAACCGCCGTCTGCCCCTGCGCGCGACAGGTAAACAACAGCACCAACCCGATCAGGGCCAAGGCGTGGCGGAAACGCCAACCTTCGAATGGGTCCCTCCAGGAACCACCGACTCGCAAGGGCGCGAAAGACATACAGAAGTAAGGACGACACGATCGTCGCTTCACAATAGTAACACAAGCCGTTCGGTGTGCTCACCAGATGACTTGCCAGATCATGGCCACGCTCGTCGGTACTTGGATAAGCGCTGCCCGTGCCCGTCCAACCAATCATCGGCGCGCGGGCAGTGGCACACGGTTGCCTACAACGTGAGCGCCAGCGTCCGCGGACTCGAGTGCGTGAGACTCGTGTGCGCCCGTGAGCGCGCTCGTAGGTGTCGGTAGGTACCACACCAGATACCGTGCAGCATCGGGTGCGCCAGGCGAGTGCGAACGTGCGC
>JBNKZR010000293.1:0-9930 GCA_050301735.1 Polyangiaceae bacterium | reverse complement strand
CACGTAGCGATTGACGATGTTTTCGTACAGCTCTTGCTGGCCGCTGGTGAGCGGAAGCTCGCCACCGCTGTTGCCGACCTCTGCCAATTGCTCGAGGGAGAGCTTGCCTGCCTCGAAGTCGGCACCCTTGCCGGCATCGAAGGAGGCGTAGCGCTGCTTGCGCATCTTCTCCAGCGGCGACTTCTGGATCAGGTCGTCGGCGATTAGCAGGGCACGCGCGAAGACGTCCATACCGCCGATGTGGCCGTGGAACGTATCGTTCAGATCCGTGGAATTCCGACGGCGCTTGGCGTCGAAGTTGACGCCACCGCCCTGGAAGCCACCCGAACGCAACAGCACGAGCATCATCTCCACCGTCTCGGTGATGTTGTACGGGAACTGATCGGTATCCCACGCGTTTTGGTAGTCACCGCGATTGGCGTCCATGCTGCCGAGCATGCCGGCCGCGGCAGCGACCTCCATCTCGTGTTCCATCGTGTGGCCAGCCAGCGTGGCGTGGTTCGTCTCGAGGTTGATCTTGAAGTCCTTGTCCAAGCCCCACTCACGCAGGAAGCCGATGACGGTGGCAGCATCGAAATCGTACTGGTGCTTGCTCGGCTCCATCGGCTTGGGCTCGACGAAGAACGTGCCCTTGAAGCCCTGAGCGCGGGCGTAGTCGCGCGCCATGGTCAGGAAGCGGCCGAAGTGTTCGAGCTCGCGCTTCATGTCCGTGTTGAGCAGACTCATGTAGCCCTCACGACCGCCCCAGAACACGTAGTTCTCACCACCGAGAGCGATGGTCGCATCCAACGCGTCCTTCAGCTGAGCGCCGGCGTAGGCGACGACTCGGAACTCGGGGTTCGTGGAAGCGCCATTCATGTACCGCGGGTTGGTGAACAGGTTCGCCGTACCCCACAGCAACTTCACGCCAGACTCGGACTGCTTCTGCTTCGCGTACTCGACGATGTCGACCAAGCGCTTCGACGTCTCCGCACGGTTGCTGCCTTCCTGCACCAGGTCGACGTCGTGAAAGCAGTAGTACGGAACACCCAGCTTCGTGATGAACTCGAACGCCGCATCCATCTTCATCTTGGCGCACGACAGTGCATCCTTGCTCTCGTCATCCCATGGGAAGTCCAGGGGACCGGGACCGAAGGGATCGTGCCCCTTGCCGCAGAAGGTGTGCCAGTAGCAGACCGCGAAGCGGAAGTGCTCCTTCATGCTCTTGCCCGCGACGACTCGGTTCTCGTCGTACCACTTGAACGAGAACGGGTTGTCCGACTCGGGCCCCTCGTATGCGATCTTGTCGATTCCGGGGAAGTACTCTTTGTCGCCAATAACAACGCTCATAATAACGTTTCCACTTTCACTTTTGGGTGAGTCCGGGTGGCTGCTGGGTGGGAAGGGTCACTGAGCCGCGTTGCCCCGGAGGTCGCTTGCCGTCATCGTCAAGCGGGGAGGATAGCTCGACCGCCGCGAACCTACAGCGGCAAAAAGCATATCACCAGCCCTTGTCGGGTGGAGCCCCGTTTTTCCCAGGGCCAGCCGCTGTACCGATCCGCGACCGAAGTCTCCTACAATTCCGCATTTCCGACGGCACTTTCCATGAAATCAGGACAATTTTTCAGGCGACGCTTTCGACTCCGACCACACCACCGCCTTGCCATCACTGCATGCCAGTCGAGGTCCCGGCAAGCGGCGGTGTGGGGTGACCGTACGCCCGAGCAAGCTTTTCCCGCTTGCGCTTCGGATGCGCCGGACCGCGCCCTGGGCCGCAAGCGAAGAGCCGTGCCGGGTGACTGGGCACTGCCGTGTAGCAACGTCCAGTTAACGCCCGCGAAGCGCCGTACACGTCTATTTCACTGCTCCTAGGGGACTCGTGGGCAGTCAGGCTCAACCGGCCTTCCAGACTCCGCTTCCCCCACGCGCCGTCTCCCGAGAGCCCCCAAGCAAGCCGGACCGTAGGCTGGAGCCCATTCCGGGCTCGAGTTGGGGCTCCGAGATCCGTTCCTTGCTTCGGCCGCGATCCGCTCCCAGAATCCATTCCTCAGTTTTCCCATTAAATTGGTAGGGAATCATGGATTTCGGCGTCAGTCTGGGCGGTTTCGTGGCGGGCATCGTCGTAGGTCTGACCGGTATGGGGGGCGGCGCACTGTTGATGCCCATCCTAGCGCTCGGCTTCGGGTTCCAGAGTTGGTCGCGATCTCGAGCGACGTCATCGCAGCTGCCGTGATGAAGCCCGTCGTCGCAGCCGTTCATCTAAAGCACGGCACGGTTCGCCGCGACTTGGCACTGTGGTTGATCTTGGGCTCCATGCCGGCTGCGTTGCTTTCCCCGTCCTTGGCGGGAATGCCGGTGCGCCGAACGCCAACCCTCATCATCGGTGTCCTGTTTACGGCCAATCCTGGCGAGCATCCTGTTGGCACTCGGCTTGAAGCTCTTCGGGGTGCCGAACGTGGTGATGCTGCTGTGTGGCGTGACCGCGCTCGGGCTGCTCTGGGGCAAAGAGCGAAGGAACCAGCGACTTCTGACCGCCGCCTGAGACGGGTGCACCCGTCCCTGCCAGACTTCTCCAGATTCTATCCAGACTCGCTCCAAGCATGGCTTTTCAGTCCCGCGTAGCCTGAACACCGTCGAGAGAGTGCCTCTCGAGTTCACGTCGAGCACCGGAACGCTCCCCCGCCGGGGGCGCACCAGCCCCCCACGAAAAGGACTGAAACCATGAAAAACACCGTTGATTCACCCCGTTCCCTCCTCCTGCGCGCCGCCGGCCTGGGCTACGCACTGTTCGCCTACCTCGGGTTCTTCGCCAGCTTCGGCTACTTCATCCTGCGCACCATGGGCTACGTCGATGCCTGGCAAATCGGCGGTGGCCTGACTCTATCGCCCCTCGCTGCCTTGGCCTTCAACCTGCTTCTGGTGCTCGGTTTCGCGGTGCAGCACTCCGTGATGGCGCGCCCCTGGTTCAAGCGCATTCTCACCCGCCTGGTGCCCCAGGCACTCGAACGGGCGACCTACGTCTGGGCCTCGAACATCGCTCTGGGCTTGGCCAGCTACTTCTGGGTTGGCAGCACCGGGGAGCAGTGGAGTCTGTGGCAGATCGAAAGCCCGGTGCTCGATTGGGGGCTCTGGGGTCTCGGGCTGTTGGGCTGGCTCGGCGTGGCAGGGGCGAGCTTTCTGATCGATCACTTCGAGTTGTTCGGCTTGCGTCAGGCGTTCACTTGGGCGCAGCGCCGTGAGTTCGTGAGCAGCGCGTTTAGAACGCCTGGCGCCTACCGCCTCGTGCGACATCCGATGATGTTGGGCATGCTGGTCGGCCTCTGGGGCTCCGGTGAAATGAGCGCGGTGAGGCTATCCGTGAGTGTCTTGATGACGGCCTATGTCTTCTTCGGAATGCGCCTGGAAGAGCGCGACTTGGTAGCGCTCTTCGGTAGCCGCTACGAGAACTACCGGAAGCGAGTGCCGCAGGTCTTCCCGCGACTCGGCGCAGCCAAAGCGCGAACGAGCGCTGTGCCCGAGTCCGTCGCCCCGCTGAGCCGCAACCTCGGCTGAGGAGGCCCTCGCATTCAGGCTATTGAACTTCGTACAGATGCCAACCGGCGGGGACTCCGCCGAGATCGTGGGCTCCCAGATCCTTGAAACGGGTCCCGGAGCCCGCGATCAGATCGGTGACGGTACGCGAGACCACGACCGCTCCCGGAGACGCGCGACGCGCGATGTCGCTAGCAAGATTCACGGCCAAGCCTTCGACCCGACTGGGCGAGATGCGGATCTCGCCCGTGTGCACTCCGACCTGGACCCGAGGCAACGTGGCTCGAACCCCGGTGGCGAAACGCACGGCGCGACCCGGCGCATCGAAAGCACTGCCCCAACTCCTGTCGAGTTGGAACAACGGACCTCCCCGATGATGTTGCACCTGACTGCGCAAGCGTTCCAAAGGTGCACTCTCGGGGCGAAAATGATCACCCGGAGCATCAATCACCACCACGGTTGCCAACACCTGGTCCACATCTGGGCCGGCGTCGGGAGCCTGTTCCAGGAAACGCCGCACGCCGACCGCTTCGTCGCTCACCGTCGTGCCCGACCACGGGATGTGATCCGCGCTGGGAAGACTGAGCAGCTGCGCGTCGGGGATTGTCCTGCTCAACAGCTTGCCTGCCTCTGGATCGATCAGGCAATCGTCGCTGCGATGCACGACCAAAGTAGGAACGTGAATCGACGGCAGTACGTCCAGAATGTCGATCTGCTTGTTCATGCGCATCAGATCGATGACCGCGGACGGGCTGGCTCCCAGCCGCTCGAAGCGCCCCCACCAGCGTTCGAAATCGGCGTTGCCCACCTGGGACGGGGCGTACGCTGGAAGGCTATTGCCGCTGCCCCAGTCCGAGCGCACGTAATCGACGAACGCATCGAAGTCCTCCTCGGTCTTCACCCACGACGAGAACTGCGCGAAGGAGCCGAACAGCACGAGGGCTCGACAACGCTCGGGGTGCGAGGCCGCGAACAGCGAAGCGAGCGAGCCTCCTTCCGAAATCCCGAGCAGTGCGGCTGACTGCATGCCGGCCGCATCCATCACTGCCCGGACGTCTTCCATGCGCTCGTCCATCGTCGGCAGGCGGGCGACTCGATCCGACAATCCCGTGCCTCGCTTGTCGAAGACCACGACACGCGCGTACTCGGCGAAGTTCCGGAGCCAAGCGGCGCATTCGGGGTTCTCCCAGTAGTTGTCGACGTTGGAGATGAAGCCGGGCACGATCACCAAATCCAGCGGCCCGTCACCGAACACCTGGTATGCCACGTGAACGTCGTCCACCGCGGCGTAGCGCGTGGCCGGCACTTCCAGCGTCAGAGGCGCCGCGGCACTCACTGCCACATCGGCGTCGCCCCCAGTGCTCGGCGCAGACAACTCACCGACGAACCGGAAACCCCGCCCGTACACGGTGCGAATCACGCTCTGGCGATTGCCGTCGTCGCCAAGCAGTTTGCGCACGGCCTTGATGCGGCTGCTCAGCGCGGACTCGGACACGACGCGCCCCTTCCACACGTGCTCGAAAATCTGTTCCTTGGTGACCACCTGCTCGCGGTGTTCGATCAGAAACAGCAGCAGCTCGAGTACCTGGGGCTCCACCGAGATCCGTTCGGAGCCTCGCCAGACTTCATAGGTGCGCGCGTCGATCCGGTACTCGCCGATTGAGTAGATCACCTGGAGGCTATAGCGAGCCGTGCGGTCGGCGTCGAGCGAGTTGGGTCAAGCGGCGGGCTCGACCTGGTGCAGCTCAGCGCTTCACAGGCCAAGTCGCGCCAACGGCAGCCCCGCTTCGACGATGCCTTCGGCGACGAAGCCAGCCATGATGCGGGCCCCGTTCTCCTGGAAGTGAGTGCCGTCGATGGTGCCATCGCTGCGCACCAGGAAGAAGTCTTCTGGCGTGGGTGCCGGGCATATTGCCGTCAGATGCGCGACGGTCTTGGCATTCAGATCCGACACGGGCACGCCTTCTTCTTGGCCCAAGTCCCGCATTGCCTGTGCGTGAGCGCCGGTACCGTTACCCCCAGTACAGTACGCGGAGTTGCGCGGTGGTGGTGTCACGTACACCAGCGTCGCACCATTGTCGTTGGCAACGTCGAGATACTGCCGCAAGTAGTCTTTGAAGTCCGTGTCCGGATCCAGGTAGTAGGGAATGGTCTGCCCACCTAGTTCGTAGGTGGCCGTCTTGTTGCCGTCATTCGTGCCGAATTGCACCAAGAGGTAGTCACCGGCTTGCAAGAGGCTCGCGATCTCGTCGAGCCGACCCTCCTCGATGAAGCGCCGCGCGGTGCGGCCACCGATGGCATGATTGTCGATCGTGACGGCGTCCGTGTAGTGCTCCCCGAGCATCTGTCCCCAACCTGCCTGATCACTGGTGCTCGGCGTGTCCTCATACGTCGAAACCGTGGAGTCGCCCGCGATGTACACCGTGAGGGGACCAGGCAACGGCGCCTCGCCGCCAGAGCCGCCCGCGGCGTCCGCGACCGAAGCACCGCCAGCCGCGTCCCCGACGAAAGCGCCGCCCGCCGCATCACCGAAAGCGCCGCCCGCCGCATCACCGAAAGCGCCGCCCGCCGCATCAGCGACCGAAGCCCCCGCAGCGCCGAGCGCTGCACTCTCGCCGCCACTGCCACCGGCCGTCCACGCGCCGGCCGCCGCCGCGGCCGCACCACCGCCACCGTCATGCGATGACTCTTCGGGCGCGGCCACGTCGGGCGATGACTCGGGCTCGGCGCCGCCGCCTACAGCGTCGAGCCCTGGCTCTGGCAAGCCGCGCGTCGTGCTACTCGATGGGGTCACCGAGGGCGCGTTTGGGGCAGGCACTGACTGAACGGGCGTCGCTGAGCTGCCGCCGGGCGCGGCACCAGCCGCAGGGGATGCTGTCGACACCACCGCCGACGGCGACGCAGTGGCGCCCGCACCGACGTTCGCCGCGTCGCCTTCCGTCGCGCAGGCAGCGCCAACGACGCCGAAGAAGCAGACGAGCAAGCCCCGCATGGTCACAGCAGGTGTCCAGCTACCGGGAGGTTCAGCTCCGCCAATCCCCGTGCGACCAAGGCCGCGATTTGCTCGGCTCCGGAATTGTCGAAGTGCGTGTGATCGTCGCAAAAGAACGCCCCGACGTCACCACCCGTCTGTTCACTCACGTCACCGCCGGGTATCGGGCAGAAACCCAGCTCCTGATACAAATCCACGCTGGCTTGGTGCAAGTCGAACACCGGAACGTCGAATTGTGTGCCTGCCTCGAACGTCACGTCCACGTAGGCTCCCCGCGAACCCACTGCCTGCGACCCGGAGCACTTGACCATGCTCACCGGGGTAATGAAGACGGGCTGCGCACCGCGCTCTTTCGCCGCCTGAGCGAGCACGCCGTACGTCTCTTTGAATGCGTCCAAGCCGACGTGCCGATCGCATGTGGCACTTCCGTCGTTGATGCCGAACTGGATCAACAGCGTGTCGCCGGCTTGCATGCCATCCAACATCGCCAGCCACCGGTCCTGCAGCAACGGCTCACCTGCACCATCCCGTTCCAACACGCACTCCCCCGAGGCATCCATTTCGGTACCCACGAAGTACGTCCACGTGCGCACACTGCGCCCGCCAACAGCGCTGTTGACGACGGTCACGGCGTCGTCGAAGCGCTCGGCGATGCGTTTGCCCCAACCCACCGGACAGGGCGTGTTGCCGTTCGCCACCGTGGAATCCCCCGCGAGCCACAGCGTGCTCGGCCCAGCCGACAGCGGTGGTCCGCCACCTGAGCCCGCTGCTGCCGTGCCGCCTGCACCAGCCGCTTCCGCTTCCATCGTGCCACCCGCCCCTGCCACTTCCGCCACTTCGTTGGGCCCGTTTCCGCCAGCGCCCCCATCTCCAGCGGAGGCGTCGCTTGCATTCGAGCCGTTCTCGGCGGCCGCGCCGCCAGCTGCCGAGGTCGAAGGTTGTCCTGGCGCAGGCACGGTGGGGGCCGTCTCGCTCACCGAGGGAACCGCCCCGGGCTGGGCTACCGATGGCGCGGGCACCGCATCGCTTGGCGGTATCGTTTCTGCTGCGGGCATCGGCAGAGCGCTGCCCATCGACGCACCGCTCGGTGCGAGCGACGGAGCCGACGTAGAAAGAGCTGACGTCGAGGGAGCCAACGTCGATGCTCCGCCGGGCGCAGTCACCCCCTCGGCTGCCGTCCCCGACTCGTCCGCACAACCCGTCATGAGCGACGCACCCAGGCTCACTCCGACTGCCAACAATCGAATTGAAGACCGCTCGGCATTGCGTCGCTGGACGCTCCGCCAACCCAATCGCTGGGGTGGATCAGAGACACCGATAGGCTGCGCGACATGAACGTGAATCAAGAACGGAAGCATAGCCAACGCCGCGGTGAAAAACAGCGCACGCTCACCAATTTCGCTTGCCTGTGGAAACGTGCAGCCAGGTCCGAGGCCAGCCGTCGAGCACCAGCTCACTCAACGAATTGACGTCCAGCAACGGTGAGCCGGGGGTCGGCTTTCGAGCAAAGGGGCGTGGCCAGCAAGCTGCCAGCCACGCCCCGTAGATGCGCGTCAGTGATTTACAGTCGCCAGCTGCCCGCCGAGGGTCCGCCCGCCGATCTCTTCGCGAGCGGCTTCGTCGGCTTCCACCAGCTCGGCCACCGGAACGTCCGCCTCGGCAATGGCAACGGGCTGCTGGGTGCTCGGTGGCATCGGAACGCCCGGGTCCGGGATCCCCGGCGCGGGCACCCCGACGCCGGCATCGAAGCTTGGCTCCTCGCCGCCGTCACACTGCGGTGGTAATTCGACGCCCACGAGGTCGTCCAAGACGTCGATGCGGTGAGGCAAGAACTCGTCCTGGAGCGCCTGAGAAACGGCGAAGCACGTCTGGCCGTCGGGGCACCTGTCGGTGAACTCACCCACATGCACGAAGTCGAGGGAGAACGGAGCGAAGAAGTCACCGCCGAGGAAGCTGCCGTTCGCCTCCGAGTGGCAACCAATGCACGACCCTGCGAACTGCGCACGCGTGGCGATATCGCCAGCGTTCAATCCGAAGCCGTCACCCAATTCGTCGAGCTGATCGACCAAGTCCCCACTGCCGTTGAACATCTGGTCGGCGTACGCCTGGCTGAAGTCGTTCTGGCTCTCGGCATCCTTGCACGCCTGCGGCACGACGAAACTCATCTGCGCCGGTCGACCCGTGAGCACGCCTTGAGCCGACTCGAGGAATGCTTCGCGACACTCTTCACCAGCGGGTAGGTTCACCAAATCGTTCCACAGGTTACCGTGGGGCGACTCGGCGACGGGGAACGGGATGGCTTTCAGCTCGCCGTCATCTTGGCTCAACTTGAACTCGCGCAACGTCCAGATGAAGTCGTCGAAGTTGTTCGTACGGATCTGTCCGCTACCCACCGTGTAGTTGCTGGCCGTCACGAAGGGGCCGAAACCGCTCTCAGCTAGCTCTGCGTTGCCGAAGAAGAAAGCATCGAACAAGCGCAGGCCACGGCTGAACGCGTCCTCGATTTGAGTTTGCTCCGCCCAGAACTCAGCCAACGGCATGCAGCCATCGATGCCCGCATCGGGATTGGGGTTGGGGATCTGTGCCTCGAGAATGAAGAACATCCTGCCTTGCTCGTTGTTGGCGAAGATCATGCGCTGCTGACCGCAGTGCGCCCCATTGACCGGCGCGAGGTCGAATCGATTGACGAACGCCGTCGGAAACCAGAAGTCCAGATTGTCGAACTGAAAGCGCTCCGCCCGGTCGCACTGGATGGGGTACCCGTTGAGCGTGGGCTCACCGTTGGTCGTCTCGTCCCCACAGTGAACGGCGTCCTGCATCTGTGCGTTCGCCGCCGAAGCGTAGCTGTCGATGATCTGCTTGTAGAGCGTTTCGCCGTCGGTATCGAAGCCTTCGTTGGCTGCCATGAAGTCGAAGGCGTCACGCAACGACAACAGGCTGACGGCGTCCACATTCGTCTCCACCACACTCGGGCGCCTTGCCGCGTCGGGATCCGAGCACAGGTCTCCACCACCTCCGACCCCGTCCTCGATCACCTCGAAGATGACGTTCACACCACCGGGACCGAAGCTGACGACGTTATCCCCCACCCGGAAGGTGAAGAAGACGAAGCTCTCGGAGTTGGGGAACACCGTGACGTCCTGAATGGCGTCACTTTCGAGCACGGCGTTGACCTGCTCCCCCGGAAAGAAGTCGTCATCGGGAAAGTCATCCTCGAAGAAGTCGTCTTCGAAGAACACGTCTGTGACCTCATCTTCGAAGTCTTCGTCCGTGACCTCGTCGCCGAATCCATCTTCTGGTCCAACTTCAACGGCGCCCCCGGGCACCGCCTGCTCCGTGGAGCTTGCGCTGCCCGATGCCGAGCCCTGCACGAGCGGTACCTCGAAACCATCCGGCGGCGTGTCGACGCCAGGGGAGTTTGGGACCGG
>JBNKZR010000292.1:0-9957 GCA_050301735.1 Polyangiaceae bacterium | reverse complement strand
TGGATGACGAGACCGGTGACCTGACGCAGGCTGCCGCCGACTCCACCGTGGCCGACGGCGAGACCGAAGCGGAAGAGGTCGAAGAGCTCGACTCGGACGCTGGCGTCGACGAAGGGCTCGAGGGCGACTCCTCCGAAGAAGAAGAAGAAGAGGCGGCAGATTCAGGGCTCGACGATGAAGAAGAGGAAGACTCCGCGGCCGAGGATGCAGGTGTCCCGGCTGCGGACGACATCGAGCCCGACGGTATCTGAGTAGGCCGTTTTCCCGACATCGCCCTGGCGTGGCGCGGGGGAGTGCCCATGTTCGAGAGCAGGCGTACGCACCGTGGGTGTCCGTTGTGTGTACCTGGAGCGATCTATGGACCGCGTCGTGCGAGTGCGTCGCCTTGCAGGCAGCATCAGCCGCGTGCTGATGCAATTGGCTGGTGTGACGTGAGTCGCACAGTGCCGCCATTCCGAGGGCTTGGCAGTTCTGAGCAGGTGTGTGCTGCCCCCTTTTGGAACCGCCCCATCGCTGGCGCCGCGGGACCTTCACAGATCGTCTTTTCATCGGCCACTGCCTAGATGAATCGCGGAGGAAACTGGCGAACCAGACTCTTCCACAAACGACGATGGAGACACACATGAGAAGTATTCTTGGACTGGTATCGACGGCAATCTTGATTCTGGGCGCGACGGCTTGCGGGGGAGAGGCGGCGGAGGTGGACACCGATGGTGACGGCCTGGTCGACAGCCTGGAGTCTGCGCTGAAGACAGATCCGAATGACCCCGATTCCGATGACGACGGGGTCAACGACGGCGATGAGGTGGACGACGAGACCGACCCTCTGGATGCCGACAGTGACGACGACGGCGTCAGTGACGGACGTGAAAGGTACACTGGATCGGATCCCCTCGACAAAGACAGTGACGACGATGGCGTGGAGGATGGAGACGAAGACGAAGATGGCGACGGCATCCTCGAACGGGATGAGCACGACCACGAAGACGAGGCGGACGACGACGACGAGGCGGACGACGACGACCACGAGGCGGACGATGAGGCCGATGATGCGGATGAGCACGACTCCGCAGACGAAGCCGACGATGGGATGGAGTCGGAAGACGGCGAAGCTGACGATGGGATGGAGTCGGAAGACAGCGAAGCCGACGAGGTAGAGGAAGCAGCGGACGCGGAAGAGCCCGAGGCGGACGAGGCAGAAGAGACCGAGATGGAGGACGCAGCCGAACTCTGAGAGCTCGATCTCGATGTCGGCTCAGATGAGCCGGACCTCAGGTTCGGCAACATCGTCGAGCCCGAGAAGGTCCACCCGAGGGTGGGCCTTCTTCGTTTTTGTCATGGGCTGTGCTTGTTGCTCGTGGCAAGTGACCTGCTCGGCTGTCGAGTGGGTAAGGGTCTGGGTTGTGGGTGGTGAATGCGTGTTGATTGTTATCGTTGGTTTGGTTTGGTTTGGTTTGGGGTGGTCCTAGGTGAACTGGGTGGTCCGCATTGGGGCGAGTGGATCCAGGTAGGGGAAACATTTGCCTGATGTTCACAGTTGGGGCTGAGCTTGGCCATTCCTAGATGCACCCGGGGTCGTGTGGCAAATGCGCGTGCTGACGGGTAGCCCAGATAGGAGAACTTAGTGGACTACGTGAGAATCAGATATCTAGGAGTGGCGGCAGCATGGCTGCTGGTTGCGTGCGGGGGATCCTCCGGCGAAGAATCCTCGTCGAGCAGTGCTGACGATGCTCTGGCGGTGATCCAAACGGAAGAGGAAGCCGCAGCGGATGAGTGCCCAGCCGGAGGTGTCACATTCGTCGAGGGTGTGGACGCTGACGGGGACGGGGAGCTGAGTGAAGATGAGGAGGTCAGCCGAACCGCGATCTGCAACGGCGAAGACGGCGTCGATGGCGCTGACGGGGCGGACGGCGCTGATGGCGCTGACGGGGCGGACGGCGCTGATGGTGCCGACGGGGCGGACGGCGCTGACGGCGCTGATGGCGCTGACAGTAGCCAGCTCGTCCTCACCGAAGTACTCGATGCAGGGGACGCCAATTGTGCCTCAGGAGGTGTTGCCATCATCAAGGGGTCGGATGCTGACGGGGATGGTGCGCTCTCGAACGACGAAGTGGAGGCGACGGACTACGTGTGCAATGGCGCGGATTCCGTCACTCTGGTGGAGCAAAGCACCATCGAAGCTGGCGATGCCGCGTGCCCGCAAGGGGGCATCATGATCTCCGTTGGCGAAGACACGAATGGCGATGGAGTGCTGGATGCAAACGAGGTCAACGACAGCAATGCCGTCTGCAACGGCATCAACGGGGATGCGGCAGCTTGCACGTTTCCCGCCCTGTGGAACGACGTGAAGTCGCTGTGCGAAGCCACGCTCGCTTGGGCGGACGCGGATCTCTCTGGCCGCTCGATGGCAGGGAGCTACCTCGCCGGTATCGACATGAGCGGCGCTGACTTGACTGGTGCAGATCTGTCGTGGACGGTTTTGACCAACGCGGACATGTCAGGGGCTCAGCTAGCGGACGCGAACCTGAGCAACGCGACGGTCGATGGTGCAGACTTCTCAGACGCGGTGTTCGACGGAGCCGATCTGACCGAGGTCGACTTGAGCACCACGACGTTGTCGGGTGCGAGTGGCTCGGACCTCGTTGCTTGTCCCGAAGCACTCCCCGCAGGGTGGAGCTGCTGGGATTTGGGCGCGGCGGGCAACACTCTGCTAGCTCCAGGTGCGGACCTGAGCGGTCTCGACCTGAGCGCGGCGGATCTGTCGAACACCCCACTGGCGGGCGTTCAAGCAACGGGGCTCGCGGGCTGTCCCGCAGCGCTGCCTGACAACTGGGTTTGTCTGTCACTGCCAGTGGGCAACACGCTAGTCGGGCCCGGAGCTGACTTGAGTGGTCTCGACCTGACGGGAGCCGACTTCAGCTCCATCACGGAGCTCCGAAACGTCGACTTCTCGGGTTCGATACTGGCCAGCGCCACCTTCGCCGACAACACGGATCTGAGCAACGCCGACTTCAGGGATGCGAACCTGACGGGCGCCACCTTCGGGGCGCAGACCGACCTCTCCGACGCCGACCTCGATGGAGCGAATCTGACCGACGTTACTTTCGGTGCCGACGTGGACTTGCGCGACGCCGATCTCGACAATGTCAACTTCACTGGCGTCGATCTCAGCAGCGCGCGGCTCTCAGGCAGCCGGGCAACGGACCTCGTCGCTTGTCCTGATCTGATGCCGAGCGCGTGGGACTGCCTCAGCTTTTCGGGTACCGGCAATACGTTCGTCGGGCCAGGCGCGGATCTGAGGGGCTTGCCGCTGGCCGGTGCTGACCTCTCGGGGCAGAGCCTGAGCGGTGCCGATCTCGACGGTGCCGACCTGACGAACGCCATCCTCACGGGTGCGGATCTCAACAACGTCGACCTGCAGGACACGATCATCACGTCGATCACCGCAATGGATCTCCAATCGTGCCCGGACGGCTTGCCGAGCAACTGGGATTGCGTGAAAGGCAACATCGTTGGTCCAACGGCGATCTTGACGGGCGCTGACCTAACTGGGGCCGATCTGACTGATGCTCAATTGACGAGTGCCGACCTGACCGGAGCCAACTTGAGTGGCGCCGATCTCCAGGGCGTGGACATGAGCTCTGCAGATCTGACCACGGTGCGTGGCGTGAACCTGGACAGCTGTCCGGCAGATCTGCCCCCGAATTGGGAGTGCATCGGACGAACGTTGTTGGGGCCGAGTGCCGATGCCAGCAACGCAGATCTCTCGCAACGCGACCTGAGCTCGATGGATCTGACCGGTGCGGACCTGAGTGGCGCCGATCTGTCCCAGGCGGATCTGCAAAACGCCGACTTGTCGAACGTGGACTTCACGGGCGCTGACTTGACGGACGCGGACTTGCAGAACGCCACGATCACGGGTGCGACGTTTACTGACGTCACGTGGGACAATACGACTTGTCCCGACGGCAGCAACAGTAACGACAACGGTAATACCTGCATCTGAGGTGATGGCCCGCGAGCAACACTGGGAACTCCGGCCCGGTGCAGCTCGCGGGCTTTTCTTTGTCTACGCGATGGGGGGCAGACGCCCTCATCGGGCGATGTCCACGACCCGCTGTCGAGAAAACGGTGTTGGGGCCCGGTCTCGCGAGAAGAAAAGCAGCGCCCCCTTTCACGGAACTAGGCCTCTGCGGCCACCGACCTAGTGACTTCAGAACATCTCTTGGCCAGTTCTTGCTTGTTCCCATGAAATCCTCGATTAGCTACACGAACGTCGTCGTCACTGCGCTGCTGGTCGCCGTTCCCCTCGCCCTGATCGTCTACAAGGTGGGATTCCTGGGCTACCGCTTGGGTGAGCTGCTTCCCCGCACGGAGCACCGAGTCGCCGTCAAGATGAAGTTGGATGGGGACCGCGGACGAGTCGCCGCCCGCACGTTCTTGCCGCTCTCCGACGAACGTCAACAACTGACCGAGCACGAGCAAGCATCGGATCCGAGTTTTCGCTTTGTCACTGAAACGGAAGGCTTGAATCGTACCGCGCGCTGGAATGGTACTTCGGTTCCTGACGCCGCGTCGATGAGTCTGAACTACGCCGTCTTGGTCCGAGCCGCGGAGTACTCGATCAGTGACACGCTTGCCGTGCCGGATACCTACCCGGAGTCCGTCGCGCGCTATCTACGACCCACCGAGTACGTCCAGGTGGACGACCCCGAGGTGCAAAGCCAGCTGCGTGAACTCGGAGCGACGTCCGGACCCCTCGTCTCCCGCTTGCGGAGCATCTTCGACTTCACTGCCGGGTTACGCGGACGAGCGTTCAAGGGCACGACGGACGCCGTAACCGCCTTGCGGCTGGGGGAAGCGAGCTGCAACGGCAAGAGCCGTCTATTCGTGGCCCTCGCGCGTGGCGCCGGGATACCCAGTCGGCTCGTCGGGGGCTTGATCCTGGATGATGGGACCAAGCGGACCACGCACCAGTGGGTCGAGTCCTACGTTGGTGGCCACTGGGTGCCTTTCGATCCAACCAACGATCACTTCGCTCAGTTACCCACCAACTACCTCGTCTTGTATCGCGGCGACGAGGCCATGTTCGTGCACTCCTCTGACGTCAACTTCGACTACTCGTTCTCCATCTCCAGCCGATTGGTACCTGCGCCGCGCGTGGTCGAGGGGGCCAGCGCATTCAACGTGTGGAGCTTGTTCGAGCGGCTCGGGCTGCCGTTTTCGTTGCTCCGCACGGTTCTGATGCTGCCCATAGGCGCGTTGATCGTGGTGCTCTTTCGCAACGTCGTCGGCATGCCGACTTTCGGAACTTTCTTGCCTGCTTTGATCGCAGCAGCCGCTGGCGAAACGGGCCTATTGTGGGGGGTTGTCAGCATCGTCATCGTGGTGGCAGCAGTCGTCATTGCGCGACGAGGGATCCAAGCTCTGCGCCTGTTGCACTCACCGACGCTGGCCATCTTGCTGTCCGTCGTGGTTCTGACGATGCTCGGCACGAGCCTCGCTGCCGAGCAACTCGGGCTCTCCGAACTGGCCAGGGTATCGTACTTCCCGATCGCTGTGATGGCGATCGCTTCGGAGCGATTCTATCTCGCCCTGGTCGAGCAAGGTTCCACCTCGGCGCTCAAGCAGATGATGGGCACGCTGCTCGTCGTGTTGGGGTGCTACGCGGTCATGAACTCCCTGGCTCTGCAGGCGCTGGTGGGGGGCTTCCCGGAGGTGTTGCTGCTGGTCGTTGCCGCGAACGTCTACTTGGGGCGCTGGATCGGGATGCGCTTGCTGGAACTGTGGCGCTTTCGGTCCCTTCTTGGACAACGGGTGACCGCATGAAGTGGCTTCGCGACTTCGGTAGGCTGTTGGGGAAACACGGCGAAGCGACCGACGCGGTCGTCGGCATGAACCGGCGCAACATCGAGTTCGTCTACCAGTACAATCGCCGGCGGGACTACCCGTTGGTCGACGACAAGGTCACCTGCAAGACGTTGCTGCAGGAGGCGGGAGTTCCGGTAGCTGATACCCTCGCGGTTTGCGACGGGTTGTACGATGTCGAACGTGCCCTCGAGGTGCTCTCGAACGAGCAGGACTTCGCAGTCAAGCCAGCCAACAGCAGCGGTGGCAATGGTATCGTCGTCCTCGGGCGACGTGTCGAGCACGCTCACACCGTAGGCTGGGAACGGCATGACGGCGGCGTGTATACGGTCGAGGAGCTGCGCACGCACCTGGCGAACATCGTCTTCGGTGCGTTCGGCTACCACCTCTCAGACCGTGCTCTGGTCGAGCGTAAGCTGGAGCCGCACCCTGTGCTGCGGGAGTTCTGGCCTTCCGGCGTGTGTGACCTGAGGGTGATCGTTTGCCAAGGGGAACCGATGCTGGCGATGCTGAGGGTTCCCACTCGGCGCTCGGCTGGTAAGGCGAATCTCCACCAAGGTGGGGTCGGCGTTGCCGTCGACGTTTCGACTGGGCGCACGCGCCGCGCGAGCATCCGTGGCGTCGCCATCGAGCATCACCCGGAGACGGGCAAACCGCTCACCGGGGTCCAACTCCCGGGGTGGGAAGAGGTCATGCAGGTTGCGCTGCGTTCCGCCAGCACGGTTCCGCTCGGCTACCTCGGTGTCGACGTCGTGCTCGACGCCGAGCGCGGACCGATGGTCTTGGAGCTCAATGCCCGACCCGGGTTGGAGATCCAAAACGTCAACGGAATCAGCCTGGCCGAGGCTCGCACACGGGTGCCGGCATGAAGACGTCTGGGTTGTGGCCGGTGGCTTCCGCGCTCGTTCTTCTGATCGGGGGCTCCGTCGCCGTTGAGATATCGGCGCGACACCGAGAGGTCGAGGTGTTGCGTGTGCGCATCATCGACAACGCTTCAGAGGCGTCCGACGCAGATGCGACGGAGCTCGGCGCCGATGCGGATGACGTGCTGGACGAGAGCCACCAATTGGCTCGGCAGTTGGCCAAGCGCCGGGAATTCCCCCACGCGATTGAACTCTACGAACGGTTGCTCGCCGAGCACGGCGAGGTCGCGATGCTGCGGGCGGAGTATGCGCACTGGCTTTTTCGTACCGGTCGCGCCGAGGATGCACGTCAGCACCTTTCCCGAGCACTCGAGGCGTTGCCAGGGGACCCGCGCATCCAGTTGGAACTCGGCTTCGTGCTCCAGGAGCTGGGCCAGAGCGATGACGCCGAGGTGGAGTTTCGTCAGGCGTTGGAAGCTCGCCCGAATCATTCTCGAACTCGTGTGGCGCTCGCGGAACTTCTGCGTGAGCAGGGTGAGTATGCCGAAGCCGTCTCGGTGGTGGCGCCCGCGGCTGCCAGCGGTTCGAACGAAGAGCGCGCAAGAGGGCTCACGTTGCTGGGGCGTTGCCATATGGCACTCGGCGAGCACACGAAGGCGAGGCGCTTGTTGAAAGAGGCCGTCGAGCGGGCACCGGCATCGGTCAACACTTGGGTGCGAGCAACCCACGCGTTTCTCGATTCGACGGATGACGAGGACGTGGAACGCGCGCTGGAACACGCCTTGCGCGCCGTGAAGCTGGCGCCTGAACTTGCGGTGGCCTACCGCGTGCTGGCCCGCGTGCACGAGCGACGCGAGGCGTTCGAAGATGCTCGGAGCGCGTACAAGCAGTCCCTGGCGTTCGAGTCTCAGTCCAGCCTGGCACGCCGACGCGTCGTGCGCCTCTCCCTCGAACTCGACGACTTCAAGACGGCTCGAGCCCAGGCGCAGGCGCTGATCGAGTCCGAACCTGCCGAGCCGGAACACCGCTTCTTGCTGGGCCTGGTGGAGGCTCGTAGTGGTCGTCCTGAGCGCGCCGTTTCGCACTATCAGAAAGCCGCCCAGCTCCGAGCCGGAAAGTATCCGGAGGCGTGGTTCAACTGTGGCAAGGCGTACAGCTCCGCCGGACAGCAGCAAGAAGCGATCGCGGCGTATGAAAAGGCAATCGCTCAGCGCAAGGACTACGCAGCTGCGTGGAACAACATGGGCCGGTTGCGTGCCGACCGCGGCGAGGCGGACGCTGCCGAGCTGGCCTACGAAAAAGCGCTCGAGGTTTCACCGAACTACGGCTTGGCTTGGCACAACCTCGGGCTCCTCTTTTACAAGCAGCGGCGCTACGAGGATGCCACCCGCGCCTACGAGCGTGCCGTCGAGTTGCGACCGAACGATCGCTCGCTGATGCTCAAGCTGGCGATCAGTCAGCGTAAGTCGGGCGATCCCAAGCGAGCGATCGCCACCTATGGTCGACTGCTCAAGGCGCACCCGCGCTACGCGACCGGCTGGTTCAACCTAGGCGTCGCTCAGGCCGCAGCTGGCGATCTGGAGGCTGCAAAAGCAGCGTACGAAGCGGCGCTGGCCAACGCCCCAGAGCACAGCGGGGCGCTCAAGAACCTGGGCTACGCCGAGGCTCGCCTGGGTCAGACGGCGGCAGCTCGTGTACACCTGGACCAAGCCCTGGATCTGGATCCGGCGGACGAAGATACGCGGCTCAAGTTGGCCGAACTGCACCTGCTGGCGGCGGACCGCCAAGCCTGCCAAGCGGAAGCTGGACGTGTGCTTGCCAAGAACCGCAACAACTCTGACGCTCGTGCCATGTTGGCACGGTGCGAAATGTAAACATAACCGAGATACTTAATAGAGATGAATAACGACGCATTCGGGTTGCGCTCTTGGAGCGCGTTGGGGACGCTAGGCTTGCTTTGTCTGAGCCTGGTCAATTGTGGTGGTAACGACTCCGGCGAGGTGACGACGCTCGACGACCTTCCGGCGGCTTCCGCGGACGCAGATACCGTCGACGCGGCTGACGTTGCCGATGAGGCGGACGCCGCACAGGATACGTCGATGGACCCATCGGCGACGGTGGAAGGCTCCACGGAGACTACCGGCTCTTCCGACCCGACGGCGACGGATGTCACCGATCCCGGAGCTGCGGACGTGCCCGGTACGTCCGCGGACTCGACGACGAGTCCGGCAGATACGGGGACGGCAGCGCCCAGCGACGCGCCGGCCACCCCAACCGTCATCGATCCGGAAGACCCGAGCGAAGTGCTATTTCAGGAGGCGCTCGCCAAGTACGACGCGGAGGACTTCGCTGGCGCTCGAGACGACTTCGAGACGCTCTTGAACGACTATCCCGATTCTCCCCGTCACGACAACGCCGGATACTTGTTCGGCCGTAGCTTGTACGCATTGGACTCCTTCGATGCTGCCGTCGCGGCCTTCGACGACATCATCGCGCAACACCCCGATTCGGTGTTCGTGCACTCGTCCTACTACTTCGCCGGTCGCTCGCTGTTCAGAATGGACCGCTTCAACGACGCGCTGACCGACTTCGAAAACGCCATCCAAGCAGATCCGGCGGGTCTCTACGCTGACAACTCCACGTACTTCTCTTCACGTGTGCACTATGAGCAAGGGGACCTTGCTGCAGCGCAGAGCGGCTTCGAAGCATTTCTCACCGAGCACGTCGATAGTACGTACGTCGACAACGTTCACTACTACTTGGGGCGTACGCTCTTTGCCGGAGGGGACTACGCTGGCGCCTTGTCCGAAATGGACACGACGCTCACCTACGACATGTCCATCTATCTCGACAACGCCCAATATTGGAAGGGGCGCTCGCAGTACGCTT
Source organism: Polyangiaceae bacterium (assembly GCA_050301735.1). Taxonomy (GTDB): domain Bacteria; phylum Myxococcota_A; class Polyangia; order Polyangiales; family Polyangiaceae; genus SZUA-265. The sequence continues at coordinate 337 of JBNKZR010000292.1, read as the reverse complement.
TAGACATGCTGCCAGACACCGTCGCTTCGATGGAGCTGATCGCTGCTCGGTATCCGGATAGCGTCTATGTCGACAACTCGATGTACTACATCGTCAAGGCAAGTGTCGATCAGGGCTCGTGCGCCGAGGCGAACGCGGTAGTCAGCGACCTGGAGACGGAATTTCCGGGTGGACCATACACCGTCAAGGCCGCGGACTACGCTAGTGCCGGCGGTTGCTGAAACCAGGTGGCAAAGTCCATAGGTCCAGGCTCGTCCTGGTGGCGGCCGTTGGCACTGGCCGCAGCGGTGGTGGTCTTGCTGATGGCATCATCACTGCTGCCGGCGCAGGCGTACGC
>JBNKZR010000291.1:0-9976 GCA_050301735.1 Polyangiaceae bacterium | reverse complement strand
GTCCACCACCCCGAATGCACGGCTCTGCCGCCTCGTCGATCACAGTCGAGGCAGATGGCCCACTTCCCGGATGTCCCCTCGGTCAACACACAGCAATCGCCACACACCGGCTTGCGGCAGCGTGCGCAAGGGCCGGCAGCATCGCCTCCACAGATGGCGCAGTGAACGAAGCCGCCGTCGTCGCCGTGACTGATGAGTTGCCCGCTCATCGTTGCGCTTGTTTGGCCAACTCGTCGTCGATCAGCCGTTCATACTCTTCGATGGGCTTGACCCCGATCAGGGGGCGACCGTTGATGAAGGCCGTCGGAGTCGAGCGAACGTTGAGACTGAGCACTTGCTCGAAGGTCTCGTCGATCTGGGCCTGGTGTTGTTCGAGAGGCGGCCAGCTGAGTTCGAAGCGCTTGGCGATGTCGGCCAACGTTTCACTGTTCAGCTCGTCTTGTCGGATGAACAGCGTGTCGTGCACCTGCCAGAAGCGGCGACTTCCGCCTTTGGCGTAGGCTTCTCGAGCCAGCAGAGCGGCGGGCAGAGCGAACTCGTGTCCCATCAGTGGCAGGTCCTTCCACACCACTTGGAGCTCGCCCGGGTAGCGCAGTGAGAGCTCGGCGAGCACGACCGAGAAGCGTTTGCAGAACGGACACTGGAAATCGGAGAAGACGACGAGGGTGACCGGCGCCGTGGGTGGCCCCTTGCGAGGGTCGTCGGGAGAAATGCCGACGACGTAGCGTTTGGCCGGGTCGAGCGGCTCCTCAGAGGCCTTTGGCTCTCCTGCGGCAGGCTGTGCGGGCATCTCACAGCCCGCCTCGCCCTTTCGGCACCATTTGGGCGCAGGCGGAAGAGGCTCTGCTTCGTCGGCGCCGACCAGTTCGATCTCGTCGCCGGAGAATTCGGCATGAGGTGCGCCTCCGGCGCAGCCGAAGGTCAGCGACAAGGCGAGCGATACGAACGACGGGCGGCGGGCCATGGCGGCAGAACCTAGCACCCTCTGTCGCTGCTCGGTAAGCGCCTTTGCCGTTGCGAGGTGAGCTCCTCGGGCGTTCGCGAGGCAAGACTGCCCCGCGGACGGCGTCGCCGCCTGCCGCGCCTCGGCACGATCGACCGTACTCGCCGTTGAACTGTGAGCTCGCGCTCGCTATGGGGTTTGGGTGGTGGAGCTCCGGTTCGTTGCAGGCACGCTCGAGGTGCGAGGACTCGAATCCTCGGGCGTGCTCCCCCCTCCGTTTCTTCTCCACGACGCCCGAACGGACAGTCATCGCGCACCCGCCTGCTTCTATGCCAAGACGGTTCTCTGGTTGCGCCACGAGGGCATCGACTACGACGACCACGCGCGGGCGTACGAGCAGCTCCCTTCGGGCGCGCGAGTCATGCGTGAGCCGCGCCCGTACCAAGAGGCCGCTCTCAGGGCTTGGTCCGCTCACAAAGGGCACGGCTTGGTGATCTTGCCGACGGGTGCGGGCAAGAGTCAAGTCGCCGTGATGGCCATCGAGCAACGACGGCGGGCATCCCTCGTCATCGTCCCGACGCTGGACCTCGTGCGTCAGTGGTACGACCTGCTGCGCACGACGTTTGCCACCGAAGTCGGGGTGATCGGAGGCGGCGAGTATCGGCTCGAACCACTGACGGTCACCACCTACGACTCCGCCTACTTGCACATGGAGCACATCGGAAATCGTTTTGGCTTGGTCATCTTCGACGAGTGCCACCACTTGCCCGGTGAATCCTACGCGCTGGCAGCAAGACAATGTCTGGCACCCTTTCGTTTGGGGCTGAGCGCGACCCCCGAGCGAGCCGATGGGCGCGATGCGTTGCTGGAGGAGCTGGTCGGTCCCGTCGCGTACCGCAAGGACATCATCGAGTTTTCCGGCAACTACCTGGCCGACTACGACGTGCACACGATGGCCGTGCACCTGACGGAGCAAGAGCGGGAGGAGTACGAGTCGGAGAGGGCCATCTATACGGGCTTCTTGCGCAGTCAGGGCATCCGTATGAGCAGCCCTCAGGGCTGGAGCGATTTCGTTTTTCGTTCCTCGGTCAGCAAAGAAGGCCAGCGAGCCATGGCCGCCTATCGTCGTCAGAAGGAGCTGGCGCTGGCCGCCCCTGCGAAGTTCGACTTGTTGGAGGAGTTGTTGGTCGCGCATCGGGCAGATCGCATGCTCATATTCACCCAGGACAACCGAACCGCCCACCACATCTCCCGTCGATTCTTGGTGCCCTCCATCACACACCAAACCAAGGTCACGGAGCGGAGCGAGATTCTACAGCGGTTGGCGAGTGGAGAATACAACGCCGTCGTCACCTCCAAGGTGCTCAACGAGGGCGTGGACGTTCCAGAAGCCAACGTTGCCGTCGTCATCAGCGGAAGTGGCAGTGTGCGCGAACACGTGCAGCGGTTGGGGCGCATTCTGAGGCCGCGGGAAGGTAAACGCGCGCGCCTCTACGAGGTGATCTCAGCCGGTACGTCGGAGGCGAACACCAGCGACCGCAGAAGGGAGCACGATGCTTACCGCTGACCTCGTGCGGGTTCGTCAGCAGCAAGGGCAGCTGAGCGTTTCGGCCTTGAAGGGCAAGACGCGCCAGCGCGCGCTGGAGTTGGCCTCTCTCTACCTGCAGCTCGCGGCAGAGCAAGTGGGAAGTACCTACGGCCATTTGAAGGAAGCCTTGGCGAGCGTGGAGATCGGGCCGCGCGAGAAGAAGCTGGCGCAAGGGCTGGCCAAGCTGATCGAAGATCAGTGCGAGTTCGAAACGAGTAGTGCCATCGATCCCCGCGAGCTGCGCAGCCGTGTCTTTCTGATGGCGGCTCGGTTGCGACGGGAGCATGGTCGCCAATTCGATCGACGAGTGCCGTTCGAGCGATTGGCGGAGGAATACCAGGTCGAACCCGAAAGCTTGGAGTCCGCGCTGTACTCTGACTTGCGTTCGGAGCAACGCTTCGTCAGCGGGCCGAGACTCTACGCGGAGCAACTCGTCGAGCGCTACGACCGCGCCCAGTACCAGGCCGTGCTGTTGCGTGCGGTCTCGGTAATTGCGCACGTGCGCTGCAAAGATCCGAACCAATACCGGCTGCTGTTTCGTCGCCTGAAGTTTCACCGTCTGCTGTTCTCGATTCAGCGGGAGGATGGGGGATATCGCATCGAGATTGACGGGCCATTCTCCCTCTTCGATTCCGTGACGAAGTATGGGTTGCAGCTGGCTTTGGTGTTTCCGACCCTGTGCGAATGCGACGAACTCCGCCTCTCTGCGAAGCTGCGCTGGGGCAAGCAGAGAACTCCGCTGACTTTTCACTACGACCACCTCAATCCGACCGCGGCCGCCATCGACGGGGTTCGAGCCCCCGACGAGGTGCAGCACCTGCTCGCTGCCATCGAAAAGCAGGGCGACGCTTGGAAGGTCACCCACAGCGACGAGGTGTTCGACCTGCCGGGCGTAGGACTCTGCATTCCCGACCTCCGCCTAGAGAAGGCTGGCGCCGTCGTCTACGTCGAGGTGTTGGGTTTCTGGAGCCGTGACGCGGTGTTCAAACGGGTGGAGCTGGTCGAAGGAGGGCTGGCGCAGCGCATCGTGTTTGCCGTCAGCAGCCGACTACGGGTGAGCGAGGCCGTGCTGGGCGATCGGGAGTCGTGTGCGCTCTACGTTTACAAGGGGGTCATGAGCGCCAAAGCCGTGCTGGGCAAAGCTGAAGAACTGCTGCAACGTCGGGCGTGAAGTTCGTGGTAGCGAAGCTCGAGGCCGCCGCGTCGCCATAGGGTACAGACGCTGGTTTTGGGTTCTAGCGCGCGACGGGTTGCCAGTGCCGGCCCCAAAACCAGGACCTCCTGGCGGCACGAGTCAGGGCAGCACGAACAGCAGTGCTGTTGCGGCGCTGGCTGCTGCCAAGGAGCACAGCACGACCGCGCGTGCTCGCGCTAGATGCCGCTTGACCTGTTCGGGATCAGCCACCTTTTCCACCCCGAAGCGGGTCTCTCGCTGGCGTTTGAAGGCCCGCAAGATGCAGGTCCGAAACGCTGCCTGGAAGAACATCAGGGAGCCAAATGCGAACGGCAAGAAGGCTGCCGTGCGGTACATGGGAGGCAGGCCGGAACGCACGAGGAAAACCGCCGCCGCCAGCGCCGCAGCGAAGAACGCCACGCCGCCCTTCATTCGGTGATTTCTGGCGCATTGGTCGATGTTGGGCGTACAGCCGCCTTGCATTCGCGTAGCATGGTGGTCCTGGCTGCCGCATGCAAGTCCCCAGGCCGGGGAGGCCGGAGCGATTGACGCCCGTACGGGTCCCGATTTGGGGCTAACTGCCATTGTGTGAGCGGGGCACCTATACTCCTGGATCAGTATGCGCGGGCTGTTGGCGAACCTGACCGATGTCAGACCTGGGGAGGGCTCCGCGATCCTCAAGACGGGCGCGATCCTGTTTTGCATCATCGCCGGCCACACCCTGACGGAAACGGCCCGCGATGCGCTGTTCCTAGGGGAGCTGCAGGCCGAATGGCTCGCGGTCGTCTATGCGGTACTCGCCCTCGGCGCCGCCGGTGCTTCACGTCTGAGCCTGAACGTGGTCGCCCGCTTCGGTCGTCGTAGCGGTTTGCAAGCCACGCTGCTGGTTGCCGCGTACGGCGTGGCGATGTTCTATCTTTTCCCCAAAACGCGCGTGGCAGTGTTCGCCTTGTACGTGTTCTCTGGCTTGGTGAGCGGCGTGGCGGTCGTGCAGTTCTGGACACTGGCGAGCCACTGGTTCACGGTCTCACAGGGGAGGCGTCTGTTTGGCGCCATCTCTGCAGGGGGAGTGCTGGGTGCCGTTGCCGGGGCCGGCTCGGCGATCGCCGTCGTTTCGGCGATGAACGTCGAGGTCTTGCTGCTGATGGCGGTGGGGGCGTACTTGCTTGCCGCCTACTTGCTCACCGGTGACCGGACCGAAGACGAAGCGCTCGAGGAGGGTGGCAAGCCGGTCAGCACCTTCGGTTCGGCGGCCCAAGCATGGCTGTTCTTCAAGCAATACCCCTACGCCGGGCGTTTGGCAGCACTGCTCGTGGTGTCGACGTCCGCGTTGTTGGTCACGGACTACCTGTTCAAATCGGTCGCTTCACGGGCCATTGGCGCCGAGCAGTTGGGCGGCTTCTTCGCCACGTACTACGCCGCGTTGAACGGCTTCGCCTTGCTCGTGCAACTGATCCTCTCCGGCTATTTGGTGCGTCGGGTGGGCGTGCTCAGCGCGGCCATGGTGCTCCCGGTGTTGCTCATCGGCGGAGCCGCAGCGACCGTGCTTTCGGGCGGTGTGCTGGCGGTCGTGTTGCTGACGAAAGCGGCGGATGGCGGTCTGCGGCACTCGCTGCATCGGGTGACCAGTGAGCTCCTTTGGATGCCACTCCCGGATGAGGCGCGCACCGGCGCCAAGACCTTCATCGACACGTTCCTCGTGCGTGTAGCGCAGGCGCTGACCGCAGGCATCTTGCTCGCTCTGGCCGAGCGTGGTTTCGACGACGCCCGCACGCTCGGTGTCGTGATGGCCATTCTGGCGGCGGCTTGGCTGGTGCTGGGCATGGGAATTCGGCGTCCCTATCTGGAGTTGTTTCGGGATTCGCTGGTGACGCGCCCTGACGTGCAGCACCAGAGCCTGGATCTCGACAGCGTGGAGTACGTGATCTCGGTGTTGTCGAGCCGCAACCCCGGCCGTGCCAACGCCGCCATGGAGCTCCTGGTCAACAACGGACGTCAGCGGCTCATCCCCGCGCTGGTCCTCTACCACGAGGAGCCTGCAGTACTGCTGCGCGCTCTGGAGCTGATCACGACGCCCGACCGCAAAGACTGGATCCCGTTGGCGCGGCGGCTGCTCGACCACGATGACGTGGACGTTCGAGTACACGCCATGCGAGCCCTGAGTCGGGTGGGGCTTTTAGACGCTGCCGAAGAGCGCCTCTACGACATCCGGCCGGAGGTGCGAGGTCACGCGGCCTTTCTGGTGGAGCAAAAGGACAGGCTCCCGGACCCGAGCAAACACGCGGCGATTGTCGACCTCGACACCCTGGAGCCTGAAGCCCGCCGCCAGGCACAGATCGGCCTGCTTGCGTCGGTGCGCGATGCGGGCGACCAGCGCTACGCTTCGCTGCTGTTGAGACTGGCGGCGGACGCCGACGATGCGGTGTCGGCGGCAGCCGTGCTGGCGATGGAGCGAGTGTTGGACGAGCGCTTCATCCCGACGCTCATCTCTCGTCTGACGATCCGCCAAGGGCGGTCGCACGTCGAGCAGGCCCTGGCGTCCCATGGCAAGCCGGCGCTGGAGAGCTTGCGAGCCATGTTGCGCGATGCGAACACCCCCACGCGGCTGCGACGGCATCTCCCGGCAGCAATTTCCGCATTCGGCAACCAGCGGGCGGCAAGTACGTTGCTAACGCAGTTGGCCAGCGAAGAAGTGGGGCTCGTCCGCTACAAGGTGATCAAAGCGCTGGGGCGATTGGCGGCTGATACCGAGGTGCGTCTGGACCGCGCTCCGGTGGAGGCGCTGCTCGAGCGTGAGTTGGTCGAGCATCTGTGCATGTTGTCCTTGGTCCAGCAATTGGAGGCGGCGTTCGAGCGCGGACGCCCAGCTTTGGTCCTGCCGCTGCTGCTCAAGTTGCTGGAAGAAAAGGCGCAGCAAGCCGAAGATCGGGCATTTCGGCTGTTGCAGATCCTGCATCGCAGGGAGAACATTCGGGCCGTTGCCGTCGCTTTGCGTTCGGAGGATCGGCGGGTGCGAGCGCGGGCTCTCGAGTTCATCGATACGCTGACCCTGCAGAGCGGCATCCCGCGCATTCGCCGTCTGTTCAGCATCGTCGTAGATGAGCTGCCTCGCATCGAGGCACTGCGGCGAGCGTCCACCGAACTGCCGGATCTGCCGACCAGCACGGAGGCAGCGTTGGAGATCCTGATCGAAAGTACCGACGTGACTCTGTCGACGCTGGCGGCCTACCACGTGATGGAGCGACGTGTGTCGGCGCTGGCGGACCGCGTGGAAGGCTTGGTGGAGCGTTCGGAGGCGCCCTTGTTCGATGCCGGCGTGTTGAGACAACTCAAGGAACTGGTGCCCGCATGACGGACACAGACGCGCGAGCTCGGGTCGAGCAGGAGTTGTTCCTACGCTCGTTCATGCCCATCAATCTGCCGGCTCGCATGATGGCCCAGGTGACGTCCGTGATGCGAGACGTGCGCTTCCAACCCGGCGCGGTGCTGTATCGGATGGGCGAACCTGCTGCCGAACTCTTCTTCATCGTCGACGGGCTGGTGGAGTTGCAGGACGAGGAGGGCAAGAGCGCCGAGTTCGACAAGAACTCGATGGTCGGCATCTTAGACGCGGCGACGGACGGGGTCTACTCACGAACAGCCGTCGCGCTGCGGCGCACGCACTGCCTGGCGCTTCGCTTTTCCGACTACATCGACGTGCTCGAGGACAACTTCGAGCAAGCGCTGCAGATGATTTCGACGACGTCGAAGCAGAACAACGACCTCGCACTGCAACTCGGCGGCGAGCACGTGTTCACTTGCCTCGATCGCGTGGCGCCTCAGCCGTTGACGCACTTGCAGCATGGGCAGACGCTGGGGGCGATGTCGCGTTTGCTCGCGCTGCGAGCGACGCCCATGTTCAGTCGCGCCCCCATCCAGTCGCTGGCGCGCTTGGCCCAACTCGCGAAACCGCGGCAAATACCAGCGCGCGCGTCCGTGTTCGAAGCGGGGGAGCCGAGTCGCGAATTGCAGGTTCTCGTCGATGGCAGGGTGCGCATGCACCGCAAGGACGTCGGCGTCGATGCCGTCTTGCGCCCGACTCGGGTCCTCGGTGGCTTGACCGCTTTCGCTCACGACGTGCGCTTCTACAACGCGAACACCGAGGAGAACTCGCTGGTGCTGGTGATCGCCAAGGAAGACCTCTACGACGTGATGGAGGACCACTTTGGGCTGGTTCGGTCGTTGCTGAGTGAGATGGCCAGCCAACGGGCGGCACTCGTGCGTGTGGGCTTGGCCGCTTCCGTCAGGTTCGACCGGGTCTAGCTCAGTGGGCGTGACGCATGCGGTCGTCCCTCGTCGCCGTGGCAAGGGCCGACCGCTGGCGCGTTCGAGGTGCGCGCGTGGAAGCCTGTTGCCGGCATGTTGTCGAACGCGCGTCCAGACCTACATGGACTCCAGAGTTCGCGCGAACCTGGTCCGAAGCGCGCTCAGCTGGATCGGCCGGGAGATTGTGCGCACCGTTTGCGGTAGCGTTTCCGCCGGAGGTGCAACGCACCGAGGAGGCTGTAGTGGCGCGATCGTGAACTCTCGGGCTGCCTGGGCTCCGTTGCGCCGGCCCTCGACATTGGCGGGGCAAACGCCCAATCTGAAGCTGCCCATGGCGTGGCCGTTACGTGTTTGCTGGCCCCGGCAGAGTCCCCGATGTTCAAGACTACACGATTGAAACGCCTCGAACGCGGCCTTCAGCGGCGCGTGTTCCTGAAAGCCCTCGCCTTGGGGGTCTCATTGCCCGTCGCCGCCAAGCTGAGTCGCCTAGCTACGGCGCAGGCGACTGGTCCCCAGAAGCGTCTGCTGCTGTCGTTCATGCCTCATGGCGTCGCGCCCGAGCACTTCAACCCGCTCGTCAACACGAGCGATCCGACCGATTTCGCCTTGGACCAAACGAACGGTAGCATCATGGGACCGCTCCAGCCGTACAAGGACTACGTCAACGTCTACCAGGGCTTCCAATACATGGGCGATGCCGGTGTGCACGACGGCGTGGTCAACTTTCTTTCTGGTGAGTTGACGGAAGACGACTCGAGTCCGCGTGTGACGTTGGAGCACGTCGTGGGAAACGAGTTGGGGATCAAGCCGCTCGTGCTCGGAGCGTGCGCACACATACCGTTCGGCATGGACCGCAATGGCATGGTGTACTGGAACACGACGCCGATCGATCCCGAGAAGGATCCTTCCAAGGTAGCGGACCAACTGTTCGGTGGTCTGGGTGCCGGGGAAGAGCCCAATCCGGAACTGGCGCTCCGGGCGGAGCTGCTGCAGCTCACTCAGACGGAAGTCGAGGCGTTGCAGGCGGAAGTCAGCGGTCTGACCTCCGAGCAGAGCAAGCTGCAAACCCATTTGGATTCGATCCGGTCGCTTCGCGAAAGTGGAAGCAACGCGCCTTCGGCGAGTTGCTCGGCGCGCCCTGATTTGCCGCTCACCGAGCAGGTCAGAGCCGCGAGTGCTGGCCAGGTCATCGACAGTAGCGGTGGCAACGACTACTTCTACCAAGAGCAGAACTTCCCGTTGATCTACCAGGCGCAGCTGGAGTTGGCGACTCAGGCGCTCATCTGCGGCGTGGCGCCGATCATCGCATTGCAGCCGATGTACACGACGTGCGACTTCGATTTCGGCTTCGCGGGCGCACCGGGTTCGCACCACAACACGCTTTCTCACACCTTCGGGCAGGCGGCTCCCGGTGCCCAGTGGGACTCACCGGTAACCGTCGACAACTTCCTGCCCGAAGCGCGGGAACAGTTCGCAGTCGCACAGCGCTGGTTCGCGGAGCGCCTGGTCGAACAGGTCGTGAGCGTTCTGGCGACCACTGACGACCCGACCGCACCTGGCACGAGTGTGCTCGACAACACGCTGATCTATTGGATGAGTGAGGTGGGCGACGGCGCCAATCACACACGTGTGAGCGGTATCGAGTACCCGCAGGTGCCGACGCATCTGCCGCTGGTCACGATCGGTAAAGCGGCTGGTGCGATGAACACCGGCCGCGTCTTCACCGAGGGCCAAATGCTCGACGTGATGGAGAAGCCTGGCAGGCCGGCTTCGGACCTCTACCTAACGCTGGCACGGGCGATGGGCGCGACCCAAGCGAGCTTTCCCGAGACGACCGGTGTCATCGAGGGGGTGCTCGCATGATGCGCTTGGAGCACGGTCTCATCGGTGTAGTCCTGGCGCTGCTCGTCAGTTGCGGAGAAGAAGCCGCATCTCCGCCGTCCGCTGATGGCGCAACGGAGCCGGG
>JBNKZR010000290.1:0-9991 GCA_050301735.1 Polyangiaceae bacterium | reverse complement strand
ACCACGCCTCGTGGAACGTCGAGCGCGACGTCGGCATGAGCGTTGTCGACGGGCGGCGGTGCGGCGCCTGGCGCCAGTGGAAGACGCGGAAACCTCGCTGCCAGCTGAGCGATCTCTTGCACGCTACCGCGCCCGAGCGAGAGGGCACCGTAGGACTTGAGATCGACGTAGCGGCTCGCCACCCAAAGATTGAGCCGGACCGGTTCCTCACACCGCAACAAGCACAAGGTTCGCTCCAACACGGTCTCCAATGCCCGCACGTACGCGTCTCGGCGAACCCCCGCGGCGGCTTCACTCGTAAAGGGATCTCCGGATTTGCGGCGCAGCAAGTCGCCTCCTTCGTTGCGCTCGGCCCCTTGGGCAGGCGGCTGGGGTGCATTCGGATCCGCCACAGCCGCCACCACGACGAGGTTTTGCTCGTGAGGAGCAAGCGCACGCCGATATCGCGCGCGAAGCGCAGCGCGCATGTGATTACACAGCGCCTCGAGGCGCGCCAGCGTGGCCGATGAACGCCGTCGCAACCAGCCCGGCACCGTCTCCCGCTGCTTGGACGTCGGCACGCGCCCCGACTTGATCGCGGACAGAAAGGGCTCGATCGTTTCCTCTTGTCGCTCCGCACGCGACAGCTTGGTGAGCAGCTCCACGGCCGGCCCAGCCGCGTCGAGGACCCGCGCGAGCAACGACCACTCCGCCGCATAGTCGTTGCGATGGAGCAGCACCAACGCCAGCCAATACGCAGGATCGTTGAGACAACTCGCGTGGAACGGATACGGCACCAGCGGCAAGACTTCGCCGATCTCGTCGCGCAGCTTGGCCCAGTCGACCCGCCCCGCGGAGTCTTCGAGCACCCCGCACACCACGCTGCGACGTTCGCTTCCGCGAAACACTCCGGATTCATCGATGTAGAGATTGTACGTAGCCATGGGTTACCTCTAGTTGACGACTAGCCTTGCTGGGGCGACGCCGCAAGCCGCGTCGAGCAGCACCGCGCCGCTCGGACTTGACGCACCACGTCGCTGCAATGTCGTCGTGAATCGGGTGCTACTCGTGCGTGCACCTTTCAAAGTTGGTCGACTTTACGCTGTTGCTCATCGGCGTGTCGCTCCGCTTGGCGCTTTTCGACCAGAGCCGTGAAGTCCTTGTCGAGGTAGCGCACTTCCATCTCGAAGCTCAGATGGGGCGCGTCGATCTCGACCCACGAGTGCCCTTTTCGTAGCCGCGCCGTGCCTTTGTTCATGAAGCGGTCGATACGGTCGCTCTCGACGGAGTACTTCTTGCGCAGCAACTCGAACATGCCCTTGGGATCCTTCGCGAAAGTCAGCACCGTTCCCTGCAGGACTTCCTCTCGATCGAAAATCAGCACGGCACGCTTCAGCCCCTTCACCCCGATGCTCGAAGCGTCGACTTCGAACATGGGTCCTTCCGTGTACTCGTTGCGGCCAATCTCGTCCAGCCGCGAATCGAGTGCCGCCCGCGCCCCCGCGAGCGTGGCGAATCCGATCTCCAGGTTCAAAGGTGCCGCATTGGTCGCGGGTTGTCGCTGGGTTTGTACCGCAGCTGGGGCCTGCACGGGCTCGCCAGCCGACGCCTTCGTCGCGCGCACCTCGAGTGTGGATGGAGCCGGCGTCGCTTCGCCCTGCGAGGAACCAGCCGAGTCCTTGGAGCACGCTCCCAGCAACAACGTGCAAGAGCCACACACCACGAGTTGGATAGAACAGAAGAATCGTCGCATTTCGAGCTCCATCAGGAGAAAGAAGACCTCATCCGCCGGCGAGAGCGCCCATCACCCTGCCACCACTCTCTCATCGCGTTGGCACATCCGGTACGGATCGGCACGGCGGACTTTTTCGACCCCAAGCTGCAACCCGTGCCAACCCGCCGCCGCTCAGCGGTACTCAAAGCACGGATTGAGGACCGAACCCGATGGGCCGTCCGCCGAGCCGCGACCTTTGAGCACCCGCGTGAAGACCGCGAAGCGTCCGAGCGTGCCCGGTGCGTTTTCGGTCAGGGCCAGGCTGAGCTCGAACCAGGCTTCGACGGCTTTGTCGCTACGGCCGTGGGCGCGCAGTAACTCCGCCGCGTGCCGAGCGATCAGCTCAGTGGGGTGTGAACGCTGATCGCGGAGCCAGCAAAATAGTGGCGACTTCTCGCATGCACTCAGCGAATCCAGCAAAGACTCATGCGCTTGCTGTTCGGAGACAGGTACCTCCCAAAGCAGCTGGCGCAAGAGCAAGTCGAGCGCGAAACGATTGCCCGCATCGGCCTTCAAGGCTTCGAGGGTCGCTGCTGGGTCGCCCAACGCGCTCGCCCCCGAGAGCTGCATCAAGACACGAAGCACCGGATCCGACGCTTCGAGCTTGCCGAGCCGCGCCTGCTCCAATCGAATGCGCGCCATCACCGCGGCGTTCATCTTCAGATCGAAGGGCGAGCCTACGAAGTAGCGCCTCGCCGTCATAGCCGTCTCCAAAGCCTTGTCGAGTCGGCCGCAAAAAGCGAAGGAGCGCGCAGCCGTCCCGTAGGCACGCCCGTGCTGACGGTCGGGTCGAACCCACAGCGGCCTCTCATCACCGATCAGCTCGCGAAGATGCAGCTCTGCCTCTGCCGCTTCCGGCTGGGTGTCGGCACCAGCGACGAGTCCACCCAAGCGTTCGCCGATGGCCTCCGTGAGCGCCAAGAGTGTCTGGGCACGCTCTGCGAGCAGCACTTGGTGTTCGGCGGTCTTTTTGGCCGGGGTAGGAAGTTCGTTCTGCTCGAGCACGTTCGCGAGGTTTTCGACGGTCAACGCCTCCACCAGCAAACTCAAGGAACCGCCCCGGCGAAACAACTCGGTGAATCGTTCGTACGCCCTACGCCCACCTGCGGTATCCCCCCGATGATTGCAGCATTCGAGGGTCGCGCAGTGAAGCCGAGCACACAACTCCGAATCTGGCAGCCCCCGCGCGAGTCGCGCGAAGGCGTTGTCGCCTGCGAAGCCTAGCGACAACGCACGCGCCGTGCCCTCGTAGGCACCGTGTTTCATGTCCAACTCGGCGCGGCTATCGCCGGCGAGCCGTTGAGTGATCGCCCACAACAGGCGCGGGTTCGCCTCACATGCATCGAGCAGCTTCGATTCGGCGGCCTCCCAGAACAGACGACAGACTTGCTCGGCCCCCTCCAGACCCATCGGAAAGAGGTCTCCCTGTGGGGTCGCCTGCTGCCGCTGAACGAGAAGCTGCTCCCAAGCCTCCGCCATCGCCAAGAGGTTCGGGGGGTCACGACGCAGCGCTTCATCCACGCCCCGCGGCTGCGCCAAGTGGTTGTACTCGACGACGAGCGCGCGCTCCGGCAACCAATCCGGATCCTTGACCAGTTCTGCCAACTCAACTGACTTCTTCTTGCGAACTGCACCGTAGATGCAGTTGCAGAACAGATCGGCCGCCAACACCGTGGGGTGCACCGAGTTGGCCTTGGCGCTTTTGACCCGTACTTCGTCCACCAATGGGAATGCGGGAAGGAGACCGGCGGGAGCCCGACGCAGCGCATCAAGCGCTTCCCTGACCTCACTGCCAACCACCCCCTTCAACTGCCACTCACCGTCCACGCGCAGGACCTGCAATCCGGCGCGGCGATAGGCATCAGCTTTTCGATCATCCAGCACGAAACCCCGACTCGCGGGGTGCAGGGTCAAGCTCTCGGCACCACGGGCAGCCGCGACACGCCCACACAATTCCACCAGCGCACCCAACATGCGGGCGTGCAGCGCGGGATCCGCAACTTGACTCCGAGGTTTGCAGATGAGGCCGACAAACCAGCCTCCCTGCTCTTTCAACCACTTCGTCGTCGCTGCGAGGAGCTTGTCCGCCCGACCCCGCTCGCCTGCCTGCTTGAGTTCGGTAGCGTGCGGGGGGTACGCAATTCGTGCTTGACCACATAGCTTTTTCAGAACGGGGCCGAGTTGTTGAGCAGCACCCGAGTCCGGCAGGAGCACCCCGCCGACGAGAAATGCCACCCTCTCGCCGGACTCGAACGTGCCAGATTCATCGCAACCAAACAGCCATCGGTTCATACGCGCCCTCCTCAACCTTGGAGTTGTCTCTCCGGGTCAACATGCACGATCCCCCCTCTCAACGGATCGAAAAAAGCAACTCGGGTCTCGACGCTGGGTGGCCGGTCTTCTGAACCGAAATGCCTGTTCAGGCTTTGTGCGACGTCGAGTGAGAGATAGGTTCGAGGCAACGGAGGGCCACCGCGAATGTTGACAGCCGAGTCGCGTGCACCAGTTCTGACCAAGGTCTATCGCTGCGGCCCGGGGCGACAGCGCATCCGCAAAGGCTACGTTTTGTGGAGCCCCAACGCCGAACAAGCCACGCAAGCTCTGTCCGATCCCGGTAGCCCGGCGCAGGCCGCTGCGCGCAGCGCGGGCATGACAATTCAGACAGACGCGAGAATTCCACACGCGCTGTGGTTGGATACGGGCTCGCTTTGGCTCCACACGACTGGCGAGCGAGAACGCTTGCTAGGACAACTGGGCAGAGTGGTTACTGAGCTGTCGCAACATGCTTCCGCCGCGGGTGCGTTGCTGTTGCCGAACGCCGTTCGCCTGCAGAGCGACGCCAGCTGGCTCACTTGTGGAGACGAGCACAGCATCGAGACCACTGGGGACGCCGAACAAAGCACCTTCTGCAATCTCGTTCGGCGCTACTTGCCGGAGTTGATCGCGCTCACAGGTCGCGCTGGCGCGGGCCCCGAAGGCATCGAGCAACTCGGTTCGCGCCGCCTTGCGGACAGTGATCGCCACATCACCGCGCGCGAGTTCAAGAGTCTGGCACCGAGCTACCTGAGCCACGTCGTCAAGAGCCTGATCCGCGACGAGGGCGTGCGTCGCTTGGATTTGCTCGACATCGTACCCATCACCGACGCGACGACGGCCGATGGGCGCGCGTGGGTGGACTTGAGATTCGTCGATGGGCAGGCGTCGTTCCGCACGACGATGGCTCACGCCATCTTGTTCGAAGCTCTGTTGATACGTGCTCGTCGCATGGTCGCCCAAGGCAAGTCGGCGCCAGCCGTCGCCCAATCGCTCCTCGATCGCAATCGCTCCTACGCGATCGCCCACGGCTTGGAGGCGCGCTTGGAGAGCAAGAACGCCAGGCAACGTCCACGCCAGGGCAATGGTAGGAGCAGTGACAAGCGCGAAAACGGGAAGCCCAAGCCCATCAAGCGTGTGGCACTGCGCACGTCACTGCTCAAATTGCTCAGTAGCCTGGAGTACGAGTTTCAGGCCCTGGAGGTTGTGCCCCACGAGCTGTCGCCATTGTTGTTGGGCCTCAGCTTGAGAGATTGGGGTGTCAGCGGCATCCAGAACGAAAATGACCTCCTGAAGTTGCAGCTGGGTGACTGCCCTCCCGAGGCGATGAGTGAACGCGTCTCACGGGTGATGCTCCACTCGCGCTCGCCCGACATGATGTCGTCCCTCAATCGGCAGCACTTCCGCCAACCCACGCAAGCCTTCGAGACGATTTGGCGCGAGCGACTGGAACCGCACACCACGCCCGCACCGGACGAGCCCGCGAAAACTGCCACAACCACGTCGGCATCGTCTGCCGACCAAGGGGGCCCGAGGCCACCGCCAAAGTCGCACAGGCAACAGGCGCACAAGGAACAGGCGCACACAGATCAACAGAGCCAAGTCCCGCAGCACGTCAACAAGCCCGGGCCCCAAGCTGCCAAGCGCGCCAAGTTGCGCGACGCGATGACGCGACTCACGCAGCGTCTCACATCGCAACAAGGCCAGCAGCCCGTGCTCTTCCACAATGCGCTCAGGGAGTTCGCTTCTGCTTCCGGCGCCAATGACATCGCCCGAGGTCTCAAAGTGCTGCAGGAAGAAGACGCAAAGCGTTTGCTCGGAGTACTGACGGAGCAAACACCAATTCACGAGCTTCGCAGCGACGTCCCCAAGTCTTGGACGTGGAATGCGGCGGATCTCGCCGGTGTACGGCGTCAAACCCAACATAGAGCGATTGTGAGACTGACGACGTCACTCATTCACGAGAGCAGCCTCGATAGCGCCGTGCAGAAGTTACTCAACTCGGACCTTTCGCCGTGGTCACTGTTGGTGGTCGACCGACGCCGCGACGACGGGCCCGAGGCCCCCATCGCCCAACGTGATCTGTTGCTGGTGCGACCGACACCTCCACCTCCTCGGAAAGGGCCCCAATGAGCCGCGACCTAGTCAGTCTGCAGCTGGACGTGCGCCAGCTCGGTGGTCAGCTCGATGACGCGAGCGCCTTCTTACAATTGTGGGCCCGCGTGGCACCGGAATTGTTGGGGCAAGCCCTGAGTCCGCACCAAGAAGTCTGGGTCGCCGACGAGTTGGGCCCCTTGGGATTGCAGGTGATGAGCCTGCCTCCGGGTTTCGAACGCGTCAGCAAAGAGACCGAGTTTGCGGTCCATTCGGTGGTGGAACCGGCGAGAGTCGTGCATCGTTGCGGAGTATGCGACGGCCTCCGGCAGCGCACTCACGCACCGTTCCGCTGTTACACGTGTAACGAGGAAAGTGCCGAGCCGCGCGCGGGTCACCCTGCAACGGGCGCGAGCCCAAAGCTCTGTGCCGACCACGTGGTCATCCTGGAGGGTAGCTTGCGCGGCTTTTGCCCCACGCACGCTCCGACTTGCCATTGCGGCAGTCTAGCTGCGGCCTGGTGCTTCGGGCCCGCCTGCGTTCGGAAGAAAGGTCGAACCTTCTGCGCCCAGCACCTGCAACCTCACCCCAAGATCCCCGATCTGTACTACTGCGCCGAGTGCTACGCGATCGAGTTCCCACCGTGTGAAACGCCAGGCTGCGACTCGTTCGGCACGATCCGTTGTTGCCACGTGGACCCGAACACGGAGAAGCCCTGCAACCGTGCCTATTGCGCGGAGCACGCGAAGCGCTGGCAAGTCTTCGGCCCCCACAAGATCGGCCTCGGTCGTTGCCCCGCCCACAGCGACTTGAAAACCCTGCCCGATGCCGACGTGATCTTCCAGGTTGCGGCTGGCACGGAGGTGCGCAGGCAACAGCGCAGCCAGCAAAGCCAGTCACGCAAGCGCGAAGAGTGGATACGCCTACCGAGTCTGCAAGCGATTGGCCACATTCTCACCAAAGCCCGTGAACGCGCCTATCGACCGAACGAGATCAACAGCCAGATAGAGACCCTGATCAAGCGCCTGGACGCTTCACGCCCCTTGCAGGGGAGAATGCTCAATAGTTTGAACGCCCATAGCAGGACCCGAAAACAGAACCTCCAACGGGATGCGGACGAGCGAGCGCAGGGGCTGCCCCACTTCGAAGGCCTCGTGAACCTCGTTCGACGAGATGGATTCGACGAACTCGCTGCCAGCCTCTCGTACTCGGACTTCCGACCCAAGCACAACCTGCTGTTCATTCGACTGCCGGCCGAATACCGCCCGATGTTCATCGGCAAACGCGGCCACCGAATAACCAGCTATCAAGAGCGCCTGGGCGTGAAGATCAACTTCGAGAAGGGCAGCGACTGATGGACGTCACCTCCAACGAAGCTTCCCTCATCATCTGCCCCGCGGGCGGCACGCTGGATGGCGGCGTCGTGGGGGTCAATCCCGCCACGTCAGCCACTCCCACGGTCGCCGTGCTGGTCTCCAAACCCGACGATGTGCTCAGTCGGCAGTCTCGGGCGGTTCGCGTGCAGCCGTTGGGTGAAGTGCCGCCCGGCGCGGTAGCCATCGGCCGACAAACCGCGGACGAGTTGGAGCTGCGAGAGCACGGCACCGCTTGGTCGCTGAGCTCGAGCGTGGCGCGCATCCTGCACGCGACCGAGCTCGAACTCGAGGTGACCGTCGACCGCAGCGTGGAAACGGTCTCGAAGGAACTGGGACAGAGTACGGAGCTCGCCGGCAAGCTGCTGCACCTGAGCAAGGGCCAAGCGGTAGATTCGCTCTCCCTCGAACTCGGTGGCGAGCACTATCGCGTCCGGCATCTTTCGCCAGCGCCCGACGGCACGACGGCCAGCGTCTACCAATTCGGCCCCGCAACGACGGTGACTCTGTTTTCGTCGGGCATGCGCACGCCGGTCGACATCGTCGTCTTGGCCGACATCAGCGGCTCGATGAACGCGGATGACGTCAAGGAATCCGAAGAAGTCGTGGCGGTGGAACGCAGTTCGTTCTTGGGCTTGCGCAAGCGCACGGAAATGGTCACCCGTGTCAAACGCATGACACGCATCGCCGCGGTCAAGCGAGCGCTGCACAACCTGCTGTTGATCCGCAGAGCGAGCCCCGGGCGCGTCTCACGCATCGCCGTCGTTGCTTTCGATCACGAGTGCCGGGTGTGTTTCCCCCAAGCCGGTGGCATGGCAGAGCTGGACGAGAGCTCGCCGGACGAAGTCGTCGAAGAGTATCGCAACGCCGTGGCACTGCTGAGACCAGACCGAGGCACGACGAACATCGGCCGCGCGCTGCACTTTGCGGGTAAACTCTTGGCCCAGCACAGTGCCCCAGGCAACGACCGCTTGATCGTGCTCATCTCGGATGGTGCGGACTGGCATCGTCAAGGAGATGACGCGACGGGGGAGATGGTCTACGGCGTCCAGGAGCCCGTCAGCTTGATGGAGGAACTGTCGACACTGATGGGTGTTCGCCTGCACGCCTTGGGCGTCAGCACGAATGAGATATTCGAGCCGTGGTGGCGAGAGAAGTACCCGGGCCAAGCCCCGGACCGCGCGGTCGTCCCCAACCACGAGCTACTCGAAGAGCTCATCAAAGTGGGCGGCGGCGATCCCAGCCGCATCGGCAATACGGACGTATTGCTGGAATACTTCGAGGGGCTGGGCAAAGGCGTCACGCGCAGCATCGCCAACCTGAAACCGTGGCCCGTGCCGCACCTACGCGCCGAGGAACGCACGCACTTGCTGCAAGTGACGCAAACGTGGAGACAGCGACAAGAAGAGCAGCGACGTCTGTCCCAACTCAGCTCACTGAGCAACACCATCGTCGAGTCGTTCTGGGCGAGCGTCAATACCTCGGCTGAGCTCGCCGGTCGTCGTCTCTTCGATCTGACGGAGACGGGCTCGCGGGTGATCAGTGGCGCGTTGATGGAGGTCCCCATCAACTCGCGGAACGAGTTCGAAGGTTGGTGGCCGAAGATCCAGCAACTGTTCTACGAAGCACGTGACCCGAACACAACTCCCGACGAAAAAGGCAAGAAGAAGACCTACTGCGTGCCCAAGGTTCGGGCGTTGTTGCTCGACGATCGGGCACGGGATCTCAACCTCTTGCGCCACTGGGCCAGCCACGACTTCGCGGTGCGCGGTTCGGACTCGAACGAGAAGGTGAGTCGGGTGTTGATGCGTTTGATCAACCAGTCCTATCTCAAAGACAGCGATCAGCCGGGTTGGGCCTCGCTGCAGCTGCGCGTCTTGGAAGAACTGCGTGACATGATGCACGACGTGGAAACGGCCCTCGCCGAAGCTCACGCGGCCAAAGCGCGAGGCGAGCTCATCGAGGTCGACGCCAAGTCGGCGAAGAAGGCGCCGGCCAAGCCGCGCTTCGTCTTCCTGCAAGCCCCGCCGCTTTAGGAGCGCTGCCGGCGCAGCACCAAGCAGGGCCGCTGCCCTGCGGCCACAAAAGCAATGCTCACGATCCGCTACTCAGGCGCGTCTGCGCTGTCTTGGTGATGTCCTTCTCGCGCACCATCTCTGACGTCCTCAAATCGCTGTTGCTCTGCCTGACGGGTTCTGGCTGCAGTGCCGCCTTCGCCCAAGACACCGATCAAGGTGAACTGCGCATCACGAGCGCCACGTTCGAACTCAGCCGCCCGCGCCTGGATGCCGAACCGACGACGATGAGCTGGCGGGTATCGACGCAGGGCGGAGCTCTCGACGCCTACCGCGTCGAACTCTTCTCGAGCGACGACGATGAGCTGAGCGACGACGACCGTCGCTTCTACGGCGCCAATTGTGGGCCTGCGTTCGCCGCGGTCACCGACTGCGTCGACGGC
>JBNKZR010000289.1:0-10007 GCA_050301735.1 Polyangiaceae bacterium | reverse complement strand
TGCGGCCCGGCGCGTGCTCCTTCCGCTGTTCGAGCGTGCTCGCGCGCACTTGGACGCGGCTTTCGAGTACACGCTGGCCATTCCTGCAACGGCGCCCGAGGTGCGGCGCTTCTGTCTGGTACCGCTCTGGCTGGCGGTCGCAACTCTCGAGATGTGCCGCACCGACGAGGCGCTGCTCTCTCCTGGTGAACGCGTCAAGCTCAGCCGCACCCGCGTCGTCGAGCTGATCAACGAATGCGTTTCTGCCTGTGGTGACGACGCCCGGTTGCGCGAATTCTACGCCGCATTGGACGCTCCTCCCGTCGAAGCCGCGTGAGCCGACGGAGGGCGAAGCGCCTAGCCTTTGGGTCGAACGACCATGACCGGGCAATTGGCGTGTCGAACGACGTACTCTGCGACACTTCCGAGCCAGAGACGTTTTGCGCCGTGACGGGCGTGGGTGCCCATCACGATCCAATCGCAGTCGCGTTCGTCGACATGAGCGAGCACTTGGGCGCGCGGCTCCCCAGATTCGACGAACCATTCCAGCTCGACTCCCGAGAACTTCGCCTGATGAGGGGCGATGAACTCTCGTATCTGCTCAGCGCACTGCTCCCGCACGCGCTGGAAGAGGTTGTGCGGTTCGAGCTGCAGGTCCACGCCGCTGATCGCCGCCTCAGCATAGGGCGCGGCCCAAACGTAGAGCACGTCGACTTTCGCGTCTAGCGCGTTGGCAAGTTCCATCGCTTGATCCAGGGCGTGGCCGCTCGGCTCGTCGAAGTCTACTGGGACGAGGATTCGCTTGGGGAGTGTGGTCATCGTCTGGCTCTACGTAGCAGAGTCTGTCGCGTTTCGTGGAGCTCGCGTGGCGAGTCGCCGGAGCCTGCGTAGCAATATCTGCACAGCGAGCGCCCGAAGACGCAACACTTGCTAGTTGTTGGGAGTCTGGTCCAGTCAACGGCCGGCATGCGGGTTGCAGCGCATGGGCTCGTTTTGGCGAATACCGTCCGCGAAGTGATGAATCCGGAGCTCCTGTTGCTCCGCGAAGACCAGGGCGCGTCTCACTGCCTCGAGCAGCTTGCGGCCTTCGGGGTTTCCGGCGCTCCGGTCGTGGACCCTAGCGGCGTGGTCGTCGGGGTCGTCAGTTGGAAGCAGCTCGTCGGGCAATCTGCCGCAGTCTCGACGGTGATGTCGCAGCCCCCTGCCACCATCGCGCCGGAGGCTAGCGTCGAGTCCGCAGCCGTGGCCGTCGCGCAGTCCGGCTATCACCGATTGGTGGTGGTGGATGCGGACGGGCGCGCGGTCGGCATCGTTTCCACCTTGGACCTCATCCGTGCCTTGGTTGGGGTGCCGGTCTCCCACCCACCCTCCTTCCCGCATCGGGACCCGCGCACGAGCCTGACCTGGACGGACCCCCAACCCTTGGCTTCCGCCACGGTTGGAGCACTGCCGGAGGAGGGTGGTTTACTGGTCTTCTACCGCAATGCGGTTGGCGTGCCGGACCGCGTCGTTTGGGCTGAGGCGACGGACAACCTCGCCCAACGTCTCCGGGGCATCCTTGCCTCGCCGGCAGAGCACATTCCCCAACTCCGCTCGTTGCTCGATGCTGGTGAGCTGTGCTTCCGGGCGGCGCCATCTGCTGATACATCTGGGCGCATGAAAGCTTTGCGCTCGGTGCTCTACCAAGCGCGCGATCAACGGCGGAATGCCAGTGCGCCGACCGAGGTCTCGAGGAAGTGAAGTATGTCCAATCCAAGTCTGCCCCAACTCGTGCTTTTGCCCGTCGAGGAATCGGAACTCGTTGCGAACGTCCTACTGCGCTTGTCGGAACTGGCGAAGTCGTGGGACTTCGAGTTGGTCCTGGCACACGTCTGGGAACCGCTACCGTTCACCCCACCCGAGTCGTCATTCTACGATGACGGCGAGCTCATCACGTATCAGGCTGCAGCGGAGAAGCGCGCCGACGGCATGTTGGAGCACGTGGCAAAAGACGCAGAGAAGTTGGGTCTGCGCGTGGGCAAGCGCGTGGTTCGCGCGGGCAGCCCTGCGTTCGTGATCGTCGATCTGGCGGACGAGCTAGGTGCGGATTGGGTCGCCATGACCTCGCATCAGCGTCACGGCTTGAGTCGCTGGTTCCTTGGCAGCGTGACCGAGCGGGTTTGTGCCAGCGCCAACGTGCCCGTGCTGACGGTCCCCAATAGAGAGAAGACCTGAGCCTGTCCTCGCGCCATGCCGTCGTGGCGCGCGCCTCAGTCTGCTCGAGCGGCCTGCGCTCGAGCGACGTGAGCTACCCAGTGCTCTCGAACGGCGTGGGCTCGACGCTCTTGCCGCGCGAGGCTCACTCGCCGCGCACGGTCAGCACTGCGCAGGGTGCGCCACGCACGACCTTCTCGGCGGTGCTGCCCATGACCAGGCGGGGGAGACCGGTGCGACCATGGGTGCCCATTACGATCAGGTCGTACTTTCCTTCTTCCGCTGCTTCGAGCAGCGTCAGGGCAGGGGGACCCATCAGCGTTCGACGACCGACGTCAGAGTCCTTGGCAATGCCGTTCCTCTCCAAGAATTCGTCCAGTTGCTCCTTGGCGTGGCGCTCGGCGTGCTCAGCCAGGGGCGCATCGATTTCTCCCATCATCACGACCACGTGGGGCGGGACGAAGGTGGGCACGTCGAAGGCGTGCAGCACGTCGACCTGAGCGCCCAGTTTTTCGGCAAGGGTTCTGGCGTGTTTCAATGCGGCCGCTGAACAATCCGAGAAGTCGACGGGCACGAGGATTTTTTGGAACGAGCTCATGAAATATCTCCGAGTGTAGTTGTAGCCACAAAAAGTCCAGCGCAGGGAGGCTGAAGCATCTCAGGCGGTCGGAATCCCTGCCTTGGGTCAAGCAAACGCCGGGCCAGACGCCGTAGCACGTCGTTCGAAACGGCCCGCGGGCAGTGTGTGACCCCAATACTCACTCGTCGTCGGCCCGCAGCTGGGGGTCATGACCAAGCGCGTCGCGTTCATCACGCGCAGCGTCAAGCGGTCGGTGCTTGGTCGATGGTCTTGATGCTTCTCCCAAACATTGGGAGTTGCTGTGGGCTCACGTTTCTTAATGAAACGAAGCAGAGGCTTCGGGTCCCACCACGGTTTCAACCTTCTGGCTCCGACAAATGCGTACAAGCTGTGCCATTGATATCAAACGCTGGATGTGGCAGCGTGCCCCGGCGTCAGGTGACGGCTAGGTCCTGCAACTGTCGCGAACGCTAATCGGGTGGGCTGATGAGATCGGACTCCCGCTCGAAACGGTTGGAGCCAAAATCAGCGATGTCGCAAGCCCCCCCTTTTCCTCCTCGGCAACCACGAATCCTGTTGGCAGACGACCAGCCCGTTTACCTGGCGGAGATGGCCGAGTTGCTGCGCAACACGGGCTACGATTGTCAGTGCGTCTCGGATGCTCGTTTGGTCGAGGACGAACTGGTGAGAGGTACGGTGGACGTGCTGGTCGCTGACATCCGCATGCCGGGCAACTTCAACCTGGAGTTGGTTGAGCGTGTGCGCTCATCGGAAGATGCACCGGCCGTCATCCTGATGACGGGCTTTCCCACGTTGGAGACGGCGATCAGCTCCATCAAGTTGAAGATTTGCGCGTACTTGGTCAAGCCTTTCGGCTTCAACGAACTTCTTGCGGAGGTGCAGAACGCGCTGTTGTCTCGCGAGGCGCTCGCGAGTGGTCCGAGTATGAGCGTGCCGGAGAGCGATCGCTTCGGTCAGTCGGGCATCATTCAGGTGGGGGGTGCCGCCGGGCTAATGGAGAGGCATCCCGAAGTCGAGCGCCTGACGCGTCGCGAGTACGAAGTGTTTCTTCGCGTGTTGATGGGGGACGACGTTCCGGCGATCGGAACTTCCTTGTTCATCAGCCCCCATACCGTGCGCAACCATCTCAAGGCCATCTATCGCAAGCTGGACGTGCGCTCCCGCGTCGAGCTCGTCGTTCGCTACGGCCCCGTGCCGCGCGAAGACGTTGCTGCCCAAAGTTGAGCGGCGCGAGTCGCGGTGCGTCATTGGGGCTAGCCGTCGCGGGCGCACCCCCCCGGGCGTCGGCGAGCGCCCTCGCTTGGGACGCATTGCGCCGTCACTCGAGGGGCTGAAACAGGTCTTCGATTTCGGATTCCGTCAGACTGTGCCGGCTCTGTCCGCCCAAGATGGTGTCCGCGAGGTGTCGTTTGTGACTCTGAAGGCGTAACATGCGCTCTTCCACGCTGCCGGCGACGATCAGGTTGTAAACGAACACGGGCTTCGTCTGTCCGATGCGGTAGGCGCGGTCAGTCGCTTGCGCTTGTGCAGCCGGATTCCACCACGGGTCGTAGTGCACCACCGTGTCGGCGCTCGTCAGGTTGAGGCCCGTGCCGCCCGCCTTGAGGCTGATCAGGAAGACATCCGTGTCGCCCCGTTCGAACTCGTCGCACTTGGCCTGACGGTCTTGAGTCGCCCCGGTCAGGGCAGTGTGGCGCAAGCCCACTTGCCCAAGCCCCTGGGCGATGAGTCCGAGCATTTGCGTGAACTGGGAGAAAATGAGCAAGCGCCGACCCTGTTCGAGCTGGGTGCATACGAAGTCGATCAAGAACTCGTACTTGGCGGATGCCTGGACGTGCTCCGCGATGGTCGAACTGATCAGTCGCGGATCGCAGCACACCTGGCGCAGCTTCATCAGTGCGTCGAGGATGGTGACCGTGGATGCGGCGAGGCCCTTCTTGCGGATCACTTGCCGTACCTCGGAATGAGCGGCGATGCGAATGCTCTCGTACAGGTCTCGCTGGTCGCCGCTGATGTCCAGGGCGCGCACGATCTCCGTCTTTGGAGGCAAGTCTTTGGCGACCGTGTCCTTCATGCGCCGTAGGATGTAGGGCGCAACGCGACTACGAAGCTGAACCAAGCGCCGCTCGTTGCGGTCCTTCTCGATGGGCGTCTGGTAACGCGTGCGAAAGCCCTGACGGTCGCCGAGAAAGCCGGGCATCAGAAAGTCGAACAGCGACCAGAGTTCACCTAGGTTGTTCTCCACCGGGGTACCCGTCAAACACAGGCGGTGTTGTGCATCCAGCGACATCACCGCGCCGCGGGCCAGACTACGCGCATTCTTGATGGCTTGAGCCTCGTCGAGAATGAGGAAGTAGTAGCTCGTAGCTCGGAATTGCTCGAGATCCCTCAGTAGGATGGGGTACGTCGTCAGCACCACGTCCGAGCGATTCACGCGCTCGTGTTGCTTCTGTCGTCCGGCACCGACCACGGTGCAGACTCGCAAGAATGGAGCGAACTTCTTGATCTCGCGTTGCCAGTTACCAATCAGACTGGTGGGCAGAACCACCAGGGTCGGCGCCTGCATGCGACCTTCCACCTTTTCTTTCGCGAGGTGAGAGATGGTCTGTAGGGTCTTGCCCAGGCCCATGTCGTCCGCGAGGATCCCGCCTGCACGGTGATCGCGTAGGTTCTGCAGCCAATTGAGCCCTTCTTGTTGGTAGGGTCGGAGCGTGGCTTGCAGTCCAGGTACGGGCTGGTCGTCGGTTGCCTGATCGACCCGCAGCGCCCGACCACGATCGACGATCTCGCGCGAGCCCGTCCAGTGAAATCGCTGTTGGAAACCGTCCTCGAAATCCGGAGCAAACGCTTCGTCGAGAGCGGCGACGGAGGCTGCGGCGGTATTGTCGAAGCGCACTGCGCCCTCGCCCTCGTACAACTCTTCCAAGACGAGCAGCAGTTTCTCCAGACGTTCCGGGGGAACGACGACGTAGCGGTTGGCATCCACCCTCAACGCGCGAAAGCGGGCCGGGGCTCTCAGAATCGATGACAGGCTTTCCGAGTCACTGCTTTCGTGCAAGAGCTCCAACAACCCAGGCAGCAAACTGATACGCGTGCCGTCCACCTCGACACCCATGTCCAAGCTGAACCAGTCATCTCGCTTTTCGTCCTCGTCGACGCTGGCATACCAGGCTGCTTCCGTCGCGACGACTTGGTACGGGTAGTCATCCGCGACCTTCACCGTCCAACCCAATTTTCGCAGTTGCGGTACGGCGTAGGCCGTGAACGAACACAAGGCGTGCACGTTGTCGCTCACGTTGACCAAGTACTGGGCGTCCGTCTGTATCTCGGAGAGATCATCGACACATCCCAACTCCACAGCGCCGAAACTCTCCAAGACGAACTGGGCCTGTCGCTCCAGATCCGTGCGTCGGCACACCTTGGCCACGGCATTGCCCTCTGCGACGAAGAAGCCATCGCGCTCTTCTCCGGAGCGGATCACGATGCCGCCGTAGTCGAAGGCAAGCTCCGCCACGGCGAGATGGCGCTCCTGAAATTCGGCTCCCAGAGCACCTGCTCCAGGCACCCAGAGGTTCTCCGTGCGAAGCTCGATCATCGGCGTGAAGGGACCACTCGACGCGACGGTTGCATCGTGCTTGGGCTCGCCGCGGGCGGAGGGTTTCCTGATGTCGGGGATGGCTCGCATGGCTTGGACGAGGCCTCCAGTCGGACCTGTGTGATCCCTTCTGGAGAACGACCGGTGTAGAGGGCTCCGCTGCCTTTGTCGAACGCAAATCCGCGCCCCGTTGCGCTTCCTTCGATCGATCGTCAGGCCTGATCATCGTACTGCAAATCATGGACCAAGTTCGAATTCGCCACGCCGCAGGCGAGCATTGGTGCTCGAGCCCATCATGTTGGGTGTGTGCCCGTGCGCGAGCCCAAGATTTTGGGGGCATGTCTCCGACCCCGGGTGCATGAGCCCCGCTTTTGGCGGGCACCGGTGGCACGGCTGGGGTAACCTAGGCTCATGCGTATCGCCGTATGTTCCGATGAGCCCTACGCCGTTCACGCGACCATCCAACGCGAGATCGAGGCACATGGGCACGAAGTCGTGCCGTTCGGCGCGTTCGGCGGGGGCGATGAGGTGGCCTGGCCGACGCTCGCGGAGCAGGCGGGCAAAGCCGTCGTCGATGGTGACTGCGACGAGGGCGTTTTCCTTTGTTGGTCGGGGACTGGAATCAGTATGGCCGCCAACAAGCTGCCCGGGATCCGCGCTGCGTTGTGCGTCGATCCGGGCGCGGCCAGCGCGGCGCGGGTGTGGAATCAGGCCAACGTGTTATGCCTCTCGAACCGCATGCTGTCGGAGGACATCGCCAAAGAGATCCTCGATGCGTGGTTCGAGACGCCCACTGACGAGCGCGGGGCAGCCGGTGTGGAGCTGATGAAGGAAGTGGACGCCCGCTGGCGCAAAGCGGCTCCCTAGGATGAGCCTCACGCAACGGGGCCAGGCGAACTGCCCGACAATCGGGCTCGCCCGTCTTGGTTCGCGAGGATGCGTTCGGCGGCCCGCTCACCGGCACCGATGGCATCCGGGATGCCGACGCCGTAGAGCGAGTTGCCTGCGATCACGAGCCCCGGCAGACCGCCGAGACGGGCTTCACAGCGTTGCACGCGGGCGGCGTGGCCTACCGCGTACTTCGGCATCGCGTTGCTCTGGCGCCCCACGGTAGCGAATAAGGGACGCCCCTCGATACCCAGCAGGGCATCGAACTCTTGGATGCCCAGCTCGATGAGCTCATCGTCGCTGAGTTCGAGGGTCTGCGTGCCGTGATCGCCCCCAAAAAATGCGCGCAGTAGCACGTGTCCGTCAGGTGCGCGCCCGGCAAACTTCTTCGACGCCCAGGTGGAAGCTAGGATTTTCCGGTTCTCGGCCGTGGGTACCACGAAGCCGAAAGCATCGAGGGGGTGACGCACGGCAGAGCGCGGCCAGGCGTAGGCGACGGTCGCCGTGGACCCGAACTCAATCTCACCCAACGACTCGCCGAGCTCTGGGTCGAGCGCGCGCACGAGGCCACTCGAAGCACGGGCTGGTAGTGCTAGGATCACGGCGTCTGCATCGATGGGCTCGCGTCCATCGATGTGCACCCGGAAGGCGCCATCATGCTTGTCGATGCGTGACACCTTGGCGTTCAGTTGCACGCGCTCTCCCACGGCGCGATGCAAGGTGTCCGTCAACGTCTGTACGCCATTCTTGAAGGACATGAACAGTCCGTAGCGGACGCCGCTCGCTTGGTTCGCCTTCTTCTTCTTTCGCAGCATGCCGAGGGTGACGCTGCGGTGCTGTCGCTCGAAGTCGATGAAGCGGGGCATCGTGCTGGCCAAGCTGAGGTCCTCGGGGTCGGAGCCATAGATGCCGCTCATCAACGGTTGGGCGAGTCGCACGAGGACTTCCTCACCGAAACGGCGCCGAACGAAGTGCGCGATGCTTTCGTCGTCGGTTGGGGCGCCGCGGGGCAGGAACACTTCCGCCATCAAACGCAGCTTTCCGCGCGGGCTCAAGATGTGCGACGTGAGGATGGGCCAGGCTTGCGTGGGCGCCATCATCGAGAAGCCCTCGGGGATGCGCTCCAGCTTGCCATGCGCCAAAACGTAGGCGCCTCGGTCCGCCGTATTCGTGGGCAGCACTTGGTCTTCGATGCCGAGACGCTTGGCGAGCTCGAGTGCCTGGGGTTTCTCCGTCAGGATCGAGTCGGGGCCCTGCTCGACGAGGAAGCCATCGATGTGCTCGGTCTTGATCAATCCGCCAGCGCGGTCGCTGCCTTCCAGCACCGTCACGTCGATTTCGGGGCGGAGTTCGAGGAGCCGATGGGCAGCGCTCAAGCCGGACACTCCGGCACCCACGACCACGGCTTTCTTCACCATGCCTCCAGCATAGTGCGTACCTCGAGCAATGAAAGCACTTCGAAGTCGACGCAAGCGTTGCGTTGTGCGCCCTTCGGAAACGCTGCTTTCAGAACTTGATGCCCAACGCCCGCGCGGCCGAGTCGAGCATCTTCGCTTCGCTGGGGAAGTTGTAGCCCATCGCCAACCAGCCGACGACGAAGAACGGCAGCACCCACGGCAGCGAGACTCCCAGAAAACCCAGCACGAAGCCGAAGATGCACACGGCCTCACTCAACGCGCAGCCGAGTATCGTCTTGGTGGAGTAGGCGGCCAGGACGGATCGGTGAGCGGCCTCAGGATTGCTCGGGACCCGGTGCTGCTTGCCGAAGCCGGGCGGCGCCGTCGGATCGGGCACTTCCGTCGTCGGTATCTCGCCTTTCTTCGCGGTCAAGGTCTGCCGCAAGAGAAACTCGGGAAATGCTACTGCGCTGACGGCAGTGCTCGCTGCTACGAAACCGAAGATGGGCAAGAGCATCGCGTTCTCCAGCTCGTCGGGGCGGTCGATCACGCCCAGCACGACCAAGAACATCACCGTCGATGACAGGATTGCTCCCCAAATGATGCGCAGCGTAGCGAACGAGGGTGCTTGGTTTTGCGTCGACATGATGAGCCCTCCCGTCGGCCCGACCGCGAGCATACCTCATCTATTCCGTCTCGGAGAGGGCCTTCACACGCAGATCGACGGTTCCAGGACCGTCGTCATCGGCACCTTCGAGCCGCGTGAAGAGTAGGGCGAAGTACTCTTGCCCGTTCGCACCGCGCACAATCCACGACGCTTCGAGCGGAGTTGCGTCCGGTCCCACCTCGTCAACCCAGTTGTCTTCGAACAGTGAGGAGACCAGATCGTCCGTTGCGTAGTCGAGTCCAGTGTCCTTCAGCCGTTCGATGCCGATGGCTTCGAAGCGCTCCTGCTCCGCCTCCAGATCCGCTTCCGTCTCCACGGGGATCACGGCGTCCAGATCGAGATCCGCCGCGCTGACGTTCCCGGGGCCCGACAGGCCGCCATTGACGAAGGCATCCGTGCGCTGAAAGCACACGTGCCAGTCTCTCGACATCGCCCGTTGCTCTCGGTCGAGGCTCAGCCGTTCGCCGGTCGCGAGATTGAGGCAGCCAGCGCTCGTGTCGTCGACGTTGCCGTAACCGCCGCTGGTGGCGTCGAGATTGTCCACCAATACCGTTTCCTGACTGCCGTCCTCGTCGACGGCGGCGTAGCGCAGCTGGAACAGGGCGCTGACCTCGGCGTTGCTCGCCTCTTCGACGCCGTAGTAGCTCAGCACTTGCAGCTTCCAGTAAGCATCGCCGTCGCGGATGC
>JBNKZR010000288.1:0-10017 GCA_050301735.1 Polyangiaceae bacterium | reverse complement strand
CACGGGTGCCAACATCGACTGCGAGAATGCCGGCACTTGCCAGCTCACCGTCGGAACCGGCAGCGAGATCCGCTGCGAGGACGCACAGGTCTGCGAAGTCGTATGCACTGGCGCTGAGTGCCAGGTCGACTGCAACGACGCGAACGTCTGTACCTGCACCGGCGACGGCTGCAACGTCAGCAACTGACGAGCGTAGCGCGCCCGCCTAGCGGACGCGCCGCGTTGGTTCAGCCAAAGCCCGGAGCATCGG
Organism: Polyangiaceae bacterium; assembly: GCA_050301735.1. GTDB lineage: Bacteria > Myxococcota_A > Polyangia > Polyangiales > Polyangiaceae > SZUA-265. The sequence continues at coordinate 9,767 of JBNKZR010000288.1, read as the reverse complement.
CTCCGGGCTTTTTTCGTGTTACTTTCACCTTCAAGACGGTGCCACTTGCTCGTCGGCTGCGGGCAACGCGGGAGCCGACGCGAGGTAAATCACGACATCGCCGCCACTGACCGTGGTGCCCGCGTCGGGGTTGATGACCTCGTTGCGCTCTCCACCGCGCAACCCCAACAGCAGGATGCCGTACTCCTGCTTGAGCTGCACCATGAGCTCGCCGAACGTCGTCTGCCTCGTATCCGCCGGCAGCCGCCCGACGTAGGTGCTCATACCGCGGGGCCGCGCGACCACACTGAGCGCACGCCCCGTGCCGTGAGCAGAGATGGCATGGGCTAGCAGCGAGTAGGTGAGCTTCGTGCCTTCGATGACTTCGTCCGCCCCAGCGGCCCTGGCGTGCTCGACGTTCTCGGCGTCCATGATTTCGGCAACCACGTAGAGCGGGACCATGCGAGGTGCTTTGGCGATCGCTTTGGCCATGAACGAACGGATCGTGAACAGGGTCATCAGCGTCACGGAGTCTGCCAGCGCGGGATTGAGAGAACGCCGCCCGACGACGACGGCGCCGTTCGCGCGCGTCAGACTGACCTTGCTGAGCTCACTCTCCTTGGTGCAGTCGCCCGAAACCCAAGTGAACCGCGGTTGCACGTTCGGCGGTCGATCGCCCGCGGCAAATAGGACCACCTCGGCCGCGGAATGCCCCATCTCTTCGATAAGAGAGTCCAAGAGCAAGTGAGCGTCCGGCTCATAGCCAAAGACGACAGTGTGACCCGATCTTTCAGACAATCGAAACTGCTCCTCTCTGATCCCCACGACCGCGTGCAGCAAGGTGTGACCAACCACCCCCGCGAACAGGGCCAGGCAGAACATACCAGCTACCATCAAGAAACCACCCACGAGACGGCCCAGGCTCGTCGTCGGCGCGATGTCGCCAAAGCCAACGGTGGTCAACGTGACCAGTGCCCACCACAGGCCATCGCCCAAGTGCGTCACGGCCGGGTTCTTGGCCCTCTCCACTAAGAACAACGAGACCCCACCCACGAGGGTGCTCAGCATCACCGCCGACAACGCAAAGCCGAACAGCAAGCCGTTGTCCGAAAACGACCGCCCCATGGACGCAAACACGTCGTTGTAGCGGAATATCTTCGACGTCCGCATCAGGCGGAGGAGGCGCAACGCCCGCAGACCGCGCAACGCAGGAACTAGCGCTGCCACCGTCAGAATGTCGATCAGATTCAGCGGCCGCAGGCAGTACTTCAAGCGGCCCCAGAGATGCACCCGTGCTCGCTCGGCCGGCGACAGCTTGAACACGTCCAGGTAAGGCGGACGGTAACTCAAGACACGCAGCGTCACCTCGATCGCAAAGACCGCCAACAGGACGTCATCCACACGCCCCAAGGCTTCGCGGTACGCCCAGTCTTCCGGCACCGCCAGATCAACCCCCAAAAGCGTGATCGAAATGACGATCAGGCCCCAAATCAGGCTGTTCGCGACCTGATAGCTCACGGCATCCGGCACGTGGAATGCTCGATGGAGGAAATTGGACTCGCGGGACACGTCGGGCGCTTCGGGTTGGAGTGCCCGTTCTACCAGAGGCAGGCCAAACCGGCATCGGATCCGCTTCACCGGTGCCCCTGCGCAGATGTGCGAAAGCCCCGCGGCTTGCACCGGCAGGGCTTTGGTGGGCGGAGTCGGGGTCGAACCGACGACATCTGGCTTGTAAGGCCAGCGCTCTACCACTGAGCTATCCGCCCTAGGGGACCGGACTTCTACTGCTTATCGGCCGACAATGCCAGTCTCTGCGTGACGGGCTGGGTCAAACGCCCAGCCTGTGCGGCCTATTGGCAACTGACGAGTACGGAGTGGAGCTGGGCTCCCTCCCGCAAGGAAGGGAGCCTCGATGTCATTGCCCCGAACGCACCAACAGTTCGATGCGGTTGTTGCGCTTGCGGTTGCGGTCGTTGCTATTCGGCACCAGGGGCTTCTCTGAACCAGCTCCCTTTGCCGAAACGCGCCCGGGGTCGACCCCATTGGCCACCAGGCTCTCCCGAATCGTACTGGCACGTTCGGTGGTGAGGGTCAGCGCGACCTGGAAGGAGGCGCTGTCGTCCGTATGCGAAACGACCTCGATCGAAAGCTCCGGCTTGTCCGCTAGGAGCGCAGCCAACTCGTCCAGCAAGCCCTGAGACCCGGCCGCAAGTCTGGCAGAATTGGGCTCGAACTCGATCGGCTTGCGTAGCTTGATCTCCTTGGCCCCCACCTGGAAGCTCGAAGGCCCCTTGGGTTGCAACCGGAATCCCGCATGGGTCCGCGTTTCGGCTTCCACTTCGACCGCACGTGTCGTCGGGTAGTAACCTTCGGCGGATACCCGCACGGAGACGGGCCCCGCGGGCACGTCCGCCACGACGATTTCACCTTCCGAGTCTGCGGTCAGGGTGATCGAGCGACCGTCCTTCGAGGGCACCACCGTCGCCTCCGGCACGGGTGCCGAACTCGTCGCGTCGACCACCGACACTTCCAAAGTGCCGAGGGCGGGCTTCGCTTCCAGCTCGCAACGCGCCTGAGTCACGCGCACGTCTTCGGACTTGTCGCCCACCGTTGGCTCGGAAGCTGCCGTGCTCGGTGGTGGCGCCGCGCCTTCAGCCGTCGGCGCCATGTCCGGCGTGAGGCCCGGCTTGCCCGCGTTGGGATCGATGGTGATGGTGCACGTGCCCTCGGTGTAGCCGTCAGCGGTCACCTGCAGGGTGTAGGTCCCTGGCGTCAAGTACGCGCTACGGAACGCGCCCTGCTCGTTGGCCACCATGCCCGTCAACGGCTGACCCTGATACCTGAGCACCGCGTTCGGCACGAACGTGCCCTCGCTGTCCTTCTCGACCACCAGGCCCTCGATGACATAGAACGTCGGCGGCGGTGCCGGCTCCGGAGGCGGTGGCGCCTCCGCCTTGACCTTCACGCGTTCGATCTGTGGCTGGGTGTCGGCGGTGTAGGCCACGCCGAAGTAGAGATTCCACGGGCTCTCGGGTTGAACCTCTTCCCAAAATGGAGGCTTCATGCCCCCAGTGCCGAGATCCAGAGCCACGTTGAACCCGAGACCGTCGAGAAGTGCGAAGGCCCGCGCCCCCAACGTGAAACGAGAAGGGGTACCCGTGAACGACGGTGCATCTCGCAAGCACGCGTCGCTGGCGTGCACGTCGTTCTGCAGACAGGTGTAGTCCTGCCTGTTCGACGGAATGTCGATCGACCACTCGAGGTATGGGCGAACGACGTCGAACATTCCTTCGACACCCAGAGCCGGCACGAGACGGTCCAGCTTGCTGATGTTCAAGCCATAGCGCTCGATGCGCGTGATCACCCGATTGCGCTGATTTTCTATGTCGCGCACCAGTGCGCCGGAGTTGTCGAAGATGTAGCTCAGCCCGAAGTTGATGCGCACCGGCGCGCGAGCAGCGGGATCGGAGCGGTTCGTGAGGTCGAACGTGGTCAGACCGCGCAGAGCGAAGCTGCTGCCGTCGATACCGACGCCACCAGTACCGTTGAGCATCCACATCTCAAGTGCGCCGCCTGCGCTGAACACCGAGTCCGGTTGCCGCGGCATGAACGCCTTGAGGCCCCACGTGGTATCGCCCAGAACCTGTAGTAGCTCCGGATCGCCGCGGGTGTTGGATGTGGCTGTCGAGTGGATGCCGAAGTAGGCCTCCATGAAATCGAAAGGAGTCGCACTGAGCAGTACGTGAGCGCCAACTCGGCTCACGTCATCAGGCGTCGCTCCTGGCCCGCCTGCAGGATCTTCGCACTGCGGACACAGAAACTCGTCCGTGCCCATGTAGCTGCCGAGAACTCCGAAACGGAAAGTCCCCACCGGTCCCGAACCGGCGTAGTGAGTGCGCATCATGCCCGTCGAAGCTCGAAAGCTCGACTGGGTCTTCAGCTGCTGCTTGCGCTCCTCTTGCTTCTTCTGGAGCGCTTCGAACTCCTCCTCGCTGATGGCGTCGGGGTCGGCACTCGCAGCGCCCTGCTCCTCGGACGCGAAGTCATCTCCCTCAGCCGGCGGTGGAGCAGCCGATGGCTGCACTGCGTCTGGCGCCGCCACGGCCGCGCCTGGAGGCGGTGGTGGTGGTGGTGGTGGTGGTGGTGGTGGGTTATCGACAGGAGGCGCCTCCGCCGCGGGTGGCGCCGCCGGCGGTGGTGGCGGTAGCGGTTCGGCGGGACCGGGAGGCGGCGGTAGCTGTGCGGCGGCGCCTTGCGCGCCCAAGAGTAGGCAGGTGGTCAGGGCCCATACACGGGCGTGGCGATTCATCGTCGTTCTATCCCCGGGGTACTTCGGCTGCGAGGCGAGCTTCAGCCTGCTTGTAACATCCCCTTTGGAGCGCTGGAAACGCCCGAAATGACGCCATTTTCGGTGAAACACCCGGCCAATAGACCTGGCCGCAGCGGCTCACGCCTTTTTCCCACTGATTCTAGTGACTTGACAGCTTTTCGCCCCAGGAGCCCCCTGCGGCTAGACTGGCGACAATGAGCACCGCACTGATCGAAGTCGAGGGTCTCGAGAAAACCTATCGCCAGGGCTTCTGGATGCGTCGGGTGCCCGCAGTGCGCGGCATCTCCTTCCAGGTCCACGAGGGGGACATCTTCGGCTTTCTCGGTCCGAACGGCGCAGGCAAGACGACGTCCATCAAAGTGCTCACCGGGCTCATCGCTGCCAGCGCTGGCAAAGCGCGTCTCTTCGGCAAACCAGTCACCGATGCAAGCGCGCGCCAAAAGCTCGGTTTTCTTCCGGAAAACCCGTACGTCTACCCCTACCTCACGCCCAAGGAGTTCGTGTCCATGTCGGCGCGACTGGCAGGCCTCAGCGCCGGCGCTGCCCGCAGTCGCACGCTCGCCATGCTCGACCGCGTCGGGCTCCTGTACGCCGCTGACCGCCCGGCGCGGCGGCTATCGAAAGGCATGCTCCAGCGCACGGGCTTGGCAGCCGCATTGGTCGGGGACCCCGAGTTGCTGATTCTGGACGAGCCGATGAGCGGCCTCGACCCCGTTGGTCGCAAGGAGGTCAGAGACCTGATCCTCAGCGAGCAAGCCGCGGGGCGCACGATCTTCTTTTCGACCCACATCCTTTCCGACGTTGAAGCGATGTGCGACAGGGTCACGATCCTGCGCCAAGGCCGTGTGGTGGTCTCGGGTTATCTGAAGGACTTGCTCAATCGCGCCGTGAAGTTGACGGATGTCGTCATCCGAGATGCCAGCGCCTCTTTCGTCGCAGTATGCAAGGAAAGGGGCTGGCCGTCGGAGCAACGTGACCACCGAACGTTGATCAGTGTGGAAGGTGAAGAAGCGTTGCAGTCGTTGCTGAAACTCGCCGTGGAACGAGCGGAAATCGTCGTCGAGGTGATCCCCCATCAGGAGTCTCTCGAAACCTTGTTCGTGCGCAAAGCCATCGATGAGGCAGCATCCGATCCCCCGCCGAAGCCGGAGCAGGCAGCGTAGAGCAGTCGCCCTTCGTCGGCGCGAGAGCGCTCCGTCTCTCAGCGGCACGGCCCTCGGGGTCCAAACGCGCGCCTGCTCGCTGCAGCTCCGTCACTTCCCGCCGAAGATCGCGCGCACGCGCCGTGCATCGCGCGTTCCGAGTTCGCGCAGCAACACGAGCAACACGACGTAACACGACGCGACCCCGAGGCTGGCGCCCACAGTCGCGACCTTGCCAAGCGTGGGTAATTGGCGGGCGGCAAGCACCGTGAGCGCCAAAGCCAGACCCACGCGCACGAGCACCGAGGGACGAATCACGGCCCCAGCGCTGAGCTTGACGAGAACGGCAGCGCCCAGCGCAGCGCACACCATGCCGATACTCGTGGCCCTTGCAGTGGCGAGGAGCAGTTCGGGTCCGAACGCCGTATCCTTGACCAGCAGCCAGTTCAGTCCAAACACGAGCGCCGTGGCGAGCGCCGTCACAGACAAGGACTGCCACTGGCGGCCCAGTCCGTTGAGCACGGTCGTGAACACTCCGAACAGAGCGAACGCCCCCAGCCCGAGAGTCAGTAGCTGCATGCTGGCAGTCCCGACTTCGGCGAAGCGCGGCGGAAATGCCAAGCGCAGGAGACTTTCGGAAAGCCCGGCACTGACGGAGACGACCAGTCCCATGACGACGGTTGCGAGGCGCGTGCCCTCCAGCACGTACTGTTCGACCGCCTTGCGATCGTTCTTGGCCTGAGCAGAGGCCAAGAGCGGAAACAGGATGAACGTGAGGCCGATCAGCAACTGATATGGCAGAAACCCGAAGAGCTGCCCCGCGCTGTAGGCCCCGACGAGGGTGTTGGCAGCGTCGCTAGAAAGGCCAGCTGAAGTCGCTGCGCGGCTGGCGAAGCCACGCAAGGTGTTGACGTCGACCTGGAGCAACAGATTGAGAACGGCCTGGGCGACGATGACCGGTACGATGAACCAAAGGTGCTCCCCAACGCCCAAGCGCGTCGCTCCCGCTCGCCCGATGCCCACCAGCCCGACGCTCACGAACACCATCACCAACGAGACGCCAGCGAAGCCCCAACAGGCCCCTTCGACGGCTCGCAGGGCCCCCTCCGACAATAGCCAATAGGCGCCCGCGAAGAGCGCCACCGTGCGCAGGGTTGCGGACAGCACGTCCAATGCCGCTTGCTGCCCAAAGCGGCGCAGCCCGTTGAGCACACCTACGAAAGGCGCGTAGATGCCGTAGAACAGCACGACGATGGCCAAGACGCGAAACGGCGGCACCAAGTACTCGGAGTGCAACACGTTGCCGAGCGCTGGCGCCGCGAGCCAAAAGCTCCCGCCAACGACGAACGCTAAGACGAAGTGCAGCGACAAGCCGCGCCGCACCGTGGCCGCTCGTTCTGCTTCGGGCACCCGGCTCACGGCTCGGCTCATGCCCTGAACACCGGCGGCAATCAGTGGGTTGTATGTGATGCTCGCCGGGGACATCGCCCCGCGCAACGCGCCGTAGCCGTCAGCCCCCAACAGACTGCCGAGGACGATCTGCTGCGCGAAGCCGAGCACTAGAAAGTAGAGCTTGGCCGCAGACAGAGCCAAGCCGCCCCTTCCGGCTCGTCGCGTCGCGTCCGTCGCAGGCGCGGCGCTCTGCGCTTTGGGGTCGTCCACCGAGAGCCCTACCCTTCGTCGGGCTCTCCGTCGGGCGACTCCTCGAGCAGCTCGGAGGCGGAGCGCTGATCATGCTCTATCTCGTGCAGCAGCTCGTCGACGCGTGCCCGCGCGTCGGGGCCCTCGTCGTAGTGAAAGCGGAGCTCGGGTACCCGCTTGAGTCGAAGTTGCCCGGCGAGCCGCCGACGGAGGCGTCCGGAGGCGCGTTCGAAGGCCCGCAACAGTCCATTGATCGACCGCGGCGTCGCGGGCTGCAACGAGCGGAAGTACACGCTGGCCAAGCCGAGATCCGGGCTCGTCTCCACGCGAGAGATCACCACCCCAACCAAGCGCGGATCGGACAGCTCTCGCGTCAAGCTCGACGCGATGCTGTCGCGAATGTCCTCCGCGACTCGTCGCGGTCGTCGCCCGTCGCTCACAGCTCCCCCCAATCGTCGCCCACTGGATCGAGCCCCGAGCCATCACGACCGAAAGAAAACACCTCCGTGCGCACGTCAGCGACCAACGCATCCGGAAGTCCCTCCGCCATGTGACGAACGCTCGACAGCAGTTCGTGACACACGGCGGAGTCTCCAGAGACGACACTCACGCCGAGGGTCGCCCGTTGGAGTTTCTCGGGATCGCCGATCTCTGCGGTACTGATCCCCAAACGAGACTTGACACGATCTTTGAAGCTCTTGACCACTCGACGCCGATCCTTGAGCGAGCGTGCGCCCGGGATTTGCAGAACGATGCGTGCTGCACCCACGAACACGGCTGGCCTCGATGCTCACCCGCGCATCACAGCGTGGGGCGAACTTCTTTGACCTCGAAGGCAGCGATCACGTCACCTTCCTGCAAGTCGTTGTAGCCGGAGAACGAGATACCGCAGTCGAAGCCCTCACGCACTTCCTTGGCGTCATCCTTGAAGCGCTTGAGGCTGTCCAGCTTGCCTTCCCAGATGATGTCGGAGTTGCGACGGAGACGCACCACGGCGTTGCGTCGTACGACGCCGCTGGTGACCATGCAGCCCGCCACGACCCCGGCCTTGCTGACCTTGAATATCTTGCGGACCTCGGCTTCGCCGATAGCCTCTTCGACGAGCTTGGGCGCGAGCAACCCCTCCATGGCCAACTTGACGTCATCGGTGACGTCGTAGATGACGGAGTAGTTGCGGATCTCGACGTCCTCTTTCTGGGCCAAGGCTCGTGCCTTGCCAGCCGGGCGGGTGTTGAAGCCGATGATGATGGCGCCGGAAGCGACCGCCAAATTGACGTCGCCCTCCGTGATGGCACCCACGCCAGAGTGCACCACCGTGACCTTCACCTTGTCGGTGCTCAGTTTGTCCAGCGCTGCGACGACGGCCTCCACCGAACCCTGAACATCGCCTTTGACGATCAGCTTCAGGTCTTTCTGGTCGGTTTGGCTCATGCGCCTGGCAAGCTCTTCGAGCGACACCTTGCTCTTGGCGCCAATGGTGCTCTGCACGATCTTGGCTCGACGCTGCTCGGCGATCTGCTGTGCCTTCTTGGCGTCTTTGACCGCGTCCACGGTATCGCCAGCACTGGGAACCTCGCTCAAGCCGATGACGGCCACCGGCATGGATGGCCCAGCTTCATTGACGTTTCTGCCAGCGTCATCGAGCATCGCGCGCACACGACCCGACGAATTGCCGATCAACACGCCGTCGCCTTTTCTCAACGTACCGTCGGTGACCAACACGGTCGCCACAGGACCCCGACCGCGGTCTAGCTTGGCCTCGATCACCGTGCCGCGAGCGTGACGCTTCGGGTTGGCTCTCAGATCGAGAACCTCAGCCTGCAACAGTACGGCGTCCAGTAGACCGTCGATGCCGTCGCCCGTGTGCGCCGATACCTCGCAGAACAGCGTGTCGCCACCCCACTCCTCCGGCTGCAGACCTGCTTCCGAGAGCTCACGACGAGCGCGGTCGGGCTGCGCCTCGGGCTTGTCGATCTTGTTGACGGCAACGACGATGGGACAGCCCGCTTCCTTGGCGTGACTGATGGCCTCTTTCGTCTGAGGCATCACACCGTCGTCAGCGGCGACCACCAGAATCACGATGTCCGTGCACTGTGCGCCACGGGCGCGCATCTGCGTGAACGCCTCGTGGCCCGGCGTGTCGAGGAAAGTGATGCGGCCGTGTTTCGTCTTCACCGAGTAGGCCCCGATGTGCTGCGTGATGCCGCCAGCTTCGCCGGCCGCCACTTGCGCACTTCGGATCTTGTCGAGCAGACTCGTCTTGCCGTGGTCGACGTGACCCATGACGGTCACCACTGGAGCTCGCGGCACGCGATCCGTGTCATCAGCTTCACTGTCGCCACCCTGAGCCGCTGCAATCGCTTCGTCTTCGCTGACGGCGACGTCTTCGACGTTCCAGCCGAACTCACCAGCCACGATCTTGGCGGTGTCCACATCCAGTGTGGTGTTGATGTTGACGCCAGTCATGCCGAGGCTCATCAACTTCATCAGCAACTCGGCGGCCTTGATGCCCATCTTGCCGGCGAGCGCCTGCAGCGGAACGCTGCCCTCGACCTTTACGACCTTCTTGTGCGCCGAACGCTCCTGAGTGACGGGGGCTCCACTGCCACCACGACGTTGGCCAAACGAGCCGATGCCACGGCGCGGACCGCGCCCCATGCGACCGCCGCCCATCA
>JBNKZR010000287.1:0-10019 GCA_050301735.1 Polyangiaceae bacterium | reverse complement strand
GCATGCGATTGTCCCGAACTTCGACCTTGAGTCCCAGCTGGGTTAGCTTCTGGAGCTTCTGACGCAGTAACTCGAAGCGCTGTCTGACCGCTTCGAGTTGCTTGGCGCGCTGCTCGTACTCCTTCAGTGCCAGGTTCTGCTGCTCGAGGCTCTGGGTCAGGTTGTCGAGATTCACGCCACTCTCGACGAGCTTCTTCTTCAGGTCCTGAATCTCGCCGAGTGCTGCTTGGTAGTCGGCATCGCACTTCTGACTCTGCTGTTGCTGAGCGCGGAGCTGCTGTCGAAGATTGTCGTTCTCTCGGACCTTCTGGTCCCATTCCTCTTGGCTGTAGCCGCACGCGCAAAGCAGCACGACTGCGCTGACTATCGAAAAAAAACTGAACTTGCGGCCGAAATCCGATCGTGTCTTCTGCATTGTTTGCACCCTCGTCATACCTACGCGGAGGCCGCCTTAACCCCTCCCCACCCCGGCCGTCAAGCAACGATGAAAGTTACCTGTTTCCGAGCGGTTACGCCTGAGCCCTCGCAAGTGGACAAACTTCCAGTGTTTCGGCCCGGGGGTCTTGGGCGTTTCACTATACATGAGCTCCGTATGAAGAGTTTGCGGAGCTACTAAGGCCAAAACAAGCGATCTCGTAGAAGCCACTCGCACTTTTTACGTTGACACATCGCAATAGGTGGCAATATACGTCGTGCAACATACCTTGGGTGTACGTCATGTGTTGTGCGCCCTGGGTTCGCAGGAGGCAAGAGAACATGGCCGCTAAGAAGACAGCTAAGAAAACCGCTAAGAAGAAGGCTTCCAAGAAGAAGGCTTCGAAAAAGAAGGCTTCCAAGAAGAAGGCTTCGAAAAAGAAGGCTTCCAAGAAGAAGGTGAGCAAGAAGAAGGCTTCCAAGAAGAAGGCTTCCAAGAAGAAGGCTTCCAAGAAGAAGGCTTCCAAGAAGAAGGCTCGCCGCACCAAGAAGGCCTGATCGGCTTTCACGTCCTCCGAGCGACCCGTGCGGCGCCCGGGTGGTGACAGACCTTAGTGAGGGAGGTCTGCAGCGCCCGGGTGATTGCCAGGTCGCTCGGCTGTCTCGGCGCACTGCTGCTGACTTCCCACAATGGTGGAGGTCAGCGGCATCGTCGAGGCGCTCACATCAGGCAGGTCTCATGTCGCCGGTTCATCCGCAGCTCGACATGCAGCGTCAACGCCGAGTAGGAGCCTGGGTCTGCGGTAACGAAACCCGGCACTACTGGCGGCTGCCATTGCCCAAGTAGAGCTTGAGTGCTGCGGCCGAACGCCGCCGATCGAAGGGCACTTGGCTGAGCTCCTTGCGCTTCGATATCTGATGGAAAAGCTCCTCCAGAAAGTCGTGGAAGGCGACGCATTCATGGATGGCCGCGGCCAGCTGTTGCGGATCGGCTAGATCCGAGTCGTTCAACTGTCCCATGGCGTTCATGAACGCGTCGAAGCGGGGGTAGTCCGCAGCGCGCAGGAGCGGGTAGCCCATGGACCGAAAGTAAGCCAGGAATTCGCGAACGTACTGGAACTCGTTGACTGGGCCCCACCGGTCTTGGGCCGGTGAATGCTCGGCCTTGGTGTAGAACGCTCTGAGGATCTGGGCGAACATCCACACATCGCGCCGGAAGCGCTCGCTCGTTTCTCGTCTCGCCGCCGTGTTGTCGAACACACCGCGTTCTTGAAGCTCGGCTCCCAGCGCCTTACCGAGAAAGAGAATGGCGTTGCGCAGGGCAGGTCGGAGGTTCGACAGCGACATCTGGACGGCGATCCGCAGTTCGCGCTCGCTGACACTCGTACCGGGGCTCGGAACGTCGTGAAAGAACGCGCGACGCATCTCGAGGCGCAGATTGGCGGCGACCCCCTCGAGTGCGCTCTTGATGGCGACGAGTTGGCCGGCGTGTGCCCGAAGATCCGCCGATCTGCCGGAGAGCTCCCCCGCTTTTACCTCCCACAGCGAGCGGCGGAACGAGTCGGAGAGCAACTTGCCGCTCGAGCGCTGGAGATAGTCTCCCAGCGCGCGCGCATCGGAACGCAGCACACTCAGCACGAAGTAGATCCGCCCGGCTCCGCGGGGTGCCGGGCTCGGCTCACTCGCAATCTCGCCCAGCAGCCGCTGGTAACGCAGCATGCGAAAGAGCGAAAGAAACGTGAGGGCCACCAAGCGGTGTGCTTCGCCTGGCGGCACGCTCTCGATCAGACGGAGGATCTCGGCGGACTGAATGCGATCGAACTCGGGTCGGAACTCGAGCGCCGTGAGTGGATTGAAGTAGGCGTTGCGCCCGATCTCTCGCTGGATCAGAGCTAGTGCTGCGTAGAACAGGCGATACGGGATTTGAGGTGCGCGCAGCAAGCCCTCGACCACCTCCACGACGTTTGAGAGCGCGTGGCGCAGAGCGACCAGACTGTCGTCGGGATACGGTTGCTCAGCCCCCTCTCGCGCGAGCTGCGCCCGGACGTTATCTTCGGGCAGCACTGTCTCCAGGTAGCGATGGAAGACGAATTGTCGATCCCGCGAGCCCAGCAGATGGCGGCACAGGTCGATGGCGCGCAGCGCTGCGTCCCGAAAAAGGATGGTGCTGGCCCGGAAGTCTTGGGCCACCATCGGCGAGCGCCGCGGTGCACCGGGGTGATTTCTGGGATTGGCAAAACAGGCCGTCCCTTTTAGTAAAACCTCGAATTCAAAGAGGATTTGCTCTTTGTTGCCCAACGCGAGTTCCGCGAACCACTCATCCCGGCGATGGTGCTGCTCACGCTGCAGGTCCCGGGTTTCGCTCAGCAGGTGACTGACGGCATCCGGGGCGTTGCTGAACGCGTTGAGCTTGCTGAACGGGGTTGCCACGTCAGGGTCGGAAGTCGAAGGGGTAGTTGATCTCCGACTCGAAACCGCGAGAGGACGGAGGGAACTTGAGACGCTGAATGGCGCGGATGACGCACTGAACCAAAGCGTCTTGCCCGAGCGTGCTGCGCTCCTGGTTCAACTCAGCGTGCTTGACGTTGCCCTGGGGGTCGATCACGAAGAAGATGGTCAACGTGCCGGCGAGTTCGGGAACCTTGCTGCGCTCCAAATCGTAGCAGTTGCGGGCGCTTTGGCGGTTGTTCAGTACCACGCGCTGAATCACCTCGGTGGTGCGTGTCTCGGTCGGGCCCTGCTGCGCACTCGCGGAGTCTGCTTTGCTGGCGGAATCCTCGGCTGGTGTTTCACTCGCAGCTTCGATTGCGGGGCTGTCGTCCGGCGATGATGGCGCCAGGTCGTCTTCCGAAGGCGTGCCCTGGTTGGATGTCCCCGGGTCCGTTTCCGAGCCGCTCTCCTCGGAGGCTAAAGCCGCTCCGGCGCTGGGCTCAGCCGTACTGGCCTCATTGGCCTGCTTTGCCGCCGGGGGAGATCCGCACGCCGCCAACCAGATGAGCAGGGCCAACGTCGCCGTGGAATGGTGCCGCATCACACAGCCGTTATACCCGCTGATCGCTCGACCTCGGCACTCAAATCAGCTATCCCGCCACCCGACGAGCCCCGACTGGGCGCTGAAAGGTTGACTCGACGTTCTATGCGATTGCTGTGGGTGAATGTCCGCCGGGCTGCGGCGGCCGCGACATTGGGGCTTTTTGGCGTTCTGGGTAGTTGCGCGCCAGTACAAGCGCCAGAGCCAGATTGGCCACCGCAAGCGTTGCAGTGGTACGAACGCGCGCAAGCGAGCTACCGGTCGCTGGACTCCGATGACGCCACGGAGGCCATCGTCAAGGCGCTGCAGCTGCAGCCGAAGCGTCCCGAAGTGCGCCTGCTGGCGGCTCGCATCGCCCTGGCTCAGCTCGACTACGACGGTGCGCTCGAGCAACTGCACGGCGTGGAGGGATCGGACGCACGTGCGGTGCGCGGGCGCGCGTTTTGGTACTCGGGGCGCATTGCCGAGGCCTCCGAGGAGTTGGACGCTCTCCTTTCCGACCCCGACGTGAGGGACACTTGGGCTTCTGGAGTGGTCAAGCTGGCGCGCGAAGGGCGGGGTCGCAAGCCCTTTGCCAAGAGTGGTCCCATGCTTGCCGTGATGGATATGCCGCGAGTGGCGAACACGTCGATGGTGGTCCCGGTCGAGCTGAATGGGCAGCCCGTGCTGGGGTTGATCAGCACTGGGAGCACCGAGGTCATCATCGACTCAGCCGGCGGCCGCGAGCCTTCTTGGGTCAGCTTACGTTTTCAGGAGCGAATCGAGGTCCGAGACGTTCCGGCGCTGACCCAGGACCTTTCCGGCATTTCGCGTGACCTCAACGCACCCATCAAGGTGATGTTGGGCTCAAACCTGTTGCGCCACCTCAACGTCACTTTCGACTTCTTGGGTAGGCAGTTCGTCGTGCGCAACTACGAGCCGCCGCCGCCGCCCGAGGCAACCAAGCTCCCCATCCAATACATTCGAGGTGGCGGCATGGTGCTCAGCAGCCAGATCGGTACCGAGGTTGAGGCTCCGCGCTTCGCCCTCTTCGTCGACACGGGTTCATCCTACCCGTTGGTGCTCGACGAGCCGGCGTGGGAGCGCGCGAGGATCCCCGCGAGCTCTCGCACTCCGGTCAGTGGTCGCGCCGGTGTCTCGCAGGCGCGCCTGCCACAGCTGAGACTTGGTGCGTTTGGGATGAGCGACGTCTCTGCCTTCGCGGGAGTGCCGTTTCAAGAGCTCGAGCAGGTGCTCGGCATCGAGCTGGACGGCTTGCTCGGCTCCGGCGTGCTGAGCGCCTTTCGAGTGACGCTTGCCGATCAGGGGCGCACGATGTGGCTGGAAGACATGCCGGCGGCGGCGTCGTCCGTTCCGGTTGCCCCTGTCGCACCTGCCACCGACGAAGACGAGCCCGCGGCAGTACCGGGCGATAGCCCAGGCTGACGCAATGGTTCAACTCGCCATCTACCCCGGAAGCTTCGACCCGCCGACGTTCGGCCATCTGGATTTGGTGGAGCGGGCCTCGAAGCTCTTTCCGAAGCTGATTGTTGCTCTGGGTTATCACCCGAACAGGCAGCCGTTCTTCTCCGCGGAGGAGCGCGTAGGCCTGCTGCGCAAGGTGTGCGCGCCGTTTCCGAACGTCGAGGTGGCTCAGTTCGACGGGCTTCTCGTCGAGTATGCGCGCCGCATCAACGCGCGCGTCATCGTGCGCGGGCTTCGGGCGCAGACGGATTTCGAGTACGAACTGCAGATTGCCCACGCCAACGCGGATCTCGCTCCAGAGCTCGACACGGTGTTCTTGCCCACCCGCACTCGTCACGGGTTCATTTCAGCTTCGCTGGTCCGTGAGATATCGCGCCACGGAGGAGACGTGACGCGCTACGCGCCTCCAGAAGTGTGTGAAGCTCTGGCGGCGAAGTACCGCGCGCTCGGCCCTGGTTGAGCGGCGCGGAAGACCCGCAGCCGAAGCGGTCGACCTTCCGAGAGGTATCGACGCCCCGAGAGGTATCGACGTGCCCAGTGAGTCGCGCGCGACGGCCTCCGCCTTACGAGTAGAACGCCAGCGGCGTGGGCATGAACAGCAGCACGAACAGGACCAGGCACCCGACGGCAATGGCTCGGCGCAAGGGCGAGAGCGTCCCGCGGTCGAAGGGGGGATGGTCGGCGCCTCCTCCCATCCGTGCCATCGCGCCTGTGACCCCAAACCAGAGCAACCAGAACAACGAATTGCTCACTCCCTCTGGCCAAGCCATTGGGCTTGCTCCTTGCCAGATAGGCCCCAGAAAGCTCCACAGATTGTAGATGAAGAGTAACAGCAGGCTACGCCGGATCCAGCGAGCTATGTGGTGCTGTCTTTCGCCGAGCCATGCGAAAGCGATGTGACCTCCGTCGAGCTGTCCCCAGGGCAGGAGATTGATCATCGTGATGAACAGGCCACTCCAGCCCGCCAGTGCGGTCGGATGCAAAAAGACGTCGTGACCCTCCGGCATCGGACCGAGCACGAGTCGCTTCACCAGCCAATAGAGCAGGCTTTGCCCTTCCTGGACGTAGCCGCCGTCCGCCATCGCATGCACTTCGGACAGGTGCAGGCCAAAAGCCAACACGGGGATCGCGACGACCATGCCAGCCAACGGCCCCGCGGCACCGATGTCGAGCAGCGCGTTGCGCGAACGGATCCGCTCCGGCATCACGATCACCGCGCCGAAAGTGCCGAACATGACGACCGGCATGGGAATGAAATAGGGCAGCGAAGCGGGCACGCCGTGGATTCGCGCTGCGATCCAGTGCCCGAACTCGTGAAACAGCAAGATCAGCAGAAACGGGACCGCGAAACTCGGCCCGCCGACGAAAAACACGCTGCCTACGGTCAAGCTGAAGAGCAGCAAGTTGGTGCGCCAGTTGCCCGTCGAGGGACCCGATGGTGCTTCTTCTCTCACCCGAGGCTCTCCGCCAACGTGCGCGCCAACGTTTCCAGTCGCCCGGGTAGGCTCGCGTGCAGGATGCCAGTGTCCGTCCGTAGCTGGAAATCGCCGCGCTTCAAGTTCTCGTTGGCTTCCACGCTGATGGGGATGGGGCGCGGGGGTTCAGCTTGCAAGGCTTGCCGCAGCAGGTCGACGTCCCGCGGATGTACTTCGAATCGGATCTGGCGCACGCCGCGGACTTCGGAGAGCACGACGTTTGCCATGTCTCGCACCGTTTTTTCGTCCAGCTCGATGCTGCGCCCCACGAGACGTTCAGCCAATAGCCGCGCCACCTCGATGCTGCGAGCGCGGGCGCGCTGATCGAGCTGCTCTTCACTCAACGCGATCTTGGCCCGCTCGCTGACCGCCCTAGCCAAACCTTCCTCGAACCCTGCTCGCTCGGCAGCGGCCCGGATCTCAGCCGTCTCTCGTTCGGCTTGGGCCAGTCGCTTGTCGACTTCCGCTTGCAGCCGCGCCCGGATTTCTCGGGCTTCGAGCTCTGCTTGAAGCCGCTCGCGGCGCAGAATCGCGGCGCGGTTGGGTACGACCACTTCGCGACGCAGTGACGTCGAGTCGAAGCTGTCGCGCGGAAGTATGCGCGCGCGCTGGGCCATTCTCAATTGAGCTCGCGCGCTGACAGATCACTCATGATGTCTCTCAGACAGCGAGCCAGCCATCGTGTTCGCACCGTGCGGTCTGGGTCACACAGCCCCTCCACCACACCGCGTGTGCTCTCGTCGCTCGGGGCACAATCCCGAAGCACCTGCCCGCGGACGTTCAGCAGGTAGAGCATGCCGACGAAACCGCGATTGAACTCGTCGCTCATCGTCAGACTCCGAGGTTCTTTCGCAGGCGCTGCTGTGGCTCTTCGAGGTTTGGCTTGAACTCGTCGCCGGTGATCGTCTCGACGGCTTCGATGTAGCGCTTGACGGCCTCGATCTTCACGTCGTCCGGGATGTGGGGGATCTCGCCGTCGCCGGTGAAGTTGCGCTCTTTTAGCCAGCGCCGGACGTACTCCTTGTCGAAGCTCTCTGGTGGCTGACCGGACTCGAAGCGCTCCGGGTAGCTGCTTTGAAACCAAAACCGCGACGAGTCGGGGGTGTGGATTTCGTCGATGATGACGATGCGGCCGTCTTTCGTCTTGCCGAACTCGTACTTCGTGTCCACGAGGATGAGGCCTCGCTCGGCGCATTGTTTCTGTCCAAACGCGAACAACTCCATCGCTAGCTTCGCGGCCGTGTCGAACTCACTTGCCGGCATCTTCGTCAACTCGAGGATCTCTTCTCGCGATGCGGAAACGTCGTGATCGCCGTGGGCCGCCTTCGTGCTGGGGGTTAGGAGCACTTCGGGAAGCTTCTGGTTCTGCTTCAGTCCGTCTGGCAAGGCGTGTCCGCAAAAGGAACGCGCGCCGTTCTGGTAGTGCACCCAGATACTAGTCGACGTCGATCCCGTGAGGTAACCGCGCACCACCATCTCGACCGGCAGCGGTTCACACTCTTCTGCCACGGTCACGTTGGGGTCAGGCGTCGAAATGACGTGATTGTCGGCAATGTGCTTCGTCTGCTCGAACCACCAATTGGCGACGTGGTTGAGCACTTGACCCTTCAAAGGTAACGTGCCGAGCACACGGTCGAACGCGCTGATGCGATCGGTGACGATGATCGTGCGTTTGCCGTCCTTGCTGTAGTTGTCTCGCACTTTGCCTTCGTACTTCTCGCCCAACAGGGGAAAGTCCGTGCGGTCCAAAGGGTGACTGAGCGCTTGCTGAAAGTCGGCCTCGGTGATGGATGACATAGCGCTGCTTTAGCGGCCTTGATGAGCTCTTTCAACGCCTGGAGACGCGAACACTCTCCAACGAGTCGGCTCTCGGGTGGACGGTTGCACTCAGCGCGGCGCGAGCCGCGGCGACAGGCGTTAAATCATGGGGATTTGCGCAACTGAGCGCTATGTTCCCCGCGATGCTTCCTCTGGCCCTGGCGTTCGGCACGCCCCGACGGCTGCCCAAAGCCTCTCAGCTCGACGGCAGGGTCGTGGTGCTGGACATCGCTTTTGCAGCTGGCGGCAAAAACGCTGGTTTCGAGGCCGTCACCTTGCCCTTGATCGACGGCCTGGGCGAACGGCTTCGCGGCTGGGTCGATCACCACGACCACGATCGGCACGTCGAGTATCGAGATGATCCGCGATTCGTGTTGTGCACCAAGGCCGAGCATGGCGCCTGCCCCGAGATGATCACCCCCGAGCTGGTCGAGCGCATCGGCGATGTGGACACCGTGGTTTGCCACACGGATTTCGATGGGTTGGCGAGTGCCGCCAAGTGGATGCGACGAGGCATCGAACCGTACCCGGGCTGTGATCGCGACGCTCACGCCATCGACACGCGGCTCGGCAAGCCGAGCCCCATTGCCGACCGGTTCGACCGCGCATTGCGCGCCAGGCCCAGGGACAACGGGCTGTTCGGCATCATCGTTCGCCATTTGTACGAGGGTTTAGAGGATGCAGGCTTGTGGGAACCCATCGACGCGGCGTGTGCCGAACTCGCCGTGCTCGAAGCGGAGACCCGCCGCGCCGCACAGCGCTATCGCGTCTACGATCCAGGTGTCGCGTTGGTCGACGTGCGCTCTGGCATCGGCCGATTCGAAAAGACCTTACTGCTGCTGCTCGGCCAAGAACGCGCGCCGGTCAGTGTCGTGATCGACGTGCACAACGTCACGGTCGCAGCTCGCTTCGACAGCGGGTACAACTTCCTTCGTCTCTTCGGGCTGTCGGGGGGCATGCCGACCCGCGTATCGTTGCCTCACCGTAAGCTGCCCCAGATCCTGTCCGCGCTGGGTGTTTCGAATGCCGATCAGCAATCGATCTCGTGACGTCCCCGCACCACCTGCCTTCGAGTTACCGATGTTGACCGATCTCGATTTTCCGAAGCTCCGCCTGGCTGGGGCGCTGGCAGTGTCTGTTTTCGGCACCGCGCTCCCCTGTGCGGCAGACGGAAGCGCAGCGCCGCCGGCGTCGACTCCATCCGCGGTCACTCCGGTCGAACAGCCCCCAGCTGTGCCGAAACCCGCGGTTCGACCACGAGTCTTGGCTCGCGCGCTGGCCTCGGGTGGCTTGCCCACGCTAGCTCTCGGCGTCACCGATGAGTCGCTGCTGGCGGTGGCGTGCAGCGGTCGCTGTGATTGGGGTGCCGCCGTGGATCTCGGGATACCTCGGGAACTCCTGTCCTCCGTGACGCCTGACGCAGTGAGCGTTCTCAGCATCGGGCAGCGTCGCAAGGCCCTGCGCGTTAGAGTCGGCTCTCCTGAGCGGAGCTGGGAGGCGGTCGTCGCGGCTTCGCCTGAGGGGATAGCGCCTGTGATCGCTTACGCCGGATTCGTCGGCTACGGCTCGGGTACGCCCGGGCAGCGCCAAGGACACGCCGTCGACGTCTTCGACAAGGAGCATGGGGAGGTCGACGTCGTGGTCGGTGACCTCGACGAGCGTGTACAACTTTGCGGTCGCCCCACCCTGTTAGGCCCGAGGGTGCTGCACGCGCCGGAAATGAAGCTCCGAGGAATTCGTTTTCAGCGCCTGACCCAGGCCGAACGCGACGCCGCGCCGCGCTTGGCCGCCACACTCGACCCGGAGCCCGTGGACCA
>JBNKZR010000286.1:0-10056 GCA_050301735.1 Polyangiaceae bacterium | reverse complement strand
CCGGCGTCGCCTGCGCCCAGCCCCATCGGCTCGCTGCTCGAGCCTGGGTTCTCGAGCACCGGACCCTGACACTCGGCGTTGCAGCCGTCGTCAGCCTGGTCGTTGCCGTCGTCACACGCTTCGTCACTGTCGACCACGCCATCGCCACAGCGCGCCAGGGTGCAGTCGCTGCGGCAGGCGTCGGCATTGGCGTCGGAGTTGTCGGCTCCTTCATCGCACTCTTCGCCGGCCTCGACGACCCCGTTGCCGCAGTTACCCGCGAGCACGCAATTCGTCGGACAGGGTGAAAGCGTCGTGCCGTTGAGCGCGCCGTCGTCGCAGGACTCACCACTGTCGACCACGGAGTCCCCACAGAAGGGGGGGCCACAGTCGCTACGGCAAGCGTCGGGAGTGGCGTTCGAATTGCCCGCACCGTCGTCGCAGCTCTCGGTCGAATCGAGCACACCGTCTCCGCAACGCGCAGCGCGGCAGGCGCTACGACAGGCGTTCGGCTCGGTGTCGGAGTTGTCCTCGCCGTCATCGCACTCTTCCCCGCTGCTCAAGACGCCGTCTCCACACGCGCCGATGGAGCAATCCCCGAGACAGCCGCTGGAGGCGCTGCCGTTGGCGTCGCCATCGTCACACACCTCGCCGCTGTCGATCACCCCGTCCCCACAGCGCGAAGAGGTACAGTCGAGACGACACGCGTTCGGCTGAGTGTCGGAATTGCCGTTGCCGTCGTCGCAGTCCTCGCCGGGATCGAGCGCACCATTGCCGCAGTCGGCGATGGTGCAGTCCGCGCGACACGGGCTGGCTGGAGTGCCGTTGTCTTCGCCAGCGTCGCATTCTTCGGCGCTGTCTTGCACCCCGTCGCCGCAGCCGGGCAATTGGCAGCTGGTGCGGCAGGCATCGGGCTCGGAGTTGGAGTTGTCCTCGCCGTCGTCGCATTGTTCGGAGCCGTCGACGCTGCCGTCGCCGCACACGCTGCCACCCCAGCCGATGTCGAGCAAGAGCTCCACGGTCAGATCGAGCTGCGGTCCGTTGACGAGCCCAGCCGGTTCCATCAACAGGTCCCGGTTGCTGGTGTCCAAGTTTTGCGTTCGACGAGTGAACGAATCCCAATGAGCGATGGAGCTTCCCTCGGAGACGGGAACGGTCGCGTTGAGCAGCAGGCGCCCGGAGGCGTCGGCCCCGACACGGGCACTGCTCGCGCTGATCCCCACCGTGATCGTTTGAGTGGACAGCGCGTTGGCGAGGGCGTCCGCGTCTTTCGACGAGACGTGCAGCGTCGGGATCTCGAGGTCGAGGTCGAGACCGAGGTTGAAGTCGCCGGGGGGCGACCAGCTCGAGCCGGCGTCGAGCAGCACGCCGACGGCACCAGCGGCCTCGACTTCGTCGACGCCGAGGCACGAGCCCAAGCGCAAGAGCACGACTTTACCGTCGAGATCTGCTGGCACGGCGCAGGAGTTGGCGACCTCGACGAGCTCTCCCGAGGCCGACATTTGTAGTGCGGTGGGGCCGAAGTCCGTCTCGTTGATGGCGCCGGAAAAACCAGGAATGGCCGGATCCGTGACGACGGTGGGAGCGCCAGGTGCCAGCACGCTGGCTGCCGCCGCAGTGACGGCCGCCCCGTCCCACACCAGGTTGCGAACGTTGGTCACGGAAGCGGCTCGCTGAGCAGCGTTCAGCTCCGACCAGCGGCTTCCTCGTTCCAGATCGAAGACCAAAGCGCTGTAGGTGTCGGGGTCGTCGTTGTTGCCGAGATACTGGCCCGTTCCGTAGTCCATCAACGACGTCGCGCCCAGACCGTGAGCCAGCTCGTGCAGTACGACCGACAGGAAGTCGACGTCTCCGGTGGGGGGCTCACCGTCCAAGCCGTAGTACCAGCGCGAGGAGCCGAGGCAACCGTTGGTGTCCACCGTGGTGTTGAAGAACGCTACGATCTCCGCTGCGTCCGGGGTCAGATCG
Source organism: Polyangiaceae bacterium (assembly GCA_050301735.1). Classification (GTDB taxonomy): domain Bacteria; phylum Myxococcota_A; class Polyangia; order Polyangiales; family Polyangiaceae; genus SZUA-265. The sequence goes on along the minus strand of JBNKZR010000286.1, from coordinate 8,109 downwards.
GCGCCAGCCAGTGCGTTGGCGAGGGCCGAGGAGTACCACCGGCGTGAGGTATCGTCGTAGAAGAACGTTGCGGGTCCAGCCGAGCCCAACACCGCGCCGCCGCCGCCACACTCCAGCGCGTCCATGCTCGCTTGCACGACGATCGTCACGCTGCTGTCGAGCCGTGACGCCCACTGCTCGGCTGCGTATTCGAAAGCGACCAGGCGTTGCTCGCCCAACGTCGACCCCGAGTTACCACCCGCCGCCGATGCTGCGTCGGGCGGGCTCGAGTCGTTGAAGCCCTCGCCAGCGCCGTCGCTCACCTGGATCACGAAGGGTGCGGCCTGTGCGGAGGCTGCCGTGCACACGAGCACCAGGGCCCACGCGCCGGAGCGCATCACTCGCGTCATCTAGGGGTCTGCTCCGTCGCCGGGCTGGCACTCTGCCCCACCCACTGGTCGAGTGCCTCTGGGGTATCCACGCAACCCCGTTCGAGCTTGCCGTCTTCGGTGATTCGCGCCACCGCTGCTTGGTGCAGGTGACCACGCAGATCGAGCTTGGTGGTGCCGTCCGCCAGCGTTTCGACCTGCAGCTTCGAGCGCTCGCGAGCCAAGCGCTCTCGCGTCGTGAGCTCCGGGGCCTGCGTCGGTCGAAAGACGACCTGCGTCTGTGGCTTGGGATCGCTTGGGGCGGGCGTTTCGTCGTTGGCGCGGGCTTGGGCTCCGCTGCTCGCGGCCGTGCGCTGCTGGGAGAGACTAGCTGTCGAGGCGGGGTCGGCAGCTTGTTGGGGCGGCGGTGGACTCTCTTGCGCCGGCGCTTCGGACTTGGCGCCGCAGCTCGTGGCGCAGAGCGCCAGGAGTAGAGCGAACACCTTCGTTGGCCACACGCGCGCAGAGGGTGGGGGGGCCGTCGTGTGCCGGGGGGAACGGTCCGTCGTCGGAGCCGCCGCTGGAGATAACGTCATCTGCTTCCTCGTGCCGGGCCGTTGGGGGCCTCGCGACGAGATGCAGCATAACCTAGAGCAATGTCGGGATCAGCTCGAGGCCAGGGTTTCGCCGCTCGATCGCGGCAGATCCGAGGCCCGGGCTGATTCCTTCGTGAGACAGGCTTCTGTTTCAGGAGCGACGGACTGGATCACTCCAGCTCGTCGACGGCGGCGCGCTCGGCTGCGATCTGATCGAACAGCTGACGAAACAGCTCCGGGTTGTCGCGCTCGTAGTCCAGCGCGTGCTCCGCCACCAGTGCGCGTGCTTCCCCCTCCGCCCAGGGGGTCACGTCCCGCGGCAAGGGCGTCACTTCGACCGAGGTGGGACCACTCATCACGCAACGAAACACGCGCCCACTATCGTTGTGAACGACGGTGAACACCACACAGCCATCTTCGACCGTGGGGGGCGTGCTGACCGTACACTCCGTCATGAGCCAGGCCTCACAACATGGTGACGGGCTGGGGAGCCACGCCTGGAGGCGGTGCCGACTGAGGCGGGAACAGTTTTGCCACGATGTCCGACAGTGTTTGCACCGTCTCCGACGTCATGCCTGTAGCGGGGTGCGGCCAGATGAAGTTGTGCCCTTGCATCTGGTTGCACGAGAAGGAAACGAGCACGTCGTTCGGTGGTGCTCCCGCGCTGCTGGTGAAGCTGAGGCCCATCTCGGCGTACATGCAATTCGACTGGGGCTGAGCGAAGCTGTCTTCGTCTCCCAACAGTTCCGCCAATTGCTCTTTGAGATCAGGGCTGACGACGGGTTGTTGCTCGAGGATCCGGAATCCGTGAAAACGCGGAGCCTGGGGTGGCGGAGGTGCCGGCGCGGCGGCTGGGGGCAGAACGCCAGGCGGCAACAGCCCCGGGGGGATCATCTGCTGCAATCCGGGCAGGGCTTGCTGGGCCCACTGCTGGATTTCTGGGGGGATGCCGGGGATCGCCGGCACACCCGGCTGAGCGGGTGCCGGTGCGGCCGCCTGAGGAGGCTCGTAGTTCTGCAACCGGTAGGCCACGACGTTGGAGTCAGGCAGGGTATCGAAGGGAGCCGCCGGAGCGCTGGCACAGGCCGAAGCCAGGCAGAGCACACACGAAATCCAAAGCGTTTTCATGGGCCAAGGCGTAGCACCTTTTGGCCGCGGCTGATAGACGGCCAGACCACACCTCGCGTGCGATTTGCCTGCCCAGCTTCAGCACAACCGGAACGCCGAGAAAAGCAGCCGAAGCGCCAAGAAAAAAGCGCAACCCGCTAGACGGGATGCGCTTTAAGCAAAGGGAAAATCAGTGAGGAACAGGGGAGGGGCAAGTCGGCCGCCGCTCGAAGAACGCCAGGCCTAATGATCGCTATCAAGCGAGTGCCGGAAAGGGCATCCGCAAACGTTCCAGCAGCTTTTTGATGAGACGCATGAGATGTGACTCCTACACCCGACTTGGGCACGAAAACTGCGCCGCTTGTATCGAAGTGTGGGATACAAAGCAAGTTTCTCGTTAGCCTTTCCCAGCCAGCTCGGAGAGCGAGTGCTCAGCCTCGAAACAGCCTGGGGCGGGGTTTTCGCCGAAGACGGAAACCCGCCGCAGTGCAAGCCGCTGTGGCCGCGACTCCCGCCGCGGCTCATCCCTCGCGAGGGTCGCCGATTTCCAGGACTTGCTTGGTCTGGGCTGAACGGAAGTCCACCCAGGCCTTCGCGATGGCCTCGTGGGTCTGCCCGACGATCGCACCAGCGAACAGGGCTGCGTTGATCGCACCTGCCTTGCCGATGGCGAACGTGGCGACGGGGATGCCGGCGGGCATCTGCACGGTGGACAACAGGGCGTCCAAGCCTTGAAGCGCCCATCCCGTCATGGGTACCCCCAGCACCGGCAGCGTCGTGTGGGCGGCCACCACTCCCGCCAGGTGGGCGGCGCCTCCGGCGGCGCAGATCACGGCCAACACGCCGCGCTCCGCCAGGCCCTCGGTGAACTCGGCAGCAGCGTGCGGGGTGCGGTGTGCGGACAGTACGCGCACGTCGTGGGCGATGCCCAGCGTGTCGAGAGTCTTCGATGCGTGGGTCATCACGTCCCAGTCGCTCTTCGAGCCCATCAGGATCGCAACCAAAGGTTTGTCGTTTGTCGGGTTCAACATTTGCTCCTTGTTACATCGGCAACCGCCAGGGGCGCTTCCCGCACGGGAGTCGGGCGCCACTCGGGCCTCTGGCATCTGGAGGTCGCGCGACAACTGGCTAGCTCCCCACTGGCGTGTCGTCTAGAGGTAACGAGCATGAAATGCGCGTCAACTTACACCGGGATCGTTCTAGCGTTATGTGCAGCCGGTTGTGCCACGCCGCGGAGTTCCGCCCCGCTTCAAGTCGAACCACCTGATCAAGGCGCAGCAACATCGTCCCTTACTGCGGAAGCGGAGCCGCTGCGGCCGCTGCCACCGCTCACTGAGCGAGAACGTGAGCTTGCACGACAGTTGCATGCCTACGTCGCGGAGCTCGACGAGATCGGGGAGCGCAACGTGGCCCACCCACTCGAGCTCGCTGACGCGACGGATTGGATCGTCACTCAGGCCAGCAGCTACGGCTTCGAAGTGCGACGCCAAGGTTTCAGTGTCGGGGACGAGGTGGTGCAGAATCTCGTCGTGCACGTGCCCGGCTTGCGTCGCGGCGATCACAGCGTGGTCGTCGCCGCTCGTCTCGACAGCCCCAACGGAGCTGGAGGCAGCGACGACAACGCCAGCGGCGTGGCTGCCCTGCTGTGCTTGACCAAGGCTTTCGCCAACAAACGCGCCCTGCGCTCCATCGACTTCGTCTGGCTGGCAGATGGTGGTGGTCGTGAGCGCGCTGATGGTTTGGGTGCCCAGGTCTTCCTGGATGCGCTCAAGAAGGAGCAGCGCACGGTCACCGCCATGGTCGAACTGCACGGCTTGGGCGCCTTCGCCGATGCTCCGGACTCTCAGCAGCCGCTCCCCGGGCAGCCGTTGACCGATTCCGTGGCGCGCTTCATCGCGCTGTCGACGTACCCGCAGCACGCCAACATCTCCGATCACTTTCACGCGGCGCTTGCCGATTCTGCGACGCTTCCCGTCGCGCGGTTCGTCGAGCTGAGCGATGGTGCCGACGCTGCGGGGCAGTCGGCCCATCTGGTATTCCTGGCTGCAGGTTACCCAGCCATGTTGGTGCACGACACCCATCGCTACCGCTACGCCGATTGGGGCGGCGCCGGCGACACCGCAGAACGCTTGGATTACGAGCGCATGGCGCGGGTGGTGGCGGCGCTCGAACCAGCCATCCTCGCCCTCTCCGGTCCGCTAGGTGAGCCACCCCGCGAAGCGGGCGAGGCCCCAGACGAGAGCGGCGGCAACCAGCCCGGCCAATAGATCGTCGAGCATGATACCCAAGCCTGCAGGCTGTTGACGTTCAGCCTGACGGATGGGTGGCGGCTTGGTGATGTCGAACAGGCGAAAGGCCGCCAGCGCCAAGAGCTGGAGCCACCAAGCTTGGGAGCGCACGACGCCCATCGCGATCAGGGTGCCCAGCACTTCGTCGATCACGACCAGGCTGGGGTCCTTGTCGTTGCGATCGTCGGAGACGATCTGCGAGACGACGAGACCAACCGCCGCGATCACCACGGTGACCGACACGTGCAACCAAATGGGCCCTAGCGACAGCAGTAAGTGCAGCGGGATCGTCCCGATGGAGCCCACGGTGCCCGGCGCTACGGGCGAGTAGCCGCACCCGAACCAGGTGGCGAGCAGATACGCGGCGCGAGTGCGTAACGTCACGGTTGTTCCACGATCGTGCAGGATTCGGCTTTGGCCGCCCGAGCCCACTTCTCGGTGTACCACTGCTTGTTGAAGTCCCAACGGACCTGCACGCCGTCCATGTTACCGAGGAAGCGCAACGTGCAGCGCGCGATGAAGCGTTTGAGGCTCTTCTCGGCGCGACCGCGCGCTGGTTCCAGGTGACGGCGCATGGCGAGCTCCGGCGTCGCCCATAAACCAGAGACCATCACCAGGTAGTTCCCGACAGCCGTGCGGTAGGGCTGAATCAGCTCCAGACGATTGTCGTCCAGCGGCTTGTCGCGCTCTTGGGGCCAGCGTCGCTTGTTCTTGTCGTATTCGCAGTGGTTGCCATCGAACACGCGGTCGTCGGCGCAGGCCAGGCGCTCGGCGTCTTTGGTGACCAGCGTCAGCTCCACCTCGGCGCTGGCGCCGGCCGTCCACTGTGTCGGCTCCGGGGCAGGGCGCACGCGGTCGAACCAGATGTCCGCCTGCTCGGCGACTTTGGCGTTGACCACGTCGCAGCTCATCACGGCGATGACGCCGATGAGGCCGATGGACAGCAACAAGCGCCAGTCGAAGACGAACCAGAAGCTCGGCGGTGGCGGTGCAGCAGTCGGCGTGTCCTCGGAGTCGGAAGGCACGCCTCGTCCTAAACAACCGCTGCAGCAGTGACAATCACAATCCGCACGCTTTTGGTTCTCGGGGAGTGGCGAAGCATCGCTTGCTCACCTGCAATCGTGGAACACGTGCTCGTAGAGCGCCGCGCCGAGTCGCTCGTGCCCTTTGGGGCCCAGGTGCAAGCCGTCCTTGTAGGGCTTGTGGTAGTCGGGACAGAGCAGGTACTCGCCGCAGCTCAAGAGCGGGTAGGTGTCGACGACGTCGTCGACGAGCTTTCCGCGTTGCTCCAGGATCCACGCGTTCAAGGCCAGCGTGTTCTTGCCGCGGCGCTCGTTGAAATAGCGCAGGAAGCCTCCCCACGGTGAGACGGTCAGCGCGACGACCTGGGCCCCGTTCGCTCGTGCCGTCTCGTACATCTGGCTGAGGTCTTTTTCGATCTTGTCGTTCGTACGATGGGCGGTCAGATCACTGTACAGATCGTTGACGCCGCCGTAGATGATCACGTGGCTGTAGTGTGGCTTGTTTCGGGTAAACAGCTCGGAGAAGCGCCGGCGCATCTGATTGACCATCGCGCCGCCCTTGGCGTAGTTGTCGAACTGGCTTTCGGGGCAACGCTGCTCCAAGTAGCGAATGAACTTGCCCCCACCAGAGCGATAGTCGCTCAACGAGTCCCCCACGATGGCCACGAAATAGGCCTCCTTTTTGGAGCTATCCGTATTGGTGCCGTGAGGCTCGCCGGTTTCGCTGTTTCGTGGGGGGCTCGGCTGTGGGCTGGGAGGCCCCGTCAAGAGCACCTGCGGCAGCTCGCTGGGCTCGCTCACGGCGGGCGGCGCGGAACTCGGCTCGGGCTCCGAGCCAGCTGCGCCCGCGGCGCCATCCGTCGGCGTGGCCGTACCCGGTTCGGTCGCGTTTGGCGCCGTTTCTTGCGGCGCGGCCTGACTCGCTGGCGTCGGTGCCCGCGGCGCGGGTTTGGGGGATTCCGTCTTGGGACTGGGCTGACAGCCGAGCTCGGGCCCGGCCAGAGTCAATCCCGCCAAAAACAACCAGGCCGAAGGGCGAAGGAGCGGGGCGAGTGGGCGCGGCATCTCCGCCCTTATAGGCACGTGACCTTGCCAAGGGAAGCGGCGCGGAGGCGCCGTCGCTGCGGTGGTCATTGCCGCGCTGGCGGAGCGGGCCGAAAGAGCGTTCGTCTCAGCGTTTACCTGCCGCATGGGGCGGGGGCTGATCATCGTTCTGGTAGAGCATCGGGGGGCCACTCGTTTTGCGCGGCTTGAAGCCGACGCCGCTCGTGCGGGGAGCGCCAGCGGGCAGCGAGATACCGACGGCGAGGAGCTGCCGCAGTGCATAATCCACGGCCTCTTCGGGCGTTGCGAAGAAGCGCTGGGGACGTGCGTTGCCTTCAGGCGGCACCGCGAAAAATTCTCGCTGGGCGCGCGAGCGGATGACCACGGCCTCGCACACCAGGGGCGTGGTGCGATGAGAAAATAGCCAGCGGCGATGAGCGATGAGCGTGCTGCGGGCGGAAGTCGGGAGCAGGGCGCTGCTGCTCAGATCCAACACCAACGCGAAGGGCTGACCGCACTCGACGTGCCGGGAGGTTTCCTCAGCGTATCGGGCCACCGTCTCCGCACCCCATTGCACGGGCGCGGTCAGGACGATGAGTGGCCATCGTGCTTCATCACTGTGTAGGCAGCCGGCCATTGATGGCCCAATGTTATCCACACGTTTTGCCCGGTAATAGGGCCAGCATCGGCTGGGCGCGAGATTTGCGATGAAACCTACGCCGTTTCGGCACTGGCACGTACACGGACCTTCCCGAGTTCGGTGCTGGCGTGTCGTTTCGGTGGCGGGCAGACGGAAAAAAACGCTCGAACGTTACGAGTGCTGCTCCCGTCACCGGCCAACCGGGCTGGATCCCCGCAACGCGTGCGCAGTGCCGCGTGCGTCGCGCAGCAGCGTGCGCGGCCCCTGCGCGCTGCACCAACAACCCTGGGAGCTTGCCCGGTGGCGCCTGCGACGATATGTGTGGACTGTGTTGAAGGGCAAGACCCTCGAGCAATTGGAGTCGCTGCGCGAACGTTTGAAGACGTTGGGGCAGCGCCCGAGTATGCAATTTCCCAGCGCCAGTCCCGAGGTGGTGGAGGCGATCGAACTCGTCGAACGCTACGGGCCCATGTGCGAGGCGATGTACCTGATCATGGCCGCGGACGGCAAAGTGCTCAACGTCGAACGCGAAGTGCTGCGCGGCGCATTGGACGTGTTGAGCGAGGGCAGCGTGCGCACGGCGCACATGGAGGCGATGCTCGACGCAGCCTCACGTGCGTCGGCCTCGCAGGGGACTGAACGTCGCTTGGAGGCGGTGGTCGAAGCGTTGCGTGACGACCCCGTCAAAGCCGAGTTGACCGCGCTGTTGTGCGCGGCTGTCGCGGTCGCCGACGGCAAGGTGCCGGACGTCGAGGAACGCCTTTTCGAACGGCTGGCTCGAGGGTTGGGCTTAGGTCAACAGCGCGCGGACGAGCTGCTCGCCGATCTCGACAAGGACACCGTCGACTTCATCCCGAATTACGACGAGAGCGAGCACGAGCCCAGCGTGCTGCCGGCCAAGTTCCCCCACCTGTTGGTGAACGGCTCGGGCGGCATCGCCGTGGGCATGGCTCGGAAACTCGGCTGGGACAGCAACACGCACAACCCCCGCCGGTTCACGCTGGAGACGACGCCGCTTCGCGATCTGGTGCGGCACATCAAGTCGCGGCTCAATGCGAGCACCAT
>JBNKZR010000285.1:0-10058 GCA_050301735.1 Polyangiaceae bacterium | reverse complement strand
CCAGATCCGTCGTGATAGCTATGGGCTCGGCGATGCTGCCGCCGTCGGGGCGGGTCTCTTCGAGGAAGATCGTCGACAGGCTGCGGGCCAGCAGCGTCGTCAGGACCACTGGGTGGCCCAGCTCAGCTGGGGCCAGGCGCAGTGACCAGGTGTCGTCTTCCAGCATCAACCGCGGTTCGTCCTTTGTCGGCACGGGAGAACAGCTACCGCCGCTGCAGCTGGAGCTTGTCGCGCTGTCGCCTTCCACCAGGACCTCGATCGGAATGTCTGCCAGTCCCGCATGCTGTTGCATGCGAGCCAGGAGCTGGGTCACCCCGGCGCGTGAACGCTCGAAGCGGTCCGGAAAGAAGCGGCCATCGGGGAGTACCAAAGGGCGCTGCCCGAACTCCTCGTGCAGGTCCGCGCGCAGCGCCGCCTGACGGCCGATGAGCTGTCTGAGATCCTCGTCAGTCGGCAGTTCCATGCCTTCAATCTGACAAAAAGCACCGATCTCCGCCAGGGGCGATACGTGTCAGTCCTGGCGTCGCTCGCGTTCGAGTTCGGAAAGGCGCGTCAAAACACCCCGTGCCACGATCGTCAGCACCCGCTCGATCAGCTCTCGCTTCTGGCCAAGTGCGCCCCCAAAGCTCAATTGGCTCTTGGCCGAGCGGCCTCGCGGCAGGCGGCCCACCGCGGCGCAACGCACCAGGAGGACGTCCTCTTTGACGGTGACCTGCAGCTTCTGGACGAAGTAGCGGTATTGGATCGTGCTGCCCGCGCCCGCGCCCCAGTCGACTTTTCGGGCCTCGCGGGCGAGCACTCGGCGCAGGAATCGTTCGTAGCTCTTGGCGGTGGCTGGCAACTCCAAGTGATCGAGTTCGACGCGAGGCCCTTCGGCCGCCAGGGCCGCGGGGTGACCTTGCCCTCCGAGCAATTGAGCGGGCGCGGGCAGGCACGTGAGCAAGCTCACCGCCACGAGCACATTCCACAGTCGCCTCATGCTTCGTCGCGCTAGCGTCCGTCGGTGGCGTGGGCCAAGTTCTGTGCGTCTGCTGCGCGAGGCACTATAACGCGCAGCACGTGCCTTCTTCAGTGCCAGCTTCTGACTCAGTGCCAGCGTCCGAGACGACCTATGACGTGGCGGTGATTGGCGCCGGGGTCAACGGCACGGGTGTGGCTCGTGACTGCGCGCTCCGCGGCCTGCGGGTCGCGCTGTTCGAGCGCAACGACATCGCCTTTGGGGCTAGTGGCAACTCGAGCGGGATGATCCACGGTGGTCCGCGCTACCTCACCGCCAATCCCGACGTGACCTACGCGTCGTGTTTGGACTCGGGCTACATTCAGCAGATCGCGCCGCACCTGCTGTTTCGTGCGCCGTTCATCTTGCCCGTGGGGCGTGGGTTGGGCGCACGGCACGAGCTCGATTTGCTCGACGCATTCTTCGCCGTCTACGATCGCTATCAACCGCTCAAACGTGGCAAGCCTCACACGCGGCTGTCGGGGGAGGAACTCGCTCGTCTCGAGCCAGGGCTCAGTGGCGAGTTCGAAGGCGGAGTCACCTTCGACGAGTGGGGCATCGATGGCGTGCGCCTGTGCATTGCCAACGCGCAGGACGCCGTCGAAAACGGTGCAGACGTTTTCGTGCCCTACACGGTCGAACGTTTGCTGCGTGGAGGGGGCGGGCGCGTGACGGGGCTCGAGGCCGTACATCGGCTTTCGGGGGCGGCAGTGCGCGTTTCAGCGCGCGCGGTGGTCAATGCCAGCGGTGCGTGGGGACCACTGACGGCGAGCCTCGGCGCTCTGCCCGCAGGGGCCGTGCGCCTGCGGCCCGGAAAGGGCGTGCACCTCTACTTCGACCGGCGCTTGAGCAACACGGCGATCATGGTCAAGGCCATCGATGGTCGGCGCGTGTTCATCGAGCCGTGGCAGAACACCAGCGTGATCGGCACGACCGACGACGACTACTACGGCGATCTCGACAACGTCTTCGCGACGACGGAAGAGGCTCGTTACTTGATCGAAGCGATCGCCCAAGTCTTTCCCATCGTCAAGCGAGCACGCTTGATCGGTACGTGGTCCGGCGTGCGTCCCACGCTGTACGAGTGGGGCAAACATGAAGACGCGCTCTCACGCGAGCACGAGATCATCGATCATGCTCGTCATGGCGCCCGCGGGTTGTATTCGATGGTGGGCGGCAAGCTGGCGAGCTATCGCATCTTCGCGGAGGAGATGAGCGACCACTTGTGTACGGAGCTGGATCGTCCTGCGCGCTGCACCACGATGAGTGCCAAGCTGCCCGGAGGCGACGAGATCGTCAGCCCCAACGAAGTGGCAGAGCTGGCGCGCATCGACCAGCTCTCGGCGTCGCGTTTGGTCTATCGTCACGGTTCGCGAGCTCGCGAAATCGCCGAGGAGATGCGTCGAGAGCCCAAGCAAGCGGAGATCGTGTGCGCCTGCGAACCCGTTCGGCGCGCCGAGATACGTCGGGCAGTGGAAAGGGAGTGGGCCTTCGACGTCGACTCGGTCTCGCGGCGCACGCGTCTCGGTTTGGGAAGCTGCGGCGGCATGAACTGTGCCGCGCGTTGTGGAGCCATCGTGGCGGAGTTGACGGAACAGAGTCCGGCTCGGGGTCGACGCATGGCGAGCGAGTTCCTCGCGCGCGCGAGCAAGCACCGCGCGAGCATCGTTCGCTCTTCTCAGGCGCGCCAGGAACTGATCGCCCTGGCGCAGTACCGCGCGAATCTCGCGCCGAGTGATGGCGGGCGAGGCGAGGAGGGGGACTCGTGAAGCTGCTGGTTGTGGGCGGTGGCGTTGCCGGGGCAGCGGCGGCTCACCGCGCGGTAACTTCTGGCATCGATTGCTCGTGGCTGCTTGGTGGCCTCGGTGCGACCAGCGCCAGTTCGGGAGCGTTGGACTGGTGCTGGGAGCGTGGGAAGAGCGAGCAGCGAACCCTCACCGCTTCGGAGCGGGCTTTCGTCGACAGCTACGGCTGGCAGTTGCCCGAGAAGGGCGTCTGCGTCGCTAGCTGTGACGGCGCCATACGGCGTGCTGCCGGATGCGACGCCGCCGTGCTCGATCTGGAGCGGGCTCGGGGTGGGGTCGTTCTGGTGATCGATCTGCCGCGGCCGGGTTGGGACGCCCAGTTGATGTGTCGCGGTCTGTCGGAGACCGTCTGGGCACGAGCGTCGGGCACGCGTTTCGTGCCCTTGTCGCTCGATGCTGCCTCGCTCGGGCCGATCGCGGAGATGCTATACGACGCCGGGGATCTCGAGTTCGCTCGCGCCGCGACTGAAGACACCTCGGCTTTGCTGGCTGCTCTAACGAAGGCTATCGCAGGCGCAGAGCGAGCTCGAGCCGTGCTCTTCGGACCCTGGCTCTGCACCGATGCACGACTGACACAGGAACTGAGCGGCGCGTTGAGCTTACCCGTCGGCGAAACGACGAGTCCGGCTTTTGGTGTCGCGGGTGCTCGGTTCGAAACGTCGCGCCAGCGCTGGTTGGAAGCGTCCGGCGTGCAGTATCGGCCGAGCTGGCTCGAGAGTCTGCGCGTCGAAGACACGCGAGTTGTTGCCGGCTTCGAGTCGGAGCAACGGGAGTTCGACGCCGCGGTGTTGGCCATCGGTGGCGTGTCTGGCGGCGGGCTCGCGCTGGACGAGCAGAACCAAGTGAGGGTCAGTGCGGAGCTGATACCGCCGGCCCAGCTTCGCGCGCGGCAGCGTCCGCTCCTGTCGCCCGGATCGATGTGGGGCTTGGAGTACCAGGCGCTCGGCCCCGAGCTCTTCGAAGCCGTCGGCCTTCAGGCTGACGTTCGACAGCACCGGTGGCTGGCCTTTGCGGGGGACGTCGAGCCCGATCTACCTCGGACGATGCTGCAAGCGATGCGCTCGGGCGATTCTGCGGCTGCACGTTTGCTGCCCCGCTGATTCGAGTGCCGGCTGAATCAGGGCTTGGTACTGAGCACCCCGCGCACGATCTGAAACCCGATCGAGAGCGCAAAGTCGGGGCCACCGGTAGGATCCTTGGGGACTTTTCTCGCGACCCCGAGGTGTGTGGGCGAGATCCCCGTTTCCTCTTCGATCTTCTCTGCCGGCCTCTGCACCGGCACGTCGTCGGGCTCGTTTGCGGTGCCTTCTGGCGGCAAGTGGTTTTCGAGGTCGCTCTCGCGTCGAACGCCGAAACTGTCATCGTCGACGTAGGCGGCCTCGACCAGTACGTCGGGGCGTATGCCTCGGGCCTGGATGGCTTCGCCGTTGGGCGTGTAGTAGCGCATCGTGGTCAGCCGCAAGCCGGCGTTGCCCGGCAAGTCGATGATCGTCTGGACTGACCCCTTGCCGAAGGTTGGCGCTCCGATGACCGTGGCGCGCCCCTGATCTTGCAGCGCGCCTGCGACGAGCTCCGCGGCACTGGCGCTGTACTCGTTGACGAGCGCCACCATCGGTTGCTCCACGAGGGCGCCCCCTTTGGAAGCATCGACGGAATCGATGATCTCTCCGCGGCGTCGCGTCGAGTAGATGTTGCCTCCGTCGAGCAGCTCGTCTGCGACGGCGACGGCTTCGTTGACCAGCCCGCCAGGGTTGTTGCGCAAGTCGAGGATCAAGCCACGGATCTGCCCCTTGTTCTCGCTTCGCACCTTGGCGATGGCCTCCAACAGTTCCGTATGCGTCCCGCGTTGGAACTGCTTGACGCGCAGATACCCGATTGCATCCACCAGCGATTCGGCGCTGACGCTCGCGACGGAGATGATGTGACGTTCGAGGGTGAAGTTGATGACCTTGTCATTGCCCCTACGACGGATCCCGACCTGGACCGTCGAGCCCGGCGGCCCACGCATGCGCTGCACCAGTTCGTTGGCAGATTTGCCACGGACGCTCACGCGATCGATCGACACGACGCGATCGCCGGGTTGAATTCCTGCCAGTGCTGCAGGTGAACCCTCGATCGCGGCTATGACGGTGACCTCGTCGCCTCGGAAGTCCACCTCGACGCCCACGCCTCCGAACTCACCGCGGGTGTCGTCCTGGAATGTGCCGAAGTCGCGGGGGGGCAGATAGGAAGAGTGCGGGTCGAGTTCCGCGACCAGACCCTTGATGGCTCCTTCGGTCAGGCGACTTCGATCGACCGGTTCGACGTACTCGTTTTCCACCAAGACCAACACGCGGGCCAGCTGTCGCAGCACGGCGTAGGGACTCTCTGCATCGGTCGTTGCGCTTGCAATCGTGGCGCAGACTGCCCCTCCAGCGAAGGCGATGCTGGCCAGGCTCAGCGAGCTGAACAACTTGCGAAGTGTCACGGGACGCGAGGTATATAGCTTCAATCGCTTTGAATGCTTTCCGTGCCGCATGTTTTAGCGCCTATCCGGCCAAAACCGCTCGATGGGCTTTTCTTTCGTGGCACATGTGTCGTTGGAGAGGGCATCGCCCCGTAGAAGTGTGGGCGAGTGTCGAAGCGTGATCGCTGGTGGCGGAAATCCGCCTAGGTGCAAAACTTCCCTTGCGTCATCCAGCACATTCGCGCAACTATCGGCAATTCCTTTCATCAACGTGTGCGATTCGGTTGCAGGCTAGTTCCGCTTGCTGCTCCCGGGCGCATTCCAGGAACACGAAAGCAAAGCAGAGGCAAAGCTCCGATGGCTGACAACATACCCAACCGAGGAAGCGACAAGCGCAAGCAAAGCCTTTACTTCCCTGAGGCAATGCTGCAAGAGATCAAGGACGAGGCGGCTCGGCTCGATCGCTCCCTGTCCTGGATCGTCCAGCGGGCATGGAAGCTCGCTCGTCTGGAGATCAAGAAGATCCCGAGTGTCAATGACATCGAGGAGTCCTCGACTGCCAACGAGATCCAGCCAAAGATGTGAACCGCTGGGGTCGGAGCCGCCGGGTACGCGCACTGCGTTCGTAGCCTCCCACGACGGGACGCGTCTCTACGTTCGCCAGCGCCGCGCGCTTCGATCCACGATCGAGGGCTCTGAATTCCAGGGGAACCCGCGTCGAGGGCTCGTCCTTTGCGACGGGATCCTCTGCGATGGGTACATATACAAGTGGTTATGGGGTGAACCGCCACTGCAGACGCCGGTGGTGCATTGGAATTACCGCGGTCATGGTCGCAGTGAGAATCCCAGGGATCCCGAGGCCGTAAACGTCGAGGACCACGCTCGCGATCTGTTGAAGGTGATCGAATTCAGCGAGTTCGAAGAGGTTGTGCTCGTCGGGCATTCTTTCGGAGTGACGGTCGTTCTGGAGGCACTTCGGATGCAGCCCCGGCTGGCGAAAGGCGCGGTGCTCATCAGCGGCACTTCCAGACCGTTGGCGGAGGTCTTTCGCGGCGAAGAGAAGCTCTTCGGTTTCATCTCGACGTTGCAGAAGCTGGTCCGGAGCAACCCGCGGCTTGCCAGAGGCGTGTGGGCTCGACTCCCGGCTGGGCCAGTGGCGAAACTCGCGCTGGCGATGGGGGAGCTCAACAAGGAGCTCAACCCCGACGACATCCGGCCCTACTTTGAACACTTGAGCCGCCTCGAGCCGGAGTTCTCCTTGCGGCTACTGCATGCCGCTGGTCACCATGCGGTTGGTGACTTGAGCGGGATTGACGCGCCGTGTTTGGTCATCGCGGGGGATCGCGACACGTTCGTGCCCGCGTCCGAATCGCGGCGTCTGACGGACGAACTGAAACAGGCCCAGTTCCATCTCATCGAAGGTGGGACGCACGCTGCGCCGATCGAGTACCCGGAGCTGTTCTCGAGCAGAATTGGAGCATTCTTGCGACAGCTGGGATTCTCCAGCGATTGACGAGGCGGCACGGCGTGTGTTCGTGGCTCGCGAGTCCGACAATCCAATTGCGGTCGGTGCTTGCCGTACAGTAGCTTGACGGCATGTCAGACGAGCCTCCGGAGCGAGACACCCTGGGGCACCTGCTGCGGATCGTCGCTCACGACTTGCGCAATCCGCTGGCGGTGATCATCAGCAACCTCGGCTATCTCGACAGTTGTCTGCGAGGCGCTTCCGACGACGTGCGTGAGACGGTCACCGACACGCTCACGTCTTGCGAAGACCTCAAGCATATCATCGAAAACGTCGATCTCTTGGGCCAAGGATTGAAGGTCAAAGAAGAACCACGCGCGACGGACTTCGCGCCGTTGGACATCATCCAAGCCGTTCTCAAGGCTGCCTACGCGCTGGCCGAAAGTCACGGGGTTCGGTTGCTCGCCGATCTCACGGGGGTAGAGGCGACGCTGCGCGTAGCCGGGGATGCGCTTCACTTCGAGCGCGCCCTGGCCAACCTTCTGAGGAATTCGATCCAACACGCGCCTGCTGGCACGGAAGTCGCGCTGCGGGCATTCGAAGAAGAGCAGCGACTGCGGGTGCAGATCGACGATGCTGGCAGCGTCCTTCAACCTCCGTGGGATCGGGCTGCGTTCACTGATGACGGCCAAGTCCGAGGCAAGGCCGAGGGACAAGGACGCTACGGACGGGGGCTGGGGTTGTACTCGGCGGCTCGCGCAGCGACGGTCTTGGGCGCCGAGCTGCGTGCGGTGCCCCGTGCGCGAGACGAGGGAAATCGCTTCGAGCTGATCGTGTCATCGCTGGCCTGAGTGGGTGTTCGATCTCCGCGGCGTTTACCGGAGCCCGCTGGGCGTGGTTTGCCGGCGTTTCGCAGTGCCTCGCGTCGTCGGCCCTCAGGGCTGCAAGATCACTGCGCGGTCTGGTTCGCGAAAAAGCACCTTGCCCGTTTCCCCTGGGCAGCCCCAGCAACTGCTGAAGTGTACGCGGGGCCGGATCGAGTCACTGTAGGCAAGTATCACGGGACCTTCCTCGCCATGCATGATGAACGATGAAGCCAATTCGAAGGTGTTGTCGTCGATCACGTGGTAGGCGAGCACGAAGCTGTCGTTCTTGCCGCTCCGGGCCGTAAGCACGAGGAAATGGGCTCCCAACGCGGGGCGCCACAAGAGCGGGGTGGTCGTGAAATCGAAACCCATCTTGTCTCCCGGGCCCCGTCCGATGACGGTGTTGATGGCTTCAGGTTCACCGAACAGCAGCAAGTCTTTCGCCAGGTCCGCTGTCTTCGGGTGCGACTCGAGTAGGGCGGTCAGTTCCTTCTCGTCCATCGGTCGCTTGCGATAGGGCGGACCATCCGTCGGCTCGGGCACACGGGCGGCGTTGGGGGCGCCACGACAACAGCGAAACGCGATGCCGGGGGGGGGCTTGTCGGGAGCTTTCGAGCGATGCGCACAGCGTCGAGTGGCCGGCGGCGCTTTGTCGCCCAGCGGTCCGCGGATGACGGCCACGCCCGAGGCGACGGAATCCGGGCCGAAAGAGCTGGCGGTCCACTCCGGTACGCTGCCCAGGCCCACCACACCAAAGGCGGACTCGCACTGTCCGGTGCAGTCGTCATTCCACGAGTCGCCCGTGGCAAAGGAGCTCTGCTCCGGTCCCCGACACGCGCGTTCCCACTCGAGTTCGGTGCACAGCCGCGCGCCCACGTCACCGCAGAGACGGCTGGCTTCTTCACGTGAGCGCCCCAAGAGAGGGGGCTTGTTGGGCTGGTTGGGGTAGAGATTCCGGTCGATCGTAAACTCGCCCAGCTTGATGGTGAAGGTGTTGGGCGAGAGCGCTGGGTCGCGTTCGAAATGGCCGGGTCGGGTTCCCCCTTTCAACTCTCCCAGCGGAATTTGTACCCGAGGTGAGCGTTCGTCGGCGGACTTTGGGTTCGACTTGGGAGCGGACTGGGGCTCTTCGGAATCGTCCTGCTCTGGTTCAGCCTGGGTGCAGGCGAAGGGAATGCAGCAGCACAGAGCACAGATCGCGAGCACCAGCCCGGGGACGTTTCGACAACGCATGGGCGAGGAGCATCAAAAACCAGAGCACAAACCGCAAGCCCGGCGCATCCGAGTGTGCTGGTCCGGAGGTTGACCTGAGCCGAACAACCAGGGCAAGTTGGCGCCGTGCAGTCTGGACAATTCCAGGTCGGGCCCGACACCGTGGTCCATTTTTCCTATCGTCTGTTCGATGAGGAGGAGGAGCTCGTCGAGGGGGCCGACACCGAGATCCTGTCGTTCCTTTTTGGCCACGGCCAGCTGGCGCCCGCGTTGGAGGAGGCGATGCTGGGTATGATGCCCGGACAGGAGCGCAGCGTGCGCTTGCCACCGGCACGCGCCTTCGGTGTGCGTGATCCGGAGGCGATCATCGAAGTGGATCGAGCCGAGTTTCCGCCGGATGTGGCTCCCGGTGACGAGTTTCGTGCCGAGCGCGAGGGTGGAGGTGACGTGGTGCTGGTGGTGCTCGATGTGGACGCGGAACGCGTCATGCTGGACACGAATCATCCTCTCGCGGGGCAAACCATCACCCTCCAGGTCCGGGTCGAAGCTGTGCGGCCCGCATTGCACCAGGAGATCGAGGAGGCGATTGAGCTCTTGGAAGCGGGGCAAACCGGCGCTACTAGCTTGCTCCCTGCGGCAGGTTTGCTAAGACGCCCCTCCACGATGCAGCAAGCGGCATCGGAAGAAGCGGACGACGATTCCGCTGCCGGATGACGGCGTACTGGTTTCGTATTTGTCTGAATTGTCGAGGAGAACCCGATGAACCGACCTGAGAATTTCAAGTTTGACGTGCGAGTGAGAGAACGCCTCATGGCCCGCGGCACTCTCCTCGCCGCGGACTTGGCAACGCACCTGGAAGCACTACGCGACGCGGGAGACGACTCGGAGGTGCTGGAGCTCGAACAACCAGCACTCGTCAGCGAGAAGCTGCCGCCCGAGCCTGTGGCACCATTGCCTGGTCTGGGCGTGCCTGCCCTCAGCCCGATCCAGCAATCTCCCGTGCGCCCCATCGAAGCTGGCGTCGGACTTGGCCCTGGCGGACGGGTCTCGCCGTTCGAGCCAGCACCGAAGGTGTCTCCTTTCGAGTCTCCGTCCCACGTTTCGCCATTCGAACCCGCACCGAAGGTCAATCCGTTCGAGGCGGTCGAGCCCCATCGGCCCCCGCCAGCGTACGAACCGGCGCCACGCATTCCCGCCTACGAAACGCCACAGCACCACGCGCCATCCAAAATCTCACCCTACGAGCCAGCACCGCGGGTCTCGCCCT
>JBNKZR010000284.1:0-10071 GCA_050301735.1 Polyangiaceae bacterium | reverse complement strand
GGGCCGGTGATCAGCCTCGAAGTCAACTGCAGCGCTTGAGTTGCAACCTCTTTGTCGGAGCTGGCGACATACTGCTTCACTGCTGCCGCGAGGTCCGCCTGAAGCTCCGTCGACGCGTTGACGTCCTTGCTCAGAGTCTTGAGTGCCGCGGCCTGAACGTTTTCGTCCGGGCTGGTCGCCGCCAACCACAGTAGCGGCTTGAGGTCCGCTTTTGCGTCTTTCGTTCCTTCGAGCACGTGGCGCTGTCGGTTGACGGTCTTGGCGAGCTCCTCCGCGCGCGCCTTCTCTGCGTCGGTGGGTGAGAAGCTCAGAGCGAACGCCGTGGACACTGCTGGGTTTGCGCTGGCGGCTACGGCTGACTCGTCGGGCGTCTCTCGTTCTTTGCTGCAGGCGAGTAGGCTGCCGGCGAGGGCTGCGATGGCAATCAGAGAAGCTTTCGAATGGGTTCGAATCATTTGCGTACTCACGAAGGATGCGCGGTCGCCAAGAGCGGCGAACCGGTGGTCATGCGCCGGGCGTCAAGCCCCGCGCTCGTGGTTCTGGCGTACGTCGGCGGGGTTTTCAAGGTTCAGCGAGGTGTGCCGCGTCAGCCATCCCGACGCAGGGGCCGCAGGCGCAGCCGGTAGGTGAATGTGGCACTGTTGTCAGTCGGGGCGTATCAGCTCGAAACCAGACGCTTCCCAGTTGAGGACGCCGCCCTCGAGGAAAGAAACCGGGGTTCCTCCTGCCGCGAGTTTGGAGGCGAGCTCCTTGGTCTTGTCCCCCGCACGGCAGTAGAGCACGGGCGGATTCGGCAGCATGTGAAGTTCGGCCAGGCGCCCCTCGATCTCGTTCAAAGGGAAGTTCTGAGCGCCCTGGATGTGCGCCCGCCCGTAGACGTCGGCGTCCCTGGTGTCGACCAAAGTGATCTGATCGCGTTGGGCGAGTTGAGCGACCTCTTCTGGGGTCAGCGCTCCTGCCGCGCGCGGTAGCACCGGCTCCAACATGGCCCGAAGCTGTTTGCGTCCCATCGCCCCGACCTGTCCTCCCACTGGGCGGCCCTGATGGAAGACGACGAACGCTGGGACGGATTGGACTCCGAATTCTCTGGCCAACAGTGGGCTCTTGTCGATGTCCACCGTCACGATCTTGGCCTTGCCTTGGAGTTCGCGGCTCAGCGCTTCGAGCTCGGGCGCGACGGTCTTGCACGGCCCGCACCACTCCGCGCCGAACTCGATTAAGACGGGAAGCTCGCTGCGGAGGATTTCCGCTTCGAAGTTGTGCTCGGTGACTTGCGGTAGGGCGGCCATGGGGGGAGCTTAGTCACTCTTGCTCAGCTGAAAAGCCCTGTTGTTGGAAGGGGCAGGCCTGGGGCGGCTCGCGAGCGCGTGCAGGGCGAGCGTCGTCGCCGTGAGGCTGAACAGGCAGGCCCAGACCAGACTGTCCGGAATCGCGCCCCCGCGGGCCGCTTGCCCGAGGAGGTTGCCCCAAGTGGTCACGTCAAGAGGCCCGAGGTTGATGAAGCTGGCTGCCGCCTCCAGGCCCACGGTGTACGCCGCTATCGTCCCAGCTTCGATCACCAGCGGTGGGTAGAGCCGGGGCAGGACGTGGACTCTAAAGATGCGCCCGGGTCGCGTCCCCAAGGCCCGTGCCGCTGAGACGTGCTCGCGTTGCCTTTCTGCAGTCGTGTGCTCGGAGACCAGCCGTGCCACCTCGATGGCCTTGAGCACGCTCACGATGGCAATGAAGCCGGGCATTGTGGGGGAGTCACTACCGACTCGCCACAACCCCACGATGATCAACCCCGGCAGAGCACCTGCGAGCTCGACCGCCCGCATCAATGCGCTGTCGAGCGGCTTTGGTCCGAGCGCAGACGTGACTCCCAAAAGGGCACCCACCGGCAGCGACAACAGCACGACGCTGACCACCTGCAGCAGCACGACGCGCGTGGCCAACAGCCACTGAGCCATTGTCAGCCCAACGCTCGGCGCCAACCAAGTTGCGGACAACGCCGTTGCCAGCCAACCGGCTAGCACGAGAGCGCCGGCGGTTCGCTCCCAGTGTCGGAACGACAGGCTGCGTTCGAAACGACGGAGCGTCATGCGCAGGGCGTCACCCACGGTCGAACTCCACTCGAGACTCAATCATCACTCGACTCTCGCACTGCCATGCGGCCCCCCCTGCCCAGTCTACCCAACAGCAGATCACTACCGACCTGGACCACACTCACGAAGGCGGCGGTGGTGACCGCGACCAGCATCACCCAGGACAACTCCCGCTGGGCCAATGCGGCGATGGTCGTTGGGCCGATGCCGTTCAGATCCAGCGCGTACTCGAGTACGAAGGCAGCGCTGAGCAACGTCGAAGTGTGGGGCGCCATCGTGCTCAGGGCGATGTTGCTCGACGGGCGCAACGTGTAGAGCACTCGGCGCACGCCGGACGCGCCCAGCGCGGCGTAGTTCGCGACCCAGCGCTGGTTCAACAGGCGCGCCGTTGCTCCCCGCTGATAGCGCGACACCAACAGCGCGCCCAGCAGCAACATCAACGTCGCTGCGAGCGTGAGCTTCGTCGCGACGCTCTGGGGCCGGCCCAGGGTTATCAAGAAGCCGGCTGGCAGTGCCAGCAGCACCAGGCTGAACGCCCCCTCCAACAGTCGTGCGGTCCTTTGCCGCAGCAGGCCTGTCAATGCTCCGGACAACATGCCCAGCAGCGTTCCCCCGAACAAGCCGGCCAGAAGCAAGGTCAGAGTGATGGGCGCGCGTTGCCGGAGCGCGCGAAGTGCCGGCTGACCTGAGGCCAATACTCCGAATTCCGAACGCACGGTCTCTCTAACCCACGTCGCATAGCGCGTCTGGAGCAACGGCGACAATAGGCGCTCGACACCCGTCAGGTTCACGAAGTTGCGCCGTTCGTGCACCCACCAACTCTGCCACTTCGAGTTGAGCGCACTGGCGGCCTCTTGTGTGCCGTCAGGGGGCAACACCCAATCGTTTTCAGCGACGTGGGCAGCGGCGACAGTCAGGCGACGCAGCCGTTCGACGTTGCCGGCGCGCTCTTCTTGCTCCATTTGCGTGATGAGCTCGTCCAGTGCAAAGGTGTCGAGACGTCTCAAGTCGCGTTCTCGCAGATCCGACGCGCGCTGCGCGTAGCGTGACACCACGCGGCGCACGATGACCTCGTTGAAATCGACGAAGTTCTCTTCCCAGAACCGCGACCAGAACTCCGCCGCAGAGTCGTTGCGGCGCAGGGTTTGCTCGACGGCGGTGTCCATGCGGGCCGCCAGCGGGGCCAACGCTCTGGCGACTCGTTGTCGGCCTTCGGGCGAGAGACTGTCGAGGCGGGGAAGCACGTGCGGCAACGCGGCGCCGCCGAGACGAACGAGTGTGTTGGCGGCCGCTTCGGCGTCTTCGTTGCCGGCCGCAACACGCTCGGCGGCGTGCCACGAAAGATCACCAACGCCGATGGGTTTGGGGTTTACGAACAACGGCAGCTCTGCGCCGCCCCCGATGGGCGTCAGGGCTCTCGAGATCGCCCAGAACGCGATCAGCGTGACGCCAACCAGCGTGGGGGCTAACCACAGCAGGCGACGCAGGGCTTCTCGCATCTTGGGCTCTGCTGCCGCCGCCTAGCGCAGAAGGAACAACCCCACCGCGGCTACCACCAACAGCGACAGCACCACGATGGCTCCCACGACCTGGGGTGCCAAGCCCGTCGTCGGGATGTCCACCGGGTCGTCAGCGTCGGGCCGATTGTCGGTTTGAGCAGGAACTTCAGCGGAGTCGGGCAGCGGAATGGCTTGACCGACCATCGTGTGGCTCACGCGCAGCTCGCGCGTCTCGTTCTTGGCCTCCTCGCTCACCGGGCCTTGGATGTCCACGCCCGAGTTGCGCGTGTGGCGGCTGGTCGACGCCAACATGTTCTCGCTGGGCAGTGAGTAGCGCTGGAACACCAAGGCCTGGTCCTCGGGGCGTGGCGCAGTCAGCCCCTCACCGGAGAACTTCACCACCAGCACGGTGATGTTGTCATGACCACCGGCGGCGTTCGCCCGCTCCGTGAGTTCCCGGCAGGCATCGATGGGTTCGGCCACCGCCTCCAGCACTTCCTTGAGCTCGGAGTCACGAATCATCCCCGAAAGCCCATCAGAGCACATGAGCAGCACGTCGCCGGCTTTGAGATCGACGTAGGTGAGGTCGACCTGCACCGTCTCAGAAGTGCCGAGGGCTTGCAGGATGATGTTGTTGTGCTCGAAAGTTTCCGCTTCTTCTTCGGTGAGCTGACCTGCTTCGATCAGCTGATTGACCAGGCTTTGGTCGCGCGTGACCTGCACGAACTGGTCGCCGCGCAAGACGTAGGCGCGGCTGTCGCCAACCTGCGCGAGGAACAGGCGGTCGTCCACCAACGCCGCGACGGTGGACGTAGTGCCCATGCCGCGGCGCGTTCGATCAGCCCTGGCCTCTTCGTAGATGCGCAGGCCGGCCTCTTCGACCGCCTTGACCATGTTGCGCGCGAGGTCGTCGCGAGTGGCAATCGCATCACCGGTTGCCATCAATTCGTAGATGAGGTCGACAGCCATTTGGCTAGCGACTTCGCCCGCAGCGGCGCCGCCCATACCGTCACAGACGGCAAATAGGTTGCCGCAGGTGCCGACGACGGGCTCGCGATCCTCCTTCTTCAAGCTCCGACTGCGTGTCGTCAGATCCGCAATGAGGAAGTTGTCCTCGTTGTGTTCCCGGATCTGACCGACGTCGGTTCGCCCGAACAGTTTGAGCTGAATCGGCCCCTTGTGGCCTGTGGACGGCTTGTCGTCTTCACTCATGTCAGGTTATCGCCCGGTTCCGCTTGCAGATTTAGCCGTCGACCTTCAATCGAAAGAGATGCTGTCCGATCCGTACGTGCCCCCCGTCCGGCAGAAGCCGTTCGTCGCGAATGGCGATGAACGTACCGTTGGACGACCCGAGATCCGTTAGCAGAAAAGTCCCGTCCTGTTGACGGGTGAATGTCGCGTGTTGCCGGCTCATGAACGCGTCGTCGCTAAACACGAAGTCGCCCGTCTCTCGCCCAATGGTGGATTGGTTCTTCGAAAGATAGAAGACGTTGGTCGATACCCCTTCACCGGTTCGTTGCACCAGTCGTGCATACCGCGGTAACGCGGGCGAGCCAAAAAGACGGGTACCGCGTTCGAATGCGGGCTCTCGGGCTGTCTCGTTGGGGTTGACCACTTCGAATCGAAAAACTTCCAAACCGACCAGAATCATGTCGCCGTGAACAAGCCGTTCCGGCGTGGTCAAGCGCGCGTAGACGCCATTGACCGACCCCAAGTCCATGACATGGAACTCTCCGTTTTTCCAGGTGATTCTGGCGTGGCGCGGACATGCATAAGTGTCCTCGGTGAGCAGTACCTCGCCGTGTTCACGACCCACGTCGACCCGTCCGCCCAGGATCGGGTACTCGCGTCCGGGCGTACCATCCTGCGCGATCACGACGAGCTTGGCGTTGGGCGCGCCGGCGATTGGGCTCCGCGTCGAGGCCGGGGCAGCGGGCGCCGCTGGCGCCGGAGCTACGGCTCCGCGCTGATCGGCACCGCACGCCTGACAAAACATCGCACCTTGAACTACCTGGGAGCCACAAGCGTGGCAGTGCCTCGCGGCTTCACGAGCCGCAGGGCTCGGCGAAGCGACATGGTTGCCCGGCGCCACCTGCGACGCTAGTCCGGGTTGCCCCGAAGAAGCCTGGCCCCACACTTCGGCGCGTCCGCCTTCTGGGTTGGTGGGTGTATCGGCTTTGGGCAGGGTGGTCCCGCAGGTGCCGCAGTAGCGTAGGTGTGGTGCATTGGGGCTGCCGCAGCGGGGGCAGCTGATCGCTGGCCGCTTGGGGCTGTGCGACGTCAACGGGGGCGGCGTAGGAGCAGCACCAGGCCCAATCTGATGGCCGCATCGCCTGCAGAAGGAAACGTCATCGGGGTTCTCCCCACCGCAGCGGTCACAGATCACGTTTTTGGCTCGTCCGTTCCGAGGCCAGGGATGGCGTTACGGCCCTCGCCCCAGAAGATTAAACCGGGTTAGCACTCACAAAGCCAAAGGACAGGAGCTCAGAAACAGTCCCGCCGGTCGTCCGAGTCGCATATGACTCCTACATCCGATTGTGGGGGCTGTGCCCTTGACGCATGGACGAGCCATTGTGTAAGCGCACCCAGGATTTCCTCAGGAGAAACGCAGCGACATGGAAATATACCTCGACCGCCGCGCAACGCGACAGGTACGGATGGCCGCACAAGAGGCCATCGAGGAAGGGGATCTCGACCCCTTGCGTGAAGAGATCCTGGAGGCGTTCGGCGAAGACCAGGTGGAGGAGATCGAACGGCGTCTCGACAGCGCGGACTTCTACGAGCACCTGACGGACGTGTTGGACGAGTGGAGCGGTGATGATCCCGACGAGCTCTTCGAGCTGCTGGAGACGCAGCTGTCCGAATTGGGTCTGGACCTCAAGCTCGAAGCCAAGGATCCTGACGACGACGAAGAGGACGAGGACGAAGAGGACGAGGACGAGGAGGACGAAGAGCCAGCCGACTTCGACGACCCCTTGCTCGAAGACGACGACTGAGCCTGCGCCCCACGGGCTAAACGAGCGAGTACGATTGTCGGGCAGCTTTTCTGGCCCCCGGTGGGTGAGGGACCGAAGAAGTGCTCTGGTGCAGTCGTTGTCTCGACTCCATTTTCCGTGGCATCAAAAGAGCGTGCGCGAATCGCGCTCGCTCATTCAGCGAGGGGGTGTCGCGTCGTCGGTGTCGAGCCACGACTGCATCACGTAGTCACGACACTCGCCGCTCGCTGCCACCTCCGCGCAGACTCGATGCGCACAGCCCGAAAACCGCGATTCGGGAAACTCGTGCACCAAGCGACGGGCGTCGTTGCAGACCTCTGTGGGCTCCCCTAGCTGCTTCGAGCAGAGCATCGCCTGCCACAGGGCATCATCGCGCACCAAGCTCGTCTGGTAGTTGCGAGCGACTCTCCGAAACTCGTTCCGGGCGCTTGCTGGGTCGTGCAATTGCTCGTGGGTAATGCGAGCCAAGAGGTAGTGCGCCTGACCATAGTGGCGCTCGTAGCTGCCGAGGAAGTCGGAGGCCTCACGATGGCCGAGCATCTCACGCAGTGACGCGACGGCTTCCTTGGCCCGTCCTCGTTCGACGAGTAACTGCGCGCGGATCAAAATTGCGTCATCCCAGTACAGCCCGTGAGGGTAGGGGTAGCTGTCGATCACCGTGCTGTAGGCGCTGATGGCCGCGTCAGCGGGCTGCGTCCGCTGGACGAGCTTTGCTCGAGAATAGAGCAGGAGTTGGTGCACTTCCGTGCTTTGCAGCTTTGGTGATAGTTCCGTGAGCAGCCGTTGCTCGGCGGCATCCCCGCCCGTTTCTCGGGCGTGATCGAGCAAGGTCTTCAAGGCCCTTAGTGCCGGGCCCGAGTTGGGATGCGCAAGCAGGGCGGCCTCCAGTCGGCGAAAGCCCTCTTCCGAGTCACCGTTTTCGATGCTCAGGTAGGCCGCGTCGAAGCGAGCGCGGGCACGACGCGCGCCGGCTTCACCTCGGGCGAGCTCGTCGAGGAGCGCCTGGGCGCGCGCAGGCTCGCCGGCGCGTTCGAGGCTCATGGCCTGGCGGTAGGCCGCCTCGTCGCGATAGCGTTGGTTGGGAGCGTAGCGCCGCGCGGTTTGCCAATGCGCTGCGGCTTTTCGATATTGGCCCTGAGAGTACGCATCACGCGCGGCCTCGCTGTTCTGCACATAGGCAGCTGGCAGCGATGGAGCGCAAGCAGCTGCCAGCGCGATGAGCGAGAAGACGACGGCTCGAGCGCAGCGGGTGCTCACTCCACCCCTCGCGCGGTGGTCGGGTCCTGGCGCCGAGCGTCGAGTCCCGCCAAGAACCACTCGTACGCCATCACCTGGCAGCTTTGTGCGAGATTGATGGACGGTTGAGCGGCGGCCATCGGGATCCGCACCCGAAAGGGACACAGCGACAGGTCGTCGTTGTCCAGACCGGTTTTCTCGTTGCCGAAGACCACGGCGAGGCGCTTGCCCGAGTTGGCGTGTCGAAGCGCGTGAGTGGCGGCCTCGCGCGCTGTCATCAACCCCCGCTGACCCCGACGTGCTGTCGTCGCGTACACGATATCCACGTCTCTCAAGGATTCGCTGAGCGTGGGGGTGACACGCGCCCGTTCGAGTACGTCCCAAGCACGCACGGCCATCTTGAACGCCATCTCGTGTTCGGGCTGAGCCAAACGTCCGGGCTTGACGAGGTCGAGTTGCGTGATGCCCATCGTCTTGATGGCACGGGCCGCTGCGCCGACGTTTTCGGGGTAGTGAGGGCGTACGAGCACGAAACGCGTCGCCGACGTGATGGGCATCACGAGCACCAATCTAATGTAGTGAAGTTGCTCGGCGTGCGCGACTCAATGCTGAACCGCGGGTTCGGGCAGCGGGCGCGCACAGCGGAAACCGCGGCCGGCGTGTCGTTCAGCGGGCATCGCGTAACTGCGAGCAGCGCCACGCAGGCTGACCCGTGGGCTCGCGTAGTGTCCTCCCCGTACGCTGCGCTCGGTATCGCCGGAACTCGGCGAAGCGCCGCGCGGGTCGTTGACGTCTTTCGGGTCATACTCCTCCTCGTATCGGTCGAGAGTCCACTCCTCGACGTTGCCAGCCAGGTCGAAGACCAGCTCAGGCGTCGCACCCGCGGGATAGGAGCCCACCGGCGCGAGCTCCGCGTAGCCATCAGTGTCGTCCGTCGGATTGTGAGCGAGACGGCCGTGGTTGCTCACACGCGGGTTGTAGTTGTCCCCCCAGGGGTAGCGTCTGCCGGCGACACCCCTCGCGGCTCGTTCCCACTCCGCTTCGGTCGGCAGGCGGGCATCGACGAACGCGCAGAACTCCCGCGCATCGTGCCAACTGACCAGGGCCACCGGGAAATGGGGCTGTCGAAAACGTTGCGCGCCCTTGTAGTATGGCACCGGGCTGCAGCGCTGCGCACGCACGCAGCGTTGGTACTGCTCGACGGTCACTTCGTAGCGGTCGAGTTGATAACCCGAGACCTTGACCTGTCGTACGGGACCTTCGTTTTGGAAATGCTTGGCGTTGCAGGTGTGGCCCAGAACCTCCAGGATGCATTCGTTGTGTGCGGACAACATCTCTTCGTGGCTCGAGCCCATCTTGAACGTGCTGGCGGAGAAGAACACCCGAGTTGGCAATGGGTTGTGCAGATTCAGCACGTCGAAGGAAGCGCCGTGGTGAGGTGTCGTCGCAGCAGACGGTAGGTTTTGCGTGCGCGCGGGGGTCGGAACCAGAGCACTCGCCGAGACCAGGCCCAGCGCGGCGCCGAACCATGCCCCGCGGCGGCGACTCACTGCTCCTCGTCGGCGCTATCGGTCGGGGGATCTTCGGATGGGGCTGGTTTCTTGCTGCCGGGCTGAGCTGCGCTCTCCTCACTGGCGTCGTTTTCGTTCGGGCCTGCGGCGGTGCCCTGGTGAGCAGTCGGGGTACGACGCGGGCCCTCCGCCAGCCAGGCCACGGGAGGAACGTCCTCTTCCTCGAAGGCGGAGGCAGCCGGTGGCAATTGCTGCACAACAGTGACCTGAGGCGGCGTGTCGTCGACGAGTACGCGGTTGGTCAGCCACATGCCGCCCGCGCCTAGGGCCAGCGCTGCGACCACCGGAGTCACCCGTGAGCGGGTCGGTTGTAGGGTTGGTAGGGAGTGAACGGTGTCGGGGAGCGTCGGCATCGTCGGTCGAGTCTCCGGGATCAGCGCATCAGCCAGCGCGTGCCCGAAGGTTTCGCAGTCTTCGAAGCGCGATTGCGGGTGTTTTGCGAGCGCTCTGGCGAGGACGGTATCAACTGCCAGCGGGACCCCGCACACTGCTGCTATCTGCGGTGGCTCGTCGTTCGCGATTTGGGTTGCGACGAATACGGCGTCGTCGCCGGGGAACGCACGCCGTCCGCTGAGGGCCTCGTACAAGGTCGTCGCCAGAGAGAACTGGTCGCTTTGAGCCGAGAACTTGCCGTTGCGAATGGCTTCGGGGGCACTGTAGGCCGGCGTGCCCAGAACGTTGCCCG